>NZ_JAWHPJ010000031.1:0-125304 GCF_032587815.1 Pseudomonas syringae group sp. 26L6
TTATCGTTCCGCACGCTCCAGCGTGGGAATGCCGTGCGTGACGCTCCGCGTCACAGATTTGCGCTGCGCCGCGCATTCAAGATCGGACGCAGAGCGTCCAGAACTGCATGCGACGCGGAGCGCCGCACGATAGTCAGGTTATCGTTCCGCACGCTCCAGCGTGGGAATGCCGTGCGTGACGCTCCGCGTCACAGATCTGCGCCGCGCCGCGCATTCAAGATCGGACGCGGAGCGCCGCACGATAGTGTTTCCCTCAACTGGCCGCCGCAATCAACCCGCGCCGTTCCAGCGCCACTTGCGTCCCCTCCGAACTCATCCGCACCAGGTTCACCGGGATGGATTTGGCCGCAGGGGTGTTGCCGTGTTTATCCCGGTTGGCCAGTGGCAGCAGCCCGTTGGTTTCCGGGTAGTAGGCTGCGCAGCAGCCTTGCGGCACGTCGTAGGGGATGACTTTGAAACCCGGTGCACGCCGCGTCGTGGTCGGGTCGAGCGCTGTCTGAAACTCAATGTAGTCCCCGGCCTTCAGCCCCAGGCGTTCGATGTCCTGTGGGTTGAGCATCACCACCATGCGGTCGCCGTAGATATCCCGATAACGGTCATCGTTGGAATACACCGTGGTATTGAACTGGTCATGGCTGCGGATCGTCATCAACTGCAAATGCTCCGCGCCCGGCGGCGTGTCGTCTTCGTCGTAGACGCCTTCAGGAAAGAGAAAGTTGGCCTTGCCCGACTCGGTGTCCCACTTGCGCTCACTGGCGGCATTGGGCAATCGAAAACCTCCGGGTTCTAGGATGCGCTGATTGAAGTCATAAAACTGCTCGGGCAACACTTCTTCGATCTTGTCGCGAATCCTGGCGTAGTCGCCCACATAACTGTCCCAATCCACCTTGGGATTGGGCGCAAGCGTCGCTTTGGCGATACCGGCGATGATGGCGACTTCGGAAATCAGATGCTTCGACGCAGGCTCGAGCATGCCGGTCGAGCCGTGCACCATCGACATCGCGTCCTCCACCGTAATGGTCTGCGCCACGCCGTTCTGCAGGTCGCGTTCCGAACGCGCCACGCATGGCAGCAGAAAGGCCTTCTGACCATGCACCGTCGCGCTGCGGTTGAGTTTGGTGTTGACCAGCACCGTCATTTTCAAACGGCTGACGGTCGGGCAGATCACATCGGTGTCCGGAATGGCGCGGAATAAATTACCGCCCATGGAAATGAGTGCTTCCACCTCGCCACGCAACAGGGCTTCGCAGGTCTGGGCCACGGCATGGCCTTTTTTTCTGGACGCCTCGAAACCGAACACCTTGCTCATGCTGGCCAGAAACGGTTCGCCGGCCTTTTCATAGATGCCCATCGTCCTGTCGCCCTGTACGTTGGAATGCCCCCGCACCGGGCAAGCCCCCGCACCGAGCTTGCCGATGTTGCCGCGCAATAGCAGCAGGTTGATGATCTGCTGCATCGCATCACCGCCACGCTTGTGCTGAGTGATGCCCATCCCCCAGCAGCAGATGACCCCCTTCGAGCGCTTATAAACCGCAGCCACCTCTTCGATGGCCTGGCGCGTCAGGCCCGAATGGCGCTCGATGATGTCCCAGGGCAACTGTCGGCAATAATTGGCGTACTGCTCAAAACCATGGGTGTGTTCTTCAATGAACGCCACATCAAGGACGCGCGGCAGGTTTTCACGCTGCGCCACGTCGTCGGCTTCGATCACGGCCTTGCAAACGCCTTGCAGGGCGATCATGTCGCCGCCGATTCTCACTTGATGGTACTGCGAGCTGATCTCTACGCCATGAAGGCTGAGCATGTCGCGCGGGTCCTGCGGCGCCGCAAAGCGTACCAGCGCCCTTTCCCGCAGCGGGTTGAACGAGATGATACTGGCACCCCGTTTTGCGGCCGCGTGCAGTTCGGACATCATGCGCGGGCTGTTGCTTCCGGGGTTCTGACCAATGATGAAAATCGCGTCGGCGTTCTCGAAATCTTCCAGCGTCGTGGTGCCCTTGCCGACCCCGATCGACTCGGGCAGCGCCGCAGTGGTGGTTTCATGGCACATGTTCGAGCAGTCAGGGAAGTTGGCCATGCCGTACAGCCGACCGAACAGCTGATACAGAAAGGCGGCTTCGTTCGACGTGCGCCCGGAGGTGTACAGCTCCAGCTTCCACGGATCGCTCAGGCCGCGCAGCTCTGCGCCGATCTCGGCGAACGCTTCGTCCCAGGTGACGGGCAGGTATTTGTCTGTGGCGGCGTCGTAGCGCATCGGCTCGGTGATACGGCCTTCTGCTTCCAGCTCGTGATCGCTCCAGGTCGCCAGTTCGCTGACTGTATGCCGGGCGAAGAACTCAGGCGTCACGCGTTTTTTGGTCGATTCCCAAGCCAGTGCCTTGGCACCGTTCTCGCAGTATTCAAACGTGTGCGGTTTTTTTGGGTCCGGCCAGGAGCAGCTGGGGCAATCAAAGCCGCCGGGCTTGTTCATGGACAGCAGCGTGCGGTTGCCCTTGATCAGCACATGCTGGTGCAACAGGTGCTTGTTGACCGCACTGAGCGCAGGCCAGCCACCCGCAGGTGTGCCGTCGGTCTGTGATCCTTGAAGCGGGGCCCGGGAATTTTCCGATTCGGACATGGGGTGCGTTCTCTCTCATAAAGCCCGTGCAGGCATGAAGCTCGTGTGTCTGAGATGCACGGGCTCAGAGAGAATTCGTCCGAGTCGACGAGCGTTGCCGACCAGACAGGTCGGCAAGAGGTTCAGTCAGGGTCACACCCTGTTCAGGAGCGGTTCAGAAAAAGCTCAGGCCGACCTGAAACAGCCGCTCAACCTCGCGGATGCACTTCTTGTCCACAAGGAACATGATCACATGGTCACCGGATTCGATCACGGTGATGTCATGGGCGATGAGCACTTGTTCGTCGCGGATGATCGCACCGATTGCCGTGCCGGTCGGCAGGTTGATGTCCTTGATGGCGCGACCGACCACTTTGCTGGATTTCGGGTCGCCGTGCGCGACGATCTCGATGGCTTCGGCTGCACCGCGCCGTAACGAGTGCACGCTGACGATATCGCCCCGTCGTACATGAGCCAGCAGCGTGCCGATGGTTGCCAGTTGCGGGCTGACCGCCACATCAATCTCGCCGCCCTGGACCAGATCGACGTAGGCGGGGTTGTTGATCAGGGTCATCACCTTGCGTGCGCCCAGCCGTTTGGCCAGCAGCGACGACATGATGTTGGCTTCATCGTCGTTGGTCAGCGCCAGGAACAGGTCGGTATTGTTGATGTTTTCTTCCATAAGCAAATCACGGTCCGATGAGCTGCCCTGTAGCACCACCGTACTGTCCAGATGCTCCGACAGATAGCGGCAGCGCGCCGGGTTCACTTCGATGATCTTTACCTGATAGCGGCTTTCAATGGCTTCAGCCAGACGCTCGCCGATGTTGCCACCGCCTGCGATGACGATGCGCTTGTAGTTCTCGTCCAGACGCCTCAGCTCACCCATCACCGCACGAATATCGGCCTTGGCGGCGATGAAGAACACCTCGTCGTCGGCTTCGATGACCGTATCGCCGTGGGGCAGGATCGCCCGGTCGCGCCGATAGATCGCCGCGATACGGGTGTCGACATTGGGCATGTGCGCACGTAACTGGCGCAGCTGCTGGCCCACCAAGGCACCGCCGTAATAGGCTTTGACCGCGACCAGTTGTGCCTTGCCTTCAGCGAAATCGATGACCTGTAGCGCGCCGGGGTACTCGATCAGGCGCTTGATGTAATTGGTGACCACCTGTTCCGGGCTGATCAACACGTCGACCGGAATCGCGTTTTTATCGAACAGGCCCGCGCGTGTCAGGTACGCCGCTTCGCGGATGCGCGCGATCTTGGTCGGCGTGTGGAACAGCGTGTGGGCCACTTGGCAGGCGATCATATTGGCTTCGTCGCTGCTGGTCACCGCGACCAGCATGTCGGCGTCGTCCGCGCCCGCCTGGCGCAGGACTGCGGGATAGGAGCCCTTGCCCTGCACGGTACGGATGTCCAGGCGGTCGCCCAGATCGCGTAACCGGTCGCCATCGGTGTCGACCACGGTAATGTCGTTGGCTTCGCCCGCCAGATGCTCGGCCAGCGTACCGCCTACCTGACCTGCACCCAGAATGATGATTTTCACCTGCTTACTCCCGCGCCGCCTCGACCTTGATCCGCGATCTTGATCAGTTTGGCGTAGTAGAAACCGTCGTGGCCGCCTTGCTGGGCAAGCAGCTGGCGACCATGGGCTTGCTTGATACCTGCGGGTGGCTGTCCGGCCTGCCCGGCGATATCCAGTTCTCTGGCCCCGGAGGTACGGGCCAGAAACGCCTCGATGACGTCGGTGTTTTCGGTCGGCAGTGTCGAGCAGGTCGCGTACACCAGCATGCCCCCTACTTGCAGCGTAGGCCAAAGCGCGTCGAGCAGTTCGCCCTGCAGGCTAGCGAGCGCGGCGATGTCATCCAGTTGGCGGGTCAGCTTGATGTCCGGGTGGCGACGGATTACACCTGTCGCCGAGCATGGTGCGTCGAGCAGGATGCGCTGGAAAGGCTTACCGTCCCACCACTGCGCCGTTTCGCGGGCGTCGGCAGCGATCAGCTCGGCGTCCAGCCCCAGACGATCAAGGTTTTCACGCACGCGCACCAGGCGCTTGGCTTCGAGGTCCACCGCGACTACGCCGCTCAATTGCGGCTGCACTTCCAGCAAATGGCAGGTCTTGCCACCTGGCGCGCAGCACGCGTCGAGTACGCGTTGCCCGGGTGCGAGCTCCAGCAGGTCGGCGGCCAGTTGCGCGGCTTCGTCCTGAACGCTGATCCAGCCTTCGGTAAAGCCCGGCAGCGAGCGCACGTCGCAGGGCTCTGCAAGTACGATGCCGTCCTGACTGAAGGTGCACGCGCTGGCTTGCAGCCCAGCAGTGTTCAGCAGCTCGAGGTACTGATCGCGGCTGTTATGCCGACGGTTGACCCGCAAAATCATCGGCGGATGCGCATTGTTGGCTGCGCAGATCGCTTCCCATTGCTCCGGCCACGCCGCTTTCAGGGCTTTTTGCAACCAGCGCGGGTGGGCGGTGCGCACCACCGGGTCGTGTTCCAGCTCAATCAACAGCGCTTCGCCATCGCGTTGCGCGTTGCGTAGTACGGCGTTGAGCAAGCCTTTGGCCCACGGTTTTTTCAGCTTGTCAGCGCAGCCAACGGTTTCACCAATGGCCGCATGCGCAGGAATTCGGCTGTAAAACAGCTGGTAAAGACCTACCAGCAGCAACGCCTCGACGTCGGCATCGGCGGCCTTGAAGGGTTTTTGCAACAGTTTGGCCGCCAGTGCCGACAGGCGTGGCTGCCAGCGTGCGGTGCCGAACGCCAGATCCTGAGTCAGGCCGCGATCACGCACCTCGACCTTGTCCAGTTGAGTGGGCAGCGAACTGTTCAGCGATGCCTTGCCGCTGAGCACGGCAGCCAGTGCCTTGGCGGCGGCCAGACGCGGGTTCATTGGCCCAGCACCGTGCCGATGGCGAATTTCTCGCGACGGCTATTGAACAGATCAGCAAAATTCAGCGGCTTGCCGCCCGGCAGTTGCAGACGGGTCAGGCGCAGGGCGTTCTGGCCGCAGGCGACGATCAGGCCGTCCTTGCTGGCGCTGAGTACAGTTCCCGGTACGCCCTGCCCTTCGGCCAGATCGGCAGCCAGCACTTTCAGGGTTTCTTCGTTCAACGTGCTGTGGCAGATCGGCCACGGGTTGAAGGCGCGGATCAGACGTTCCAGCTCATCGGCCGAACGTGTCCAGTCGAGACGCGCCTCATCCTTGTTCAATTTATGAGCGTAATTGGCCAGGCTGTCGTCCTGAACCTCGCCGACCAACGAACCATCCGCCAGCCCTGCAATGGCCTGCAACACCGCTGGTGGGCCGAGTTCGGCAAGACGGTCATGCAGCGTTCCACCGGTGTCCTGTGCGGTGATCGGGGTGACAGCCTTGAGCAGCATCGGCCCGGTGTCCAGACCAGCTTCCATTTGCATCACGGTCACGCCGCTTTCGGCGTCGCCGGCCTGCACCACGCGCTGAATCGGCGCAGCTCCGCGCCAGCGTGGCAGCAGTGAGGCATGGCTGTTGATGCAGCCCAGACGCGGAATATCCAGCACCACTTGCGGCAGGATCAAGCCGTAGGCGACCACCACCATCAAATCAGGCTTGAGCGCGGCCAGTTCGGTCTGCGCGTCAGGGGCGCGTAGCGTGGGCGGCTGCATGACCGGGATGTCATGCTGCAGTGCCAGTTGCTTGACCGGGCTGGGCATCAGCTTTTGTCCACGACCGGCCGGGCGATCAGGCTGGGTGTACACGGCGACGATCTGGTAAGGGCTGTCTAGCAGGGCCTTGAGGTGTTCGGCGGCAAATTCCGGGGTGCCGGCGAAGACGATGCGCAGTGGCTCAGTCATGGGCTTCTCGTTGTAAAAAACAAAAAGGCCTTGTGCAGGCCTTTTGGAGGGACGAAGGATCAAGCGTTCAGCTTGTGCTGTTTCTCGAGTTTTTTCTTGATCCGGTCGCGCTTGAGGTTAGAGAGGTAATCAACGAACAGCTTGCCGTTCAGGTGATCGCACTCATGCTGGATGCAGATGGCGAGCAGGCCTTCGGCAACCAGTTCGTAAGGCTTGCCGTCACGGTCCAGCGCCTTGACGCGGACCTTTTGCGGGCGGTCGACGTTCTCGTAGAAACCGGGTACCGACAGGCAGCCTTCCTGATACTGATCCATTTCATCGGTCAGTTTTTCGATTTCAGGGTTGATGAAGACCATCGGTTCGCTGCGGTCTTCGCTCAGATCCATGACGACCACACGCTTGTGGACATTGACCTGCGTGGCTGCCAGCCCGATGCCGGGCGCTTCGTACATGGTTTCAAACATGTCGTCGACCAACTGGCGAATGCCTTCGTCTACCATCGCCACAGGTTTGGCGATGGTGCGCAGGCGCGAATCGGGAAATTCGAGGATGTTTAGAATGGCCATATACGTAAGAGCTGCACTGTTAAGGTAAAGTCAATGTTGGGTGCCGGGCCCGGGAGTTCAAGGCAGGCAGCCCAGGACAGGACTCTAGGGTTCGCGTGAGGCAACATGATAAAGGGATTCACCGCATGAGGAAATCACTACTCGCCCTGCTGCTGCTGACCGCCAGCGGTCTTGCTCAGGCGCAAGTGCAACTCAGGGAAGGCTATCCGCAGAGCTACACCGTTGTCGCCGGGGACACACTCTGGGACATTTCCGGCAAGTTTTTGCGTGAACCGTGGAAATGGCGCGAGATATGGCGGGCCAATCCGCAAGTCCATGATCCTGACCTGATCTACCCCGGTGACACCCTCGCGCTGACCTGGGTCGATGGTCAGCCGCGCGTGACGCTCAATCGGGGCGAGTCGCGCGGGACCATCAAATTGTCACCGCGTGTGCGCAGTACGCCGATGGTCGAGGCCATTCCGAGCATTCCGCTGGGGGCGATCAACGCATTCCTGATCAGCAATCGCATCGTCGACAATGCCGAGCAGTTCGAAAAGGCCCCCTACATCGTCGCGGGCAATGCCGAGCGCGTGCTCAGCGGTAGCGGTGACCGGGCCTATGCACGGGGCACGCTGGACCCGGCGCACACCGTCTACGGCATTTTCCGACAGGGCAAGACCTACACCGACCCACAGACCAAGGAAGTGCTGGGGATCAACGCGGATGACATCGGCAGCGCTGAAGTGGTTGCCTCCGAGGGCGACGTCTCGACCCTGGTTTTGCAGCGCTCTACGCAGGAAGTGCGCCTGGGCGACCGATTGTTCAGCAGCGAAGAGCGAGCGATCAACTCGACTTTCCTGCCCAGCGCCCCGCAAACGCCGATAGAAGGTTTGATTCTGGATGTGCCACGCGGCGTAACCCAGGTCAGCGTGCTGGATGTGGTCACTCTCAACAAAGGCAAACGTGACGGCCTGGCCGAGGGGAATGTGCTGGCGATCTACAAAACCAGCGAGACAGTGCGCGACCGGATCACCGGTGAACAGGTAAAAATCCCTGACGAACGGTCTGGCCTGCTCATGGTTTTCCGTACGTACGACAAGCTTAGTTACGCCTTGGTCCTGCAAGCCAACCGATCTTTGGCCATCATGGACAAGGTTCGAAATCCTTAAAGGTATGTTTCAGTTCTGCTACGGATTTGTGTGACGAGCCAGACACTTATCAAATTGTTGTCAACAGAGTTATCCACAGGTTTGTGCATCGTCTGAGATGCGCAATGGATCAGGGACGATCTCATGCCACTGTTCGAAAATGCCCTCTCTTCGCCAGCAGAGCTGGAAGCCCGTCTGCGCATGCATCGCTTGCCCGAGATCGGACCGAAACGCTTTTCCAGGCTGATCGAAGCCTTTGGTTCTGCGTCGTCTGCGCTGAGCGCACCGGCCAGTGCGTGGCGTGCGCTGGGTATTCCAGGTGCCTGCGCCGAGGCGCGTCGAGCCCCTTCCGTCAGGGACGGTGCGAGTGCTGCATTGGCCTGGCTGGAGTGTCCGGCCCAGCATTTGCTGATGTGGGACGACCCTTGCTACCCCGCGCTGCTGGCCGAAATCGCCGACCCTCCGCCGCTGATCTTCATTGCCGGCGACCCTTCAATCCTCGAGCGTCCGCAGTTGGGAATGGTCGGCAGTCGTCGCGCTTCCAGACCCGGGCTGGACACTGCCAGAGCTTTTGCGCGCAGCCTGGCGGGTGCCGGTTTTGTGATCACCAGCGGTCTGGCGCGCGGCATTGACGGAGCCGCGCATCAGGGCGCACTGGATGTCGGTGGGCATACAATCGGTGTGCTGGGCACCGGGCTTGAAAAACTTTATCCACAGCAGCATCGTGCGCTTGCAGCGCAGATGGCGGCACAAGGTGGCGCGGTGATTTCCGAGTTCCCGCTGGACGCTGAACCACAGCCCAGCAACTTCCCGCGGCGCAACCGAATCATCAGCGGCCTGTCGCTCGGCGTACTGGTGGTCGAGGCCAGTGTTGCCAGTGGCTCTTTGATTACCGCACGCCTGGCCGCTGAGCAAGGGCGAGAGGTTTATGCGATACCGGGTTCGATTCACCATCCGGGTGCCAAGGGTTGCCACCAGTTGATACGCGATGGCGCAACGCTGGTCGAGACCGTTGAGCACATTCTTGAAGGCTTGCAGCACTGGAAGAGCGTTGCGCCCGCTGCACCGCCCGAGACACCTGCCAAACCGGTGCCTTGCGACCATCCACTTCTGGCGCTGCTGCACGCTGCGCCGCATACCAGCGAGGGGTTATCGGTCTCCAGCGGCTGGCCGTTGCCCAAGGTACTGGCGGGCCTGACCGAGCTGGAACTGGACGGCAGAATAAGCTGTGAAGCGGGACGATGGTTCGCCAGAGCGCCCTGAGGTTAAACTGCCGTCAGGATTTAGCGGAGAGACAAACAATGGTCAGCAGTTGGCGTGTGCAACAAGCCGCTCAGGATATTCGAGCCGGTGCGGTGATTGCTTACCCGACCGAGGCAGTCTGGGGCCTGGGGTGTGATCCATGGGATGAAGAAGCGGTTTATCGTTTGCTGGCGATCAAGTCACGGCCAGTGGAAAAAGGCCTGATCCTGATCGCCGACAACATTCGCCAGTTCGACTTTCTGTTCGAAGACTTCCCCCAATTGTGGCTCGACCGCATGGCCAGCACCTGGCCAGGGCCCAATACCTGGCTGGTGCCGCATCAGAACCTGCTGCCCGAGTGGATTACTGGCATTCATGAAACCGTGGCGCTGCGCGTCACCGACCACCCTACGGTGCGCGAACTGTGCGCGTTGGTCGGCCCGTTGATTTCCACATCGGCCAACCCGGCAGGTCGCCCGGCTGCCCGTTCGCGATTGCGCGTCGAGCAGTACTTCCGGGGTCAGATCGACGGTGTGCTGGGCGGCAGCCTGGGCGGCCGCCGAAACCCCAGCGTGATCCGTGATATCGCGACCGGCCAGGTCATGCGCGCTGGCTGACGCAGGCTCAGGGAATCAGAATGGTCGAGCCAGTGGTGCGCCGAGCGGACAGCTCGGTTTGCGCCTTGGCGGCGTCCTTCAAGGCGTACTGCTGAATGTTGTCGACCTTGAGTTTGCCGCTGGCGAGCATGTCGAACAGCTCGTCAGCCATGGCTTGCAGGTTCTGCGCATTGTTTGCGTAGGTGCCCAGCGTCGGGCGGGTGACATACACCGAGCCCTTTTGCGCCAGAATCCCCAGATTCACACCTGAGACCGGTCCGGACGCATTGCCGAAGCTCACCACCAGCCCACGCGGTGCCACGCTGTCGAGCGAGGTCAGCCAAGTGTCCTGCCCCACGCCGTCGTAGACCACCGGGCACTTCTTGCCGTCGGTGAGCTCCAGCACACGTTTGGCGACGTCTTCGTGGCTATAGTCGATGGTTTCCCAGGCACCCAGCGCGTTGGCGTGAGCGGCCTTCTCCGGTGAGCTGACCGTGCCGATCAGCTTCGCGCCCAATGCCTTGGCCCACTGACAGGCCAACGAGCCAACACCACCCGCCGCCGCATGAAACAGAATGATCTCGCCCGGCTTCACCTGATAGGTCTGGCGCAACAGGTATTGCACGGTCAGGCCCTTGAGCATCAACGCAGCGGCCTGCTCGAAACTGACCGAGTCCGCCAGCTTCACCAGATTCGCCTCAGGCAGCACATGCACCTCGCTGTACGCACCCAGAGGCCCGGTGCCATAGGCGACACGATCACCGACCTTGAAGCGCGTCACCTCATCACCCACCGCCTCGACCACGCCTGCCCCTTCAGCACCAAGCCCGGAAGGCAACTCAGGCGCCGGATACAGCCCGCTACGGTAATAGGTATCAATGAAATTCAGGCCAATGGCCTTGTTGCGCACAACCACCGCCTGCGGCCCTGGAGCCTCCGGCTCGAAATCGATATATTCAAGAACCTCGGGTCCTCCGACAGTGCTGAACTGGATACGCTTTGCCATGTGCTCTCTCCTTGATGGTTAAAACAAGTTCCGAAAGCACCTATCGGACTCCTTCCCCCGGCCTTCGTCAACTGCCAGCCCGCGCTGCCGATGGTATGCTACGCGCCAATTTGCCTGCGCCTCTTTTGCTGCGGGGGCTCAGCCGTTTGACGTCAGCCGTAAGGGATCCTCATGAGTACCCGTACCGAGGCCGTAAAAGCCTACCTGCTCGACCTGCAAGACCGGATCTGCACCGCGCTCGAGCAGGAAGATGGCAACGCACACTTTGTGGAAGATGCCTGGACGCGTCCGGCGGGCGGCGGTGGTCGCACGCGGGTGATCGAGAATGGCGCGGTCATCGAGAAAGGTGGTGTCAACTTTTCCCACGTGTTCGGCAGCAACCTGCCTCCGTCGGCCAGTGCCCACCGGCCTGAGCTGGCCGGGCGTGGTTTCGAGGCGCTGGGCGTGTCGCTGGTGATTCACCCGCACAACCCGCATGTGCCGACGTCCCACGCCAATGTGCGGTTCTTCATTGCCGAGAAAGAAGGCGAGGAGCCGGTCTGGTGGTTTGGTGGCGGTTTCGATTTGACGCCCTACTATGGCGTCGAGGAAGACTGCGTACACTGGCACCGGGTGGCCGAACGCGCCTGTGCGCCCTTCGGCGACGATGTCTACCCGCGCTACAAGGCATGGTGCGACAGTTACTTCCACCTCAAGCATCGTGATGAGCCACGCGGTATCGGTGGTCTGTTTTTCGATGACGTGAACCAATGGGATTTCGATACCAGCTTTGCCTTCATCCGCGCCATCGGTGATGCGTTTATCAATGCCTACCTGCCGATCGTGCGTCGTCGCAAGGCTGCGGCCTATACGGTGCAGCAGCGCGAGTTTCAGGAATTCCGTCGGGGGCGCTACGTCGAGTTCAACCTGGTGTACGACCGCGGCACGCTGTTCGGTCTGCAATCGGGTGGCCGTACCGAATCGATCCTCATGTCGCTGCCGCCGCAAGTGCGCTGGGGTTATGACTGGAAAGCCGCTCCGGGCAGTGAAGAGGCGCGTCTGACCGAATACTTCCTGACTGATCGCGACTGGCTGGCGGACAACTGATGGACCGGTACGTCGTCTTCGGTAACCCCATTGGCCACAGCAAGTCGCCCTTGATTCATCGCCTGTTCGCCGAGCAAACCGGGCAGGCGCTGGATTACCAGACGTCGCTGGCACCTTTGGATGATTTCACCGCATTTGCCCAGGCGTTTTTCCAGACCGGACGTGGTGCCAACGTGACTGTGCCGTTCAAGGAAGAAGCCTATCGCCTCGCTCATAGCCTGACCGAGCGCGGGCAGCGTGCGGGAGCCGTGAACACCTTGAGCAAGCTCGATGACGGTACGCTGCTGGGTGACAACACCGACGGTGCCGGGCTGGTGCGCGACCTGACAATCAATTGCGGGCGCAGCCTGCGTGGTCAGCGCATTCTGTTGCTGGGTGCGGGTGGTGCTGTGCGTGGCGCGCTGGAGCCGTTGCTGGCGGAGCAACCCTCAGTGCTGGTGATTGCCAATCGCACCGTTGAAAAAGCCGAACGACTGGCTCAGGAATTTGCGGATCTTGGCCCTGTGTTTGCCAGCAGCTTCGACTGGCTTGAAGAGCCAGTGGACGTGATCATCAATGCCACCTCTGCCAGCCTGGCTGGAGAGCTGCCGCCGATTTCCCCGAGCCTTATCCAGCCCGATGCGACCTTCTGCTACGACATGATGTACAGCAAAGAGCCCACCGCCTTTTGCCGCTGGGCCACTGAACAGGGTGCAGCACGGTCGGTTGATGGCTTGGGTATGCTGGTGGAGCAGGCGGCAGAAGCTTTCCTGCTATGGCGCGGCGTGCGCCCGGACTCGGCTCCGGTACTGGCCGAGTTGCGCAGGCTGCTGGCGGCTGGTTGACTGAGAGACTATCGTGCCAATGCTCCGCGTTGGCATGCCGTTCTGGACGCTCCGCGTCCTCTTGCAACGCAGAGCGTCGGGACGATGAGTTATGGCTCAATCCTCAAACAGAATCGGGCAGTTCTGCGGCCCTTCCAGCTTGTGCAATTCCTCGATCACTTGGGGTCTGGCATTTCGCATTACCAGCACTCGCCCCTGCTGACCCAAGCGCCTGGCTTCCTGATGAAGCATTTCCACGCCCGAGTAATCGATAAAGTTGATCTGCTGCGCATCGATCACTACACGCAGCCCTTCAGTGCGTTGCAGGCGAGTTTGCAGGTAATGGCTGGCACCGAAGAAGATCGAGCCGCCGACCCGCAGCACATTCTCATCGCCTTCGCGCCATTGCTGCACGCGCGGTTGTGAAGTGCGTTTGAGGTAGAAGAACAGCGAGGCCAGCACACCGGCATAAATCGCGGTTTGCAGCTCCAGCAGCAGGGTGGCCAGACAGGTCAGCGCCATCACGAAAAACTCGGCGCGGCTGACACGGAACAGTGCGCGAATGCCACGACGATCCACCAGGCCCCAGCAGATCAGCAGGATCGAGGCGGCCATGGCCGGGATTGGAATGTGCGAGATCAACGAGGCTCCGGCGACCGCGAACAATGCCACCCATAGCGCCGAAAAAACGCCGGCCAACGGCGAACGCGCACCCGCCTCGTAACTCAGCGCCGCACGGGTGAACGAGCCCGCTGACAGGTAGCCGGAAAACAGCGAGCCGACCATATTCGACAGACCTTGCGCACGGACTTCCTGATTGGCGTTGAGCAGCTGCTGCGAACGTGCCGACAGCGAGCGGGCAATCGACAGGCTGTTGACCAGCCCCAGCATGCCCACCGCCACTGCTGTCGGCATCAGCTTGAGGATCAGCTCAAGGTCCAGCGGTAGCGGGCTGAAAGGCGGTAGATGGCCAACGAAGGCACTGACCACACGGACATGGCCGAACATCGCCGGCCACAGCCACACCAACAGGCTGCTCGATACCAATGCAATCAATAAGGTTGGCCAGCGAGGCACCAGGAGTTTGAGCCCGATGCTCAGCGCCAGGGTCAACAGGCCCAGTGTCAGTGAAGGTAGATCGACCTCTCCAGGATGTTCTAACACGGCGGTCAGGCTTCTAAGGGCGGTGGTCTGACTCGGCAGGTCAATGCCCAGCAGATTGGGCATCTGCCCGAGTGCAATGACTATTGCAGCGCCCAGTGTGAAACCGAGCACCACCGAGTGCGAAACGAAATTCACCAGCGCACCGAAGCGCATCATCCCCAGCAATAGCTGGAATACACCGGCGATGAACGTCAGCAACAGGATCAACATGATGTAGTCCTGACTGGCCGGAACGGCGAGCGGACTGACACTGGCATACAGCACGATGGAAATAGCCGCAGTCGGCCCACAGATGAGGTGCCAGGACGAGCCCCACAGGCAGGCGATCAGAACAGGAACAATCGCGGCGTACAGGCCGTACTCCGGAGGCAGCCCGGCGATCAGTGCGTAAGCGATGGACTGCGGCAGGGCCAGAATGGCACCGCTCAGGCCCACCAGCGCATCATGCCCGACACTGGCGCGGCTCTGCTGCGGCAGCCAGGCCAGAAACGGTAGAATTTTATGGCGATTGAGCCAGCGCATCGGTCCCTCGAGTGAATTGAACGTAGAGGACGCAGAGCGCCCAGAACGGCATACCCACGCGGAGCATGGGGCACGATAGTCGGACACCTATCGTTCCTCACGCGCCAGCGTTGGAATGCCTTGGGTGACGCCCCGCGTCACAGATCTGCGCCACGCCGCGCACTCAAGACCTTACGACTACAATCTGGCCTTCACCGCCGTCAGCCCATCCTTGCCATCAAACGTCTTCACGCCCTCCAGCCACGTGTCCAGCACTGCGGGATTGGCTTTGATCCAGGCCTTTGCCGCTGCGCTATTGCTGACTTTCTTGTTCGCCACTTCAGCCATGATGCTGTTTTCCATGTCCAGGGTGAAGCTCAGATTGGTCAGCAGCTTGCCGACGTTCGGACAGGCTTGCGCATAACCCTTGCGAGTCAGGGTGAAGACCGAGCCGGTATCGCCAAAGTATTTCTCGCCGCCCTTGAGGTAATGCATACCTTTGATCTGCACGTTCATCGGATGCGGGGTCCAGCCGAGGAAGACCACAAACGCTTTCTTCTTCACATTGCGATTGACCTCGGCGAGCATCGCCGTCTCGCTCGACTCGACCAGCTTCCATTTGCCCAGATCGAATTCATTCTTCTTGATGATCTCCTGCAGCGACAGGTTGGCAGGTGCGCCAGCGCCAATGCCGTAGATCTTCTGGTCGAACTTGTCAGCGAATTTATTCAGGTCGGCAAAATCATGCACGCCGGCGTCCCACACATAGTCCGGCACGGCCAGGGTGAACTCGGTGCCTTCAAGGTTCCTGGCCAATTGCGTTACATCGCCGGTCGCCACGAACTTGTCGTAAAAGCCCTGCTGCGCCGGCATCCAGTTACCCAGAAAAACATCCAGCTTGCCGTCTTTCAGGCCGCCATAGGCAATCGGCACGGCCAAGGTGTCGACCTTGGCCTTGTAGCCCAGACCTTCAAGCACCACGCTGGCGATAGCATTGGTGGCCCCGATGTCACTCCAGCCCGGATCGGCCATTTTCACGGTGCTGCAACTTGCGTCCTCTGCCTGCGCCGCAAGGCTGCCGAACGCCATGACCGCGACCGCAACGGCTGTGGATAACTTCTTCATTGATGTACCCCTTTTGATTTTTTTGGTGTGGGCAGGGTCAAGGTTGCGGAAAACGTGCCTTACGCTCCAGATCGTCCAGATCAATATGGTTGCGCATGTACTGCTGACTGGCGTCGACCAGTGGCTGGTGATCCCAACTCTTCAGCTTGCCGGTTGCCAGCGATTTGGCGACGAAGCGCCTTCTGCGCTGGCTGGCGAGCACCTGTTGGTGTATCGCCGGGATATCCCACTTGGCTCGAGCTTCAGCCAGGAAGTCATTGAACAGCTTTTCATGGGCGGGTGACTGGCTCAGATCATTCTGCTCTTTCGGGTCCTTCTTCACATCGAAGAGCAGGCACGGGTCCTGCTCCGAATAGATGAATTTATAAGTGCCGCGACGGATCATCATCAACGGGCTGGTCGTGCCTTCGGCCATGTACTCGCCGAACACCTCATCGTGCCCGCCCTTGCGTTTCAGGTGCGGCATCAGAGAGCGTCCGTCCAGTGGCAACCCTGCGTCCAGTTTGCCGTTGGCCATTTCGACAAAGGTCGGCAGCAAGTCGGCAGTCGACACCGACGCACTGACCCGCCCTGGCTTGAACTGGCCCGGCGAATACACCACCAACGGCACGCGGGCGGCCATTTCGAACCAGTGCATTTTGTACCAGAGGCCCTTCTCGCCCAGCATGTCGCCGTGATCGCCGGAGAACACCACGATGGTGTCTTCCGCCAGCCCGACTTCATCCAGCGTCTGCATCAGCTTGCCGACGTTGAGGTCGATGTAGCTGCACGCGCCAAAGTAGGCGCGGCGCGCATCACGAATCTTGTCGGTCGGCATGGGCTTGTCCCACAGGTCATAGACCTTGAGCAGCCGTTGCGAATGCGGGTCCAGCGCGGCCTGATTGGCGTGCGGCGGCGGCATCGGGATCTCTTCGTCGGCGTACAGGTCCCAGAACGGCTTGGGAATGGTGTACGGATCATGAGGATGAGTCATGGAAACGGTCAGGCAGAAAGGCGCATCACCGTCCTGGCGTACATAGTCGTACAGATACTGCTGGGACTTGAACAGCACTTCTTCATCGAAATCCAGCTGGTTGGTACGAATGCACGGGCCGGCCTGCAACACTGAAGACATGTTGTGATACCAGCTCGGACGCACGTCCGGCTCGTCCCAGTTGACCGACCAGCCATAGTCGGCCGGGTAAATGTCACTGGTCAGACGCTCTTCGTAACCGTGCAGTTGATCCGGCCCACAGAAATGCATCTTGCCTGCCAGAGCGGTCTTGTAGCCCAGCGCACGCAGATAGTGAGCGTAGGTTGGAATATCAGCCGGGAAGTCGGCTGCGTTGTCGTACGCGCCGATCTTGCTTGGCAGCTGACCGCTGACCAGTGTGAAACGCGATGGTGCGCACAGAGGGCTGTTGCAATACGCTGAATCGAACACCACGCCGTCGGCAGCAAGGCGGCTCAGATTCGGCATCTGGATTGGAGACCGGGAGTAAAACGGCAACATTGGCGCGGCCATTTGATCGGCCATGATGAACAGAATATTTTTGCGCTTCATGTAATCGCTGCATCCCATTGTGAAAAGTTATGCGAAAGTGCCGGGTACGAGGATGAAGTCGTCGTGTTTGATGGTAAAGCCCATGCGCAGCAATGCCTAGGATAAGCACCGCTTATGTTTGAAGTTTTTGGCGACATGTCCCTCGACCTGCTGCGTGCCTTTGAAGTCGCGGCTCGCTTGCGCAGCTTCACTGCGGCGGCTATCGAACTGGGCACTACCCAGCCTGCCGTCAGCCAGCAGATCAAGCGCCTTGAAGAACAGCTGGCCACCCGCCTGTTTGACCGGATCTATCGCGGCATCGAGCTTACCGAAGCCGGTGAAATATTGTTCAGCCATGTGCAGGCTGGCCTGCAATCCATCGACAGCGGACTGATAGCGATCACCGAACAGCACCAGCACGAAGTGCTTCAAGTGGCGACCGACTTTGCCTTCGCCGCCTACTGGCTGATGCCGCGTCTGCACCGTTTCCACAAGGTCAACCCGGACGTGGATGTCAGCCTGGTCACCAGCGAGCGTACCCACAGCATGTTACGCGCAGATATCGACGTTGCCGTACTGTTCGGCGACGGGCGCTTCAAGCAAGGCGAAAGCCACTGGCTGTTCAGCGAAGAAGTCTTTCCGGTGTGCAGCCCGCAACTGATCACGGGTCGCCAGACGCCGCTGCCCAACGAGGCACTGCGCGACTTTCCGCTCTTGCACCTGCGCGGCGAAAGCAGCAACAACTGGTTCGACTGGGCGGGCGTATTCCGCGCCCTCGACATTCCCCAGGCCCCTACCCCCGGCCAGCTGCGTTTCGACAACTACACCCTGCTCATCCAGGCTGCGATTGGCGGACAAGGCATCGCCATCGGCTGGAAACACCTGGTCGACGACCTCCTCGACCAAGGCCTGCTCTGCCGCCCCATCGCCGGAGCCGCCATTTCCGGCCAAGGCTATTACGTGGTTTTGCCCCAGCGCAAACGGCGCGTGCAGATCGTCCAGCAGTTCATGGACTGGCTGGCGAGTGAGCAGGCGTTGAGCGGGGTTTCGCTGGCGGGCAGGCCGTTGCCGTCGATTGCGGTGTAAGCAGGCGTTCATTTTTTGGTCAGGAAGGACTCATACATGCAAGACATCCACGGCTACCACGCCCATATCTATTTCAACGCCCAGACCCTGGACCAGGCCCGAGCCCTGTGCGAAGCCGCGACCGAGAAATTTGCGCTGCAGATGGGCCGCGTTCACCAAAAGCTGGTTGGGCCGCATCCGGACTGGAGTTGCCAGTTGGCGTTCGGGCATGAGCAGTTGGCTGACGTCACTTTATGGCTCGCGCTTAATCGCGATGGATTGGTGGTTTTTCTGCATCCGTTGACGGGCGATGAGCTGCGCGACCATACCGACCATGCCATCTGGATGGGCGCGGTTCGGCCTTTGAATCTGGGCGCTCTAAGTGGCTGATAGCCAGCTTCTCGGCCGTTTTCATTCAGCAATTACAAGCGCATTCCTCGTCGAAAAGATCGGTGTAAGATAGCTCCGCTGAAAAATGACCACTCGGTCCGTTGCAGCGCAAATTTCAACAAAATGGTCATGCATACGCGTCAACATCGATAAGCCGCCTTTCACGGGCTGCCTGAAATGAATGCTGAAAGACCAGACAGAGGATCATCAGAAATGCCGGATCTACTCATCGACGGTAAGACCCTTCACTACGCTGACCAAGGCACCGGGCCGGTTGTCTTGCTCGGTCACAGTTACCTTTGGGACAAGGCGATGTGGAGTGCGCAGATCGACACGCTGGCCAGCCGGTATCGGGTGATTGTGCCGGACCTTTGGGGGCATGGAGATTCCAGCGGTTTTCCGGAAGGCACCCGCAATCTCGATGATCTGGCCCGTCATGCGCTGGCGCTGCTGGATCATTTGAATATCGAGCGTTGCAGCATCGTCGGGCTGTCGGTGGGCGGCATGTGGGGTGCGATTACTGCGCTGCTCGCGCCAGAGCGCATTACCGGGCTGGTGCTGATGGACACTTATCTGGGCAAAGAGTCGGAAGCCAAGAAAGCCCACTATTTCTCGTTGCTCGACAAGCTGGAACAGGCCGGTGCCTTTCCTGAGCCGCTGTTGGACATTGTGGTGCCGATCTTCTTCCGGCCTGGCATTGACCCGCAGTCGCCGGTGTATCAGGCGTTCCGCTCCGCATTGGCGGGTATGAATGCAGAGCAGTTGCGCCAGACTGTAGTGCCTCTGGGGCGAATGATCTTTGGTCGCGATGACCGGCTTGGGTTGCTTGAACAACTGAATGCCGACACCACGCTGGTAATGTGTGGGGATGCAGACATCCCGCGCCCGCCTGAAGAAACCCGTGAGATGGCCAGCCTGATTGGCTGCCCTTACGTGCTGGTGCCTGAAGCGGGTCATATTGCCAATCTGGAAAACCCGGATTTTGTGTCAGGGGCGCTGATGACGTTTTTGGCGCGGGCTAATCAGCAGCAGGGTTGAGGCGGGCTGGTTTCTACGCTGGGCCCTCTAGATCGGACGCGGAGCGTCCAGAACGGCATGCGACGCGGAGCGTCGCACGATAGTTGGATGATCGTTCCGCACGCTCCAGCGTGGGAATGCCGTTCGTGACGCTCCGCGTCACAAGTCTGTGTGTCACCGCGTATTCAAGGGCGTCAGCAGACCATCAATTCAACACACCATCCAGAATCGCATACACAATTCCCGAACCCACGGCGATCAGTACGACGTCGGTGCCCAGGCGTCGCCATTCGTAGCCGTCATAATGTGGCAGGTATTGCAGCGAGCGGCTGTCCAGGCGTTTACCGTAACCAGGTGGCAACGGACGGCCCTTGGCGATGTGTACGCCAGGTGGCAGCGGCTGGCCTCGGCCGATGACGTCGCGGTGCTGCTGGAAGGTCTCGCGTACCGGGCCGAAATCCTGCGGTGGGCGGTTGCCGCCACGGTTGTCCTGATGGGCCTGTCTGCCTGGCTGACTGGCCGGGCCTTTATCCGGACCTCGGCCATTGTCATTGCCAGGGCCACGGTCATTGCCACGCTCGTTATGGCCGCCGTTGTTCTGCGGTCCCTGCTGCTGGCCGCCGCGGTTGTCGTCCGGGCCATCACCGCGCTGGTCAGGCGGCGCCGCTTGCAGTAGCGGGCTGGCGCTGATCATCAAGATACCCAGCCCGGTGATAAAACGGTTTGGCAGTTTCATGGTGCTTCCTCAGCTTCACTCAATGCAGCAAAAAGGGGTTCATGACATTGGTCATGAACCCCTTGTGTCGTGCTACATAGAACCGCTGATAGCGCTTTGATTCCTCTGTATCAGAAACTTTACCCTCAGCCGATGCGTGCGTTACGTACACCTTCGGCCAATGCGGCGCACAGAGTCAACACGCCATCGATTGCCTTTTCAGGCGACTCGGCAGTGGCGATCTTATCGACGAACGCCGAGCCCACTACAACGCCGTCTGCCAGACGAGCAATGGCCGCTGCCTGCTCGGGTGTGCGGATACCGAAACCGACGCTGATCGGCAGGCTGGTGTGGCGACGCAGGCGTGCGATGGCTTCAGTAACGTGCTCGGTGGTCGCCGAGCCAGCACCGGTTACACCGGCAACCGACACGTAGTAGACAAACCCGGAGCTGCGCTCCAACACACGCGGCAAGCGCGCATCGTCGGTGGTTGGCGTGGTCAGGCGGATGAAGTCGATACCGGATGCCTGTGCAGGCGTTGCCAGTTCGGCGTCGTGCTCGGGAGGCAGGTCAACGATGATCAGACCGTCGACGCCCGCTTCTTTTGCCTGCGCCACGAAGGCTTCGACGCCAAAGCGGTGGATCGGGTTGTAGTAACCCATCAGCACAATCGGCGTGGTCTGATCGTCGACACGGAATTCGCTGACCATCTGCAGGGTTTTCTGCAGGGTCTGGCCCGCGTCCAGAGCGCGTAGCGTAGCGAGCTGAATCGCCACACCGTCTGCCATCGGATCAGTGAACGGCATGCCCAGCTCGATCACGTCAGCACCCGCAGCAGGCAGGCCCTTCAGGACTTGCAGCGAGGTGTCGTAGCCTGGGTCGCCGGCGGTGATGAAAGTGACCAGCGCCGCACGACCTTCGGTTTTCAGCTGGGCGAAACGTTGTTCGAGACGGCTCATACCAGCTTCTCCTGAGTTTTTTCGGCGGCTGCCATATGGTTCATGACGGTTTGCATGTCTTTGTCACCGCGCCCGGACAGGCACACGACCATCAGGTGGTCGTCGCGCAGGTTGGTTGCCCGCTTCATGGCTTCGGCCAGTGCGTGAGCGGTTTCCAGTGCCGGGATGATGCCTTCGAGCAGGCAGCATTGATGGAAGGCATCCAGCGCTTCGTCATCGGTGATGCTGACGTACTCGACGCGTTTCACTTCGTGCAGGAAGGCGTGCTCCGGGCCGATACCCGGATAGTCCAGGCCAGCAGAGATCGAGTGCGCGTCGGTGATCTGCCCGTCGCCATCCTGGAGCAGGTAGGTACGGTTGCCGTGCAGCACGCCCGGTACGCCGCCATTGAGGCTGGCCGCGTGCTTGTCGGTATCCACGCCGTGACCGCCCGCTTCAACGCCGATGATTTCTACGCTGGCGTCATCGAGGAACGGATGGAACAGGCCCATTGCGTTGGAGCCGCCACCCACGCAGGCGATCAGGCTGTCCGGCAGACGACCTTCCTTCTCCTGCATCTGCTCTTTGGTTTCCTTGCCGATGATGGCCTGGAAATCACGCACCATCGCCGGATACGGATGCGGACCTGCCACAGTGCCGATCAGGTAGAAGGTGTCGTCGACGTTGGTCACCCAGTCACGCAGGGCTTCGTTCATCGCATCTTTCAGGGTGCCGGTGCCGGAAGTGACCGGTACGATTTCAGCGCCCAGCAGCTTCATGCGGAACACGTTGGCCTGCTGACGCTCGATGTCGGTCGCGCCCATGTAGATCACGCAAGGCAAGCCAAAGCGCGCCGCGACGGTAGCGGTAGCAACGCCGTGCATGCCCGCGCCAGTTTCCGCAATCAGGCGTTTTTTGCCCATGCGCTTGGCCAGCAATACCTGGCCGATGCAGTTGTTGATCTTGTGCGCGCCGGTGTGGTTCAGCTCTTCGCGCTTGAAGTAGATCTTCGCGCCGCCACAGAATTCGGTCAGGCGCTCGGCGAAGTACAGCGGGTTTGGACGGCCCACGTAATCGCGCTGGAAGTAGGCCATTTCCTTGGCGAACTCCGGGTCGGCCTTGGCGGCTTCGTACTCGCGGTTGAGGTCTAGCACCAGCGGCATCAGGGTTTCAGCCACGTAGCGGCCGCCGAATGAGCCGAACAGGCCGTTGGCGTCGGGGCCGCTGCGGAAGTTGGTCTGGGTCATGAAGTGCTCCAGTTGCAGTATTGGGCGAATGAATTGAGCCGGATCGGCAATGGGTCCACTTTAACCAGCGCACGGCTGGATGAAAACCGATAAGATCGCTACAACCTGTCAGGAAAACTCACAGATCATGAGCCGCGACCTTCCTCCCCTCAACGCCCTGCGTGCTTTCGAAAGCACTGCCCGACTTGGCAGTGTCAGTCAGGCGGCCGAACAGCTGAACGTGACGCATGGTGCTGTCAGTCGCCAATTAAAAGTGCTTGAAGAACACTTGGGTGTAAGCCTGTTCAGCAAGGACGGACGAGGCTTGAAACTCACAGATGCAGGCATTCGGTTACGCGATGTGAGTGGCGAAGCATTCGATCGATTGCGCGGCGTATGCGTCGAGCTGAGCAAGGGCAGCGCAGACGCGCCATTCGTGTTGGGATGTTCCGGCAGCCTGCTGGCGCGCTGGTTCATACCGCGTTTGAGCCGTCTTAATGCCGAGTTGCCAGACCTGCGCCTGCACCTGTCGGCAGGTGAAGGCGACCTTGATCCGCGCCGGCCCGGCCTGGATGCATTGCTGGTATTCGCCGAGCCGCCGTGGCCTGCAGACATGCAGGTTTTCGAACTGGCGAGCGAACGAATCGGGCCGGTCTTGAGCCCACGCTTCGCGCGATTCGAAAGTCTGCGCGATGCACCCGCCGCAGCACTGCTCAAAGAATCACTGTTGCAAACCACCTCACGTCCGCAAGCCTGGCCAAGCTGGGCGCAGCACAACGGCATCGATCCGCGATCATTACGTTACGGGCAGGGTTTCGAGCATTTGTATTATTTGCTGGAGGCGGCTGTGGCGGGCCTTGGCATTGCGATTGCGCCGGAGCCTTTGGTCATCGATGACCTTAAAGCCGGTCGCCTGGCTGCGCCATGGGGTTTCAGCGAAACCCCGGCGCAGCTGGCGCTTTGGATACCCAGACGTGCGGCCGATGGACGGGCGCGCCAGCTTGCTCAGTGGTTGAAAAATGAGCTGAAGCGGTCTGAGGACCCGATCAGAATCTGATCAGTTACCGCGCTTGAACAGCATGTAGGCAGTGATCAGGCCAATGGCACCTACCGCAACACCAGCGGTGGTCCAAGGGTGCTCCTGAGCATAGTCACGAGTTGCCAGTGCATTTTCGCGGGTTTTCTCTTTAACGTCTTCGTAGACATCGCTGAGCAGGCTGCGCGAATGGCTCAGTGCGCTTTCAGCGTTGGCTTTCAGATTTTTCAGTGTCTTGCGCGACTCGTCGGTAGCGTCGGCTTTCAGGCCCTCGAGGGACTTCAGGAGGCTCTCGATCTCAGCTTCCATACTCTGCAACGAGGCTTTGCGAAGTGACGTAGTAGCCATGGTGTTTCTCCTGCAATGATGAGTGGGCGTGTTGTTTCCGACTCCGGGCTTTTTGGAAAGTGCGATGGGATTTTTGCAAAGCGCTGAACTTTTGCGCGCGTTCTCCTGACAGAAGCAGGGAGCGCGGTCTATATCGCGTCTTTTCCAGACCTTCAGGAGAACTGCCATGACCGATCATCACACGTACAAAAAAGTTGAAATCGTAGGCTCTTCCACTACCACTATCGAAGACGCCATCAACAACGCCCTGGCCGAAGCCAGCAAAAGCCTCGACCTGATGGAATGGTTTGAGGTGACCGAAACCCGCGGCCATATCGAAAACGGCAAAGTCGCGCATTTCCAGGTCACCTTGAAAGTCGGCTTCCGCATTACCAATAGCTGATGCCCTTCTGAACCTTTCGGCTGGCCGATTGCCATAACCTGCGCTACACACACACTGATATCACCACACGGTTGATGTGTGGGCGTGGGGGTTTTCAATGGGCGCCTGTTCCGATGGCGTCTTCATTTGGCCGGACGAGAGGGATTACCCATGAAGAAGTTTTTGTTGGCTGTAGGCTTGCTGAGCATTGCAGGTACTGCCCTCGCGGCAGGCAAGCCATGTGAAGAGTTGAAAAGTGAAATCGACGCCAGACTCCAGGCGAAGGGCGTAACGTCCTACACGCTGGAAGTGGTCGAGAAAGGCAGCGCGTCCGACAAGCAAGTCGTCGGCACCTGCGAAGGCGGCACCAAGGAAGTCGTTTACCAGCGCGGTTGATTGCCAGTCGGGCCTGACTCAGGTCGGTTCGCCCGGCTAATCCCGTTTGCAGGTTTCACGAACAGCATCGCCCCGGACTGTCATCCAGTCCGGGGCGATGCTGTTTTTGAAGCCCGCGTTGTGACCCGAAAGGTTGCTATCAGCCTTGTGCGACCTGCGCCAGAATCTCGTAGGACCGCAGCCTGTCCTCGTGCTCATACATGTCGCACGTGAAGATCAGTTCATCGGCATCGGTCTGTTCAAGCAGCACATCCAGTTTGGCGCGGATCTTGTCCGGGCCGCCAACCATCGCCAGCCCCAGGAAGCTCGCCACCGCTTCACGTTCATGCGGCAGCCACAGGCCGTCCATGGATTCGACCGGTGGGCGCTGCATCAGACTGTGCCCGCGCATCAGCGCGAGGATGCGCTGGTAAACAGATGTCGCGAGGTATTCGGCGTGCTCGTCGGTGTCTGCCGCGGACAGCGGAACGCCGAGCATCACGTAGGGTTTGTCGAGCACGGCCGATGGCTGGAAGTGATTGCGGTACACGCGAATCGCCTCATGCATATAACGCGGCGCAAAATGCGACGCGAAGGCATACGGCAAACCGCGCATGCCTGCCAGTTGAGCACTGAACAGGCTCGAGCCCAGTAGCCAGATCGGCACGTTGGTGTCTGAGCCAGGAACAGCGATCACTTTTTGATCAGGCGTACGCGGCCCCAGATATTCCATCAGCTCGGTGACGTCATCCGGAAAATCTTCGGCGCTGCCGGAGCGTTCGCGGCGCAAGGCGCGAGCGGTCATCTGATCGGAACCCGGCGCGCGACCCAGCCCCAAATCAATCCGACCGGGATACAGGCTGGCCAGCGTGCCGAACTGCTCGGCAACCACCAGTGGTGCATGGTTGGGCAGCATGATCCCGCCAGCCCCGACACGAATGGTCGACGTGCCGCCTGCCAGGTAGGCGAGCAGCACCGAGGTCGCTGAACTGGCGATGCCGTCCATGTTGTGGTGCTCGGCCACCCAGAAGCGGTTGTAACCCAGCTTTTCAACATGCTGGGCAAGGTTGAGCGAGTTGCGCAGGGAATCGGCGGGCCCTTTGTCGTGGCGCACCGGCACCAGATCAAGGGTGGAAATTTTTACATCTGCCAGACGTTTCATAGGTCGGGGTAGCTCCTCGAATTGTGATGGGCTGGCTGCTGGAGCTGCCCATGATGAAACAGCAGTGCGGGCGCAAGTCTGGCTTTTCAATGGCAGGCGGATAAAAACCTACTTAAACGCTTGGTCTTTCCGACGGTTGAACTTTCCAGAGCCGTCTATCCTCAGAACCTTGTAACAGCATTGATCCAAATTCATCTCAAGAAGGAGCCACCATGAGCATCGTCAAGAAAGCATCCGCCCACTGGGAAGGTGATCTGAAAAACGGTATCGGCAGCATTTCCACGGAAACCGGCGTGTTGAAAGAAGCGCCTTACGGCTTCAAGGCTCGTTTTGAAGGCGGTAAAGGCACCAACCCTGAAGAATTGATCGGCGCGGCCCACGCAGGCTGCTTCTCGATGGCATTGTCCATGATTCTGGGCGGTGCAGGCCTGACTGCTGAGAGCATCGACACTCAGGCTGACGTGACGCTTAACCAGATTGAAGGCGGTTTTGAAATCAGCGCTGTGCATTTGACCCTAAAGGCCAAAGTGCCAGGCGCAACGCAGGAGAAGTTCGACGAACTGACCAAGCAAGCCAAAGAAGGCTGCCCGGTTTCCAAGGTGCTGAACGCGAAGATCACCCTGGACGCTACATTGCTGAGCTGATTCACAGCCAGCCTTGCGGGGGCGCCTTGTGCGCTCCTGTATCTGCTGTATAAAGCTGGCTTGCTTCATCGGTCATGCGTTGGTTGACGCATGGTTTGATTTTGATCAGGAGTCGAGCATGAAACGTTTTATTCTGGCAGTAACCTGCACCCTGCTGGCAACCAGCGCCCTGGCGGCGCCGAAATCCTGTGAAGAACTCAAGGATGAAATCGAAGCCAAGATCCAGGCCAACAACGTCACGTCCTACACGCTGGAAATTGTTAGCAACGAAGAGGCTTCCGATCCCAGCATGATCGTCGGCAGCTGCGACAACGGTACGAAAAAAATCATCTACCAGCTCAACGGTCGCTGATCAGATGCAGTGCACCCCACCCTCTTCTTCCTCTTCGGCCACCACCTTGCGCTCTGCATCGTAAAGCCAGGCGTCGACACTGTTCGCCAGTGAGCGTACCTCCAGCACATATCGCTGCCCGGCAGCGAAGTGGTCGTAACGAACACTGACGTAACACGTGATCTCGGTGTACTCGTCGCCGATCATCCCCATGCCGCCCGACCGGTACTCATAGTCATAACGCACCTGTAACTCATGGCTGCCCGGCGTCACCTGAAAATAGCGCCCGTCGTAGGTGTTCTCGCCATCCAGCTTGTCGCCCATGATCAACTGGCCGGTGACGGTGCGCATCTCGACCCACGCCATGTCCGGGCTGACCGCAGGCAAGGGACCTGCACATCCGGAGAGAGCTGTCAGGGCTAATGCGGTTATCGGGGCTGTGATGCGCATTTTGGCGGTTCCGGGATGTGTGAGTTGATTTAAGGCGGCAGGCCTGCCCTGCCATAAGCGTGACAGGCATCTTAAGATACTTCGACTGAAAATCAGCGTTCGCGAGCAAGCTCGCACACAAAGATGGCATTTCAAAGTGCGTGTGAATCAGCTTCATGCGTTGGCACCTTTGCGTCCAGCTATATAAGCCCGCTTGAATAGTCAGTCGCGAATTTTGATTTCTACAGTCAATTGATAGAATAATTTTATTGAGGTCTTATAAAATTTTCTTGATTCCTGGTTGTCGATTGTGCATTTTTATTAAGTGCCTTGTGACCTCAAAGCATGTGTCAAGGAATAGACAGCTTTTGTTGATGGCAGAAACTGTCTCAATCAAAAAACATTAGGGATGTGAAAAATGTGGAGTAAACGGGGTGAAAAAAGCGAGTCGCTAGTTACCAATCTGGCGGGAACTTTGAATGATCAGCCATGGAATGACTATTCTTTCGGCTTGGGAATCAATGCCGAAAGCGGTGCGTTTGCTGTACAAGCAGTTAGCCCCATTACACCAGAACCTGGTAGGGCGAAAAATACCGTTCAGAAGTACGAAGTGATTGCGACCGCTGACGACTATAGCCGACTTTTCAAAGCGGAAGCTCAGGGCGAATACAATGTAGGTGCTGCCAGTGCATCGGCATCCGCGTCATATTTGTCCAATGTCACGTACTCTGAAACCTCGTTGACGATATTGGCTTTCTATGACGTGACGGACGCGGATTATGCCTCGCTGAGTTCAGCGCCAGCCTTCACCCCTCAGGCCAGTGAGTTGGCAAGCTCGAACCCGGCTGGCTTTCGGGGCACGTATGGCGATTACTTCGTTGCCACCGCGAAATTCGGCTCACGCTTCGTGGCTACTTATACGTGCAGCACAACGACGACTACTGAACTGCAGACTTTCAAAGCAGCCGTTGCCGGTAAGAAAGACATATTAAGCGCGTCCGGGGCTGCGGAATTCGAGTCGCTGGCAAGCTCAAGCGATGTCCATGTGAAGGTGGCGGTCACCATGAACGGGACGTCAGGAAAAGCGCCTCCTGTCGGGGCTGACGCTAACAGCATTCCCACTCTATTGACGTGGTTTACAGAAAACCTGCAGCCTGTTCCGCGTCGTGCCAGGCTGATTCATTATTCCCAGATCGATAACCGCATTCCCAATACGTTACCGCTAAACCCCGATAACTTTGCCAAGGTCAAGACCATCGCGTTTCAGTTGCAGGAACTGGAGTCACTCACGTCGGCCATTCCGGGCTATTACTCCACCCAGCCCTACAGCCTCACCCCGCCCGTTCAAGGCATCAATACTGTAGCGGACACGCAGCAATATTTAACGAATCAGTACAGCGCACGTATCGGAACGTTGCTTTATGAGCCTGACGCGGCAAGTCAGTTAAGTCAGCAAGTCTCTGAGCTGACCAGAAGCCTTCAACCTTCGCTCGCGTTGTTCTCTTTCTATCAGAGCCTGACGCTCTCACCGCCGAATGAGTTAGCGAGCGGTGTCTATTCGACGTCGGCCGGGATCAAATCCACCGAACTTACCAATGTTTCAATTCAGGAGGACAGTCAGCATTACAGCGCTGATTGGACAATCGGCCACCAAAGCCACACCTTCTCATTCCCGTTCGACCCGTCTGAAGGGGGGGCTATTATTACCGGCTGGTACATTCAAAACGGCTGGAACAGTGAAACCAACGGCGACTGGAAGTCCAACGGTGCGATGATTGGGAAAACATCAGGGTCCTTCTACGTTGAAAGCAACTATGATCGAGGCTGCAACTGGAGTCTCCACGTTTATTACCTGCCCCGGTCCACATTCCCGTGGCTGGCGAGAACAACGTCCTGATCCGACCATTCACGGATAGCACTCCCCTAACCTGGCAGCCCGGGCGCACTCTCCTGGTGAGCGTGCACCCGGGCTGACGTACTTTCTTCAGGCTTTGCTGTGCCCTCCGGTTCCAGCGTTCGCCGTAAGCGCTTCATAAACCACACGTGCGACGCCCGGCTATCGGCGCAAGGTTCGATTTTGTCGAATCACTTTTTAATCGGCGAATCTCGACAGTTGCACATCTCCCTGCCCGTCCGGCATAACATCATCCTGTCCAAATCACCAAAGCCCTCCCGCTCATGTCCACGCTGACCGCCCCACGCCTTTGTCGCGTCCTTTCACTGATGGCAGTTACGCTGCTCGTCGGCTGCTCCAGCGTTTCCTATTACGGCCAGTTGGCTCAAGGGCAGTGGCAATTGCTGCAGGCTCGCGAACCGGTGGCGAAGATCGTCGCTGACCCGAAGCGGGATGCCGGGTTGCGTGAGCGTCTGGCCCGTTCACAGTTAGCACGGACGTTTGCCAGTGAACATTTGCATCTGCCGGATAACCAGAGCTATCGCCTGTATGCGGATCTGGGACGTCCTTATGTGGTGTGGAATGTGTTCGCGACCGACGAGTTTTCGCTGGAGCCTGTTACGCATTGTTTTCCGATTGCCGGCTGCGTCGCGTATCGCGGTTATTACAGCCCTGGCGGGGCGCGTGGTGAGGCGGCGTTGCAGAGGCAGGCGGGCAAGGATGTGTATTTGAGCGGTGTGGAGGCCTATTCGACACTGGGCTGGTTCAATGACCCGATTCTCAGTTCGATGATGGGCTGGGGAGATGAGCGTTTGGCGACGCTGATTTTTCATGAGTTGGCGCATCAGCGGTTTTATGTGAAAGACGACACCGAGTTCAACGAGTCCTACGCCAGCTTCGTCGAACAGGAAGGTACGCGGCAGTGGCGTGCGGCGCGGGGTTTGCCGCCGGAGAGTGTTTCGCAGTCCGCACGGCGTGACCAGTTTATCCGGTTGGTGCTCGACACTCGGGAGCGGCTCAAGGCGTTGTATCGTCAGCCGTTGTCGGCTGAGGTGATGCGCGCGCGCAAGGCTGAAGAGTTCGAGCGGTTGCGCAGTGACTACCGCAAGTTACGCGATGAACAATGGGCAGGCGACAAGCGTTTTGATGCCTGGATCAACAGCCCGATGAACAACGCCAAGCTGCTGCCATTTGGTCTTTATGATCAGTGGGTGCCAGCGTTTGCAGCGTTGTTCAGGCAGGTGAATGGCGATTGGGTGGCGTTTTTCAATGCCGTGGAAAAGCTGGGAGGGCTGCCGGTCGAGGCGCGCAAGGCGGCGTTGCAGCGGTTGATGCCCTGAGTGCGATTATTGTTACTACGCTGCGCGTGGTAATGCCTTTCTGGACGCTCTGCGTCCGGTCTCGAGTGAGCGGCGCTGTGCAGATTTGTGACGCAGAGCGTCACGGGATGCATTCCTACGCTGGAGCGCAGGAACGATAGTCAGGCCTTATCAAACCCCTCAGCCAGATGCTGATCCTTGAGCTTCACGTAGTTAGTGGCGCTGTACGGAAAAAAGGCGATTTCCTTGTCGGTTAATGCACGTACCTGTTTGACCGGGCGACCAACGTACAGAAAGCCGCTTTCCAGCACTTTGCCCGGTGGCACCAGGCTGCCTGCGCCGATGATGACCTCGTCTTCGACAACCGCGCCGTCCATGATCGTCGTGCCCATGCCGACCAGGATGCGGTTGCCGATTGTGCAGCCATGCAGCATGGCCTTGTGGCCGATGGTCACTTCGTCGCCGATCAGCAGCGGGAAACCGTCCGGGTTGAAGGGGCCTGCGTGGGTGATGTGCAGCACGCTGCCGTCCTGCACACTGGTGCGGGCACCGATGCGGATGCGGTGCATGTCGCCGCGTATCACCGTCAGCGGCCAGACGGAGCTGTCGGCTCCGATTTCAACATCGCCGATAACCACCGCTGAATGGTCGACAAAGGCCCGTTCGGCGAGGGCTGGGGAGTGGTCCTGAAACTTGCGAATGGCCACGATAGGCTCCTTCTTTGGCAGTGATAGGCGTGCAGAGCGGGTTTGGTTGCTGCGGTCGGCGTCGATTGTAATTAAGATGGCTGGGTGTTTCTTCCAGCCAAGGTGCAAAACCGTGAGCGCGAACAACCCTCTTCTGCAATCGTACGACCTGCCACCCTTTTCGGCGATTCGTGCCGAACATGTCAAACCTGCTGTTGAAAAAATCCTGGCGGACAACCGTGCCGCGATTGCCGACATCCTCGCTAAACAGGGGTCGACACCGACCTGGGCCGGGCTGGTCCTGACGATGGACGAATTGAATGACCGCCTGGGCGCTGCCTGGAGCCCGGTCAGCCACCTGAACGCCGTGTGCAACAGCGCTGAGCTGCGCGAAGCGTATGAGTCGTGCCTGCCGGCGTTGAGCGCCTACTCCACCGAGATGGGCCAGAATCGCGCACTGTTTCAGGCCTATGAAGCGCTGGCCAACGGTCCTGAAGCCGCCACCTTCGACGTCGGTCAGAAGACCATTCTGGAGCAATCGCTGCGCGATTTCCGCCTGTCCGGCATCGATCTGCCGCCTGAACAGCAGAAGCGTTACGCTGAAGTGCAGAGCAAACTGTCGGAGCTGGGCAGCCAGTTTTCCAACCAGTTGCTCGATGCCACTCAGGCCTGGACCAAGCTGGTCGCCGATGAGTCCGCCCTCGCCGGCCTGACCGATTCTGCCAAACAGCAGATGGCTGCCGCCGCCAAGGCCAAGGATCTGGAAGGCTACCTGATCACGCTGGAATTTCCGAGCTACTACGCGGTGATGACCTACGCCGAAGACCGCGCACTGCGTGAAGAAGTCTATGCGGCTTACTGCACTCGCGCGTCGGATCAAGGCCCGAATGCGGGCAAGAACGACAATACCCCTGTCATGGAGCAGATCCTCGACCTGCGTCAGGAACTGGCGCAACTGCTTGGCTATGCGAACTTTGCCGAGCTGAGCCTGGCAACCAAGATGGCCGAGTCCAGCGATCAGGTGCTGAGTTTCCTGCGTGACCTGGCCAAGCGCAGCAAGCCGTTCGCGGCCCAGGACCTGGAGCAGCTCAAGGCCTACGCCGCCGAACAGGGTTGCCCGGATCTGCAAAGCTGGGACAGCGGTTTCTACGGCGAGAAGCTGCGCGAACAGCGCTACAGCGTTTCCCAGGAAATCCTGCGTGCCTACTTCCCCATCGATAAAGTGCTCGGCGGTCTGTTCGCTATCGTCCAGCGTCTGTACGGCATCGAGATTGCCGAGCAAAAAGGCTTCGACACCTGGCACCCGGATGTTCGTCTGTTCGAGATCAAGGAAAACGGCCAGCACGTCGGGCGTTTCTTCTTCGACCTGTATGCGCGCGCCAACAAGCGTGGCGGTGCCTGGATGGACGGCGCTCGTGATCGCCGTCGCACGGCTGAAGGTACTCTGCAAAGCCCGGTGGCCAATCTGGTGTGCAACTTCACGCCTGCGGTCGCGGGCAAGCCTGCGCTGCTGACCCACGATGAAGTCACCACGTTGTTCCACGAATTCGGTCATGGCCTGCATCATCTGCTGACCCGCATCGATCATGCCGGCGTATCCGGTATCAACGGCGTGGCCTGGGACGCCGTCGAGTTGCCGAGCCAGTTCATGGAAAACTGGTGCTGGGAGCCCGAAGGCCTGGCGCTGATCTCCGGTCATTACGAAACCGGCGAGCCATTGCCGCAGGACCTGCTGGAGAAAATGCTCGCCGCCAAGAACTTCCAGTCCGGCCTGATGATGGTGCGTCAGCTGGAGTTCTCGCTGTTCGACTTTGAATTGCACGCCACCCACGGCGACGGCCGCAGCGTGCTGGAGGTGTTGGAAGGCATTCGTGACGAGGTTTCGGTGATGCGTCCGCCTGCCTATAACCGTTTCCCAAACAGCTTCGCGCACATCTTCGCAGGCGGTTACGCAGCCGGTTATTACAGCTACAAGTGGGCCGAAGTGCTGTCTGCCGATGCGTTCTCGAAATTCGAGGAAGACGGTGTGCTCAACGCCGAAACCGGTCGCGCCTTCCGCGAAGCCATTCTGGCCCGTGGCGGTTCACAGGCACCGATGGTGCTGTTCGTCGACTTCCGCGGACGCGAGCCGTCGATTGACGCACTCTTGCGTCACAGTGGCTTGAGTGAGGATGCGGCAGCATGACCGATACACCGGTAATCATTACCAAGAAACGCTTCATCGCCGGGGCTGTTTGCCCGGCGTGCAGCGAGCCTGACAAGCTCATGATGTGGAGCGAAAACGACGTGCCGCACCGCGAATGCGTGGGTTGCGGCTACAGCGATACGCTCAACGAACAAGGTATTTCGATACCGAAGGAGCTGGGTACGCGGGTCAACAAGGTGGTGGTCAAACCGGCAGACCCGAAGGTGCAGGGTGTGCAGTTTTTTCCGAATCCGAAGTTGAAGAAGCCGGTGGATTTGGGTTGATTGATCCATCGCTAAAAAGGGGCGTATAAAACGCCCCTTTGCGCAAGATAGAGGCTGAGGGTCTTCGCACGCACGGCTTTACTGGCTGGAAATTTTCAGTTTTACAAATGCGTTGACCAGACCCAGAACAAGTTCATTATCTGCCTGGCCAACACCTGCTACTCCGTCGACATCAGCACCGCTTTTAACGGTGTCGTAGGGCTTGCCTAATTCTGGTGTAGTAGCATAAGCCGTATGGGATAGTTCACCTTTTTGAGTAACTAAAATCTTGAGCCCAGGAAGCGTGTAGTCGGTGCCTACCGACTTATCAAGGTTCCAGAACTCCACCAAAACCTCAGGAACTCCATCACTTTCAAAATCGTCACTAGAAATTCTGATTTCATAATTAGCCATGTTCTCAATCCTCTTTTATTGATTGAGATGCCAGCACTGCGGACCTTTCCGGCACCTGTAAAAATTAAGGTTTTGCGCCAAGCCTAAGCCGGGCCTTACCAATCCGCCAGCTCAGCGACCTTCTTCCTGAACGCCAACGCCAGAACATGGAGCACTTCCTCATCCCTGCCCAGTTGGCCTCCTATTATTTCGTATCGTCCATGAGGATAAAGTTTTATCAGGGCATGTTCTTGAAGTTCATTATCCTCATAAAACTCAATGGCTATTACAGGATGGTTATGTCGCTTGGTATCTTCAGCCCACAACCGAATCTCGTACTTGACCATCACCCACCTCGTTTTCAGGTAAATGCGCCAGTACCCGCTAGCCGAGTTGGCGTTTCGCTACACTAGGCCTGACGAGAAAGTACGTCTACTGGCAGAAGTAACAGGTGGTTGTTTGTACAGGGAGGAACGTATCTAACGGCGGGCGGTAATAATGCTTATTAGTCTATTGCGGACACGCGGCAGGCGCCACGTGTCCGTCCATATATTGAAGTCTCAGCTTTCTGTCTGCAGCCTGCGTTTCTCTGCCAGACGGCTTCTGCCGTACAGCACCGCAATGGCGATCAGGGCAATGGCCTGTGCGCTCAGCGAGTACAGGTCGGCGTGGATACCCAGCCAGTCGAACTCGAAGAACGGCACGGGCCTGGTACCGAATATGCCCGCTTCCTGTAGCGCCTTGACGCCGTGACCGGCAAACACCACTGACAGCGCGCACAGCAGCGCAGCGTTGATACCGAAGAACAGCGACAGCGGCAGCTTCGCCGAACCGCGCAGGATGACCCATGCCAGGCCCACGAGCAGCACCAGCGCCGTGGCACCACCCGCCAGCACGGCATCGTGCCCGGCGGGTCCTGCCTGCAACCACAGGGTTTCATAGAACAGGATGACTTCGAACAGCTCGCGATACACCGAGAAGAACGCCAGCACCGCGAAGCCGAAACGACCACCGCCGCCGACCAGACTGCTTTTGACATAGTCCTGCCATGCGGCGGCATGACGACGGTCGTGCATCCACACACCAAGCCAGAGCACCATTACGCTGGCAAACAGCGCGGTGGCACCTTCCAGCAATTCACGCTGTGCGCCGCTGACGTCGATGACATAGGCCGCCAGTGCCCAGGTACCCAGCCCTGCCAGCAGCGCCAGACCCCAGCCGATGTTGACGCTGCGCACCGCAGACTGCTGGCCGGTATTGCGCAGAAACGCCAGAATCGCCGCCAGCACCAGAATCGCTTCCAGCCCTTCACGCAGCAGAATCAACAAGCCCGAGACGTAGCTCAGCGACAGACTCAGACCATCGCTGCCCAACAGCCCCGCCGATTCCTTGAGCTTGCCTTTGGCCGCTTCCAGCTTTTGGGCAACCTGCGCCAGCGGCAGGCTATCCTGCAAGGACTGTCGGTAAGCCATCAGGCTTTTTTCAGTGTCCTTGCGCACATTGGCGTCTACGTTATCCAGCGAGCTTTCGACCAGTTCGAAACCTTCCAGATACGCCGCGACCGACAAATCATAGGCCTGCTCGCGATCACCGGCCTTGTAGGCAGCCAGGCTTTTGTCCAGCGTTACACTGGTGTAATCCAGCAGTTGCGCCGGGCCGCGCTGCACCTGTGGCGGCTGCGCGCGCTGGACACGAAAGGTTGCGCTGGCATCCGGCCCCTCGGCTGTCTGAACTTCGGCAGGTGTCTGACGAGCCAGGTCGGCGATGTTGAAGGTCTTGGCTGGGTTGGCAACCGGTTGCGCACTGAAGCTGGCGATATAGGTCGCGATGTCCCAGCGCTGGCGGTCGTCCAGCTGGTCGGCAAATGCGGGCATATCGGTACCGGCGATGCCCAGCCCGGTCGCGTTGTAGAGATCATAAAGACTCAGGCGATCCAGCCGTGCCGTGTCACGCAGGTTTGAGGGAGGCGGTTCCAGGCCGATGCCTGCCGGGCCATCACCTGCGCCGCTATCGCCATGACAGACCGAGCAATGTTGAGCGTAAAGGGGCGCACCACGGGCGGGGTCCGGCGTAATGGCCGGGGCCTGGCTGACTTCGTAGGCAAGTGCGAGCTTCGCACTCAACTGCCGCGCCTGACGAGCGACCTGCGCACCGTCCTGTCGACCCGCTACGGCGCTTTTCAGCTGCGTCACGGCCCGTTCCAGGTCAGCACGCTCTGCGCGTTGCGGCAGGGCCACGACGAGGCCTTGCAGCGCGGCCAGGTTGTCGACCTGCTGTTGATACTCGGCGCTATTCACGACCTTGCCGTCCGCCACGGTCGCCGGGTAATCGGCCCCCAGGTAATCCAGCAGATGCAGCGCCTGGGCGGCACCCTCGACCGGGTCGGCCAGCGCAATGCAGCTGCCCAGCGCCAGAAGCGGCAACAGTAACCAGGCAAGAAAACGAGAACGGACGGGCATTGCAGAATCTCGACGGGAATGCGAAGCGTTGCATTGTTAACGCCGCAACGGCACTACTCAATAGTCGAGGTCTATTTTTGTTACAGAATCTTACGTTCGGCCTTCAATCGCCCTGAACAGAACGTATGTCTGTTCAGGGCTCGAGACCGACACGTTTCAGGCCGTACCGCGATGCAACGTCGCGAGGAAACCTGCCGCGCCTACGAACAGGCTGGCGAAGGTGCGGTTCATGCGACGTTGCTGGCGAGGCGTCTTGAGCAGGCGCAGCACCTTGGATGCCAGCCCGGTGTAGCCCGCCATCACGATCAGATCGACCACCACCATGGTCGCTGCGATGATCGCGTACTGGATGAGCAGCGGAGCGGCCGGGTCGATGAACTGTGGCAGGATCGCCAGAATGAAGATCAGTGCCTTGGGGTTGCTGATATTCACCAGAAAGCCGCGAAAGACCAGCGTCATCGGTTTGCCCACCGGGCGCACGGCAGATTCATCGGCCAGGTCGGCTGGCAAAGCGCGCCATTGCTTGATGCCGAGATAGACCAGATACGCGACGCCGAACCACTTGATCAGCGTGAACGCCATATCCGAGGCCGCCAGCACTGCGCCAAGACCTGCCGCGACAATGGCGATCTGTGCCACCAACGCGATCTGCAAGCCCAAGGCATTCCAGTAGCCCCTCCAGAAACCGTATTGCAGGCCGCAGGACATGGAGGCGATAGCGCCTGCGCCAGGGGAAAGGCTGATAATCCAGCAGGCTGCAAAGAAGCCCAGCCACGTTTCAAGCGCCATCACACACCTCAAGCAAAGTCGAATGCCCGATAAATTAGTGGTTAACGCTTTGGAAGGCTAACTATTTTTAATCCTGCTCGTCAGGCTGCTTCGCAACCACCATCTGTGGAAACAGATCACTGCCGCGCCAGCGCCGGACCGACTTCTGGAAAAACTGGCTATTGGGCACCTGAACCAGCGCTCCACCGGCTTCCGGGGTCTCGATCAGGGTGGTGAACATCAGATTGATAGCGACCACGCGACCTTTTACCCCGGGCTTGTCCAGCGTATCGACCAGCTCGACCATGTCACCGATGCGGAACGGGCCGATGGTGAAGATCAAAATGGCGCAGAGCAGGTTCGACAGCACGCTCCACATGGCGAAGAACGCCACCGCCGCGACGGCTACAAAGCCGGACAGTGCCGTCCACAGCACCGTGGCCGAAACTCCGAGGCGGCCGAGGACGAGAACAAACGCGCTGCCCATGATCAACCAGCGCAAGCCGCCACGCACCGGCACCAACAGCTCTGGCGGCAATGGATAGCGCTCGCCCAGACCGGTCAGAAAACCGCCCACGATGCGTTGCAATACGTAACCGGCCAACAGGATCAGCAGAATCTGCGCACCCACCAGCAGCGGTTCAAGCCAGTACGCGGATACCGGCAGGCCCAACATGTCCATCACTTCCCCGCCTCTCTCACGACAATGCTTCCAGCTCGGCCTGCATGGACTCCAGCAGTTCCAGCGCCTGCATCCAGGCGTCTTCCAGCTCGGACTCACGCACTTTCAGCTTGGCCTGCTCGGCCAGCAGGTCGCGCAGTTTGTCCTTGTTGGCCGCCTCGTAGTTGGTGCTGTCCGCCAGCGCTTCCTCGACCTTGGCGAGTTTTTCATTCACCAGCCCAAGGTCACGCTCCAGCTTGTCGGCTTCACGCTTGTGTGGCGCCAGTTGCTGACGCAAGGCCGCTGCCTGCTGACGTTGGGCTTTCTTGTCAGTCTTGTCGGCGTTGACTGGCGTGGTGCTGACCGGCGCGTTGCGCAGGCGGTAATCGGCCAGCCAGCGCGTGTAGTCATCCAGATCGCCGTCGAACTCCTGTACGCGGCCGTCAGCCACCAGCAGGAAGTCATCGGTGGTGCTCTTGAGCAAGTGCCGATCGTGAGACACCACCAGTACCGCGCCACCGAACTCCTGCAAGGCCATGGTCAGCGCCAGACGCATCTCCAGGTCGAGGTGGTTGGTCGGTTCATCGAGCAGCAACAGGTTAGGCTTTTCCCAGGCAATCAGCGCCAGCGCCAGACGCGCTTTCTCGCCACCGGAGAAATTCAGCACGGGCTCATCCAGACGTGCGCCACGGAAATCGAAGCCGCCGAGGAAGTCGCGCAGCGTCTGTTCACGCTCGGTCGGTGCCAGGCGCTGCAAGTGCAGCAACGGGGTCGCCTTGGCGTCCAGTGAGTCAAGCTGATGCTGGGCGAAGTAGCCGACGGTGAGGTTTTCGCCACGCACCAGCCGACCGCTTTGCGGCTCGAGCTCGCCGGCGAGGTTTTTGATCAGCGTCGACTTGCCTGCGCCGTTCGGACCCAGAAGGCCGATGCGTGCACCGGGCGTGAGTTGCAGCTTGACCTTCTCGAGGATGGTCTTGTCGCCGTAACCCAGACGCGCGTCTGACAGATCCAGCAACGGGCTGGAGATCTTGTCGGACTCACGGAAAACGAAGTTGAACGGCGAATCGACGTGCGCGGCGGACAGCTCTTCCATGCGCTCCAGTGCCTTGATCCGGCTCTGGGCCTGACGGGCCTTGGTGGCCTGGGCCTTGAAGCGCGCGATGTATTTTTCCATGTGCGCGCGTTGCGCCTGCTGCTTCTCGTAGGCCTGTTGCTGCTGGGCCAGACGTTCGGCACGAGCGCGCTCGAAAGCGCTGTAGCCGCCACGATAAAGCGTGATCTTGCGTTGCTCGACATGGGCGATGTGATCGACCACAGCGTCCAGAAAATCCCGGTCGTGGGAAATCAGCAGCAAGGTGCCAGGGTAGCTTTTGAGCCAGTCTTCAAGCCAAAGGATGGCGTCCAGGTCCAAGTGGTTGGTCGGTTCGTCGAGCAGCAACAGGTCCGATGGGCACATCAGCGCTTGCGCGAGGTTCAGGCGCATACGCCAGCCGCCGGAGAAACTGCCGACCTGACGTTCCATCTGTTCGTTGGTGAAGCCCAACCCTGCCAGCAGCTTGCGTGCCCGCGCGTCTGCGGTATAACCGTCGGCGCTGTCGAGCTCCGAATGCAGACGCGCCTGAGCAGCGCCGTCCTGCGCGGCTTCCGCCTCGGCCAGCAGACGCTGAACCTCACGCAGGCGCTCGTCGCCGTCGAGTACGTAGTCCACGCCCAGGCGCTCAAGGGTGTCGACCTCCTGACGCATATGCGCGATACGCCAGTCGGCGGGCAGCAGGCAGTCACCGGCATCGGGCGTCAGCTCGCCACGCAGCAAGGCGAACAGGCTGGATTTACCGGCGCCATTGGCACCGATCAGGCCGGCTTTATGGCCGGCGTGCAGGGTCAGCTCGGCGTCTTCTAGCAGACGTTGCGGACCACGCTGTAAGGTAAGGCTTTGAAGTCGAATCATAATGGCGGCGGAGTCTACCAGCTTCGTCCTGAACAGGTGGATCACTATGCCTTCAGCGCTCTGGAGTTTCACCCTCGATTTCTACGCCCGTCCGGGTGTAGAGCAGGCTTGTCTGACGCTGCAAGCCAACGGGGCCAACGTGTGCATGGTGCTTTGCGGGGTCTGGCTCGGCACGCGCGAAGTGGCGTGCAATGCGCAGCGATTAACGCAAATAAGGCAATTGGCGACACCCTGGCACGATGAAGTGGTGCGTCCGCTGCGGGATTTGCGTAACCAATGGCGCAATGCAGCGCTTGAGGACGCGGTGCTGATGACGTTGCGAATGAAGGTCAAGGCGCTGGAGCTGGAGGCCGAACAGAGTCTGATGCTGAAGCTTGAGGCACTGACTAGAGACTGGCCAGCGGGTGAGGCGAGAAATGCAGAGGAATGGCTGATAGAGCTCGCTGACGGAGAGGCAGAAAAAAACCGCGATGCGCTGCAGGTGCTGCGCATCGCGGTTGATCTTGCCGTCGACCAGACTTAGGAAGCGCTGGTTGGCGTTGCGCCGTTGGCAGGTGTTGCCGGTGCAGCAGATGGAGCGGCAGGTGCAGGCGTCGTCGGCTTGGCAGCGGCAGCAGGCGCTGGCGTAGCCGGTTTGGCGGCGGTCGGCTTCGCTGCTGGCTTGGCCGCAGGTTTGGCGACAGGCTTGGCTGCTGCTTTCACAGGTGCCTTGACTGGTGCTTTGGTCGCGGCCTTCGCGGGCGCTTTCACCGGGGCTTTGGCCGCTGGTTTGGCTGCCGGAGTTTTTGCTGCTGCTGGTTTGGCAGCGCTGCTTGCCGTCGTTTTGGCGACAGGTGCTTTGCTTGCAGCTGCTTTGGCAGCCGGCCGGGTGGCGGCAGGTTTGGTTGCAACTGGTTTGGCGGCGGCTGTTTTCGCCGCGGCGGGCTTGGCTGCTGCCGCTGCCCGTGTGGCAGGTTTGGCGGCAGCTTTGACCGGGGCCTTGGTTGCCGCAGGTTTGGCTGCAGGCTTGGCTGCCGACGAAGGTTTGGCTGCAGTTTTGGCGACTGGCTTGGCAGCGGCCGCTTTCACTGCGGTTTTTGCAGGTGCTTTTGCTGTAACGGCAGTCGCTGCTTTGGCGGCGGCTTTAGGGGCAGCAGGCTTGGCATTGCGAGTGGTGAGGATCTTGCCGACCGCCTCTTTCACGCGACCGATACCCTGGGCCAGCTTCAGGCTCTCTTGGGCATCGCGCTTGAGGTGCAGAATGTAGGTGCGGGTTTCGGTCTGGCGATCCTTGAGAGCATCGAGCAACTCTTCCAGCTCGGAAACGGCGTCTTTGGCCTTGGCCTGTGCCTTGGATTTTCCGGCGGTGGCAGCGTCCTGCAGTTTGATGCGGGAGTTGTGCAGTTTTTCCTGCGCCTTGCCGCGTTGTTTCTCAAGCTTGGCGAGCAGTTTCTCGGCATCAGCCAAGGCTTGGGAACAGGCGTCTTCCAGATGTTCAAGCAAGCTGCCCGATAATTGTTGAAGCAAATGCAACGGAGTATTTACTGGCTTCTTTTTGGCCGACATGACTTACCTCCTGGGTGACGAAATTGCGGCTCATACTAGGCTTCTGCGCGCATCGCCGCTAGCGCATCTTGACAGCATCCAGGGGGCGCTGTTGCATACTGCAAAAAATGATTGCCTGACACGATGCACAGGCATTGTGAAATTCACTTGGCAAGACTCGTCACTACACGCGCTGGCGCTGGCATAATCGCTGCCTTCCCAGGCCGGAGAGCATTAATGTCGCGCTACCTGTTAACGTCGTTGTTCCTCTTGCTACCCCTGGCTCAAGCTGCCGAAGCACCACCTGCGGCGGCCGATGATGGTCATGATCTCGCCTACAGCCTGGGTGCAAGCCTGGGTGAACGCTTGCATCAGGAAGTCCCTGACCTTGATCTGAAGGCACTTGTCGACGGTCTGAAACAGGCTTATCAGGGCAAGCCGCTGGCACTCAAGCAGGAGCGTATCGACCAGGTCCTGCGTGAGCATGACGCCGCAATCGCGCAGGCCGAGACCGCAGGCACAGACGCGCCTACCGAAGCAGCCCTCAAGGCAGAGCGCACGTTCATGGACAGCGAGAAGGCCAAGCCGGGTGTGAAGGTATTGGCGGACGGGATTCTCATGACCGAGCTGACACCTGGCACGGGCCCCAAACCTGATGCCAATGGCAGGGTTGAAGTGCGCTATGTGGGTCGTTTGCCGGACGGCACGATCTTCGATCAGAGCAACCAGCCGCAATGGTTCCGGCTCGACAGCGTGATCAGCGGCTGGACCAGCGCATTGCAGACGATGCCGACCGGCGCGAAATGGCGACTGGTGATTCCTTCGGATCAAGCCTACGGCGCTGAGGGTGCTGGCGACCTGATCGATCCGTTCACTCCGCTGGTATTTGAAATCGAGCTGATTGCCGTTTCACAGTAAGCAGATGTAAATCCGGAATCCAGAAACGCGAAAGGGTGCAAAAGCACCCTTGGCGGTTTGTAGACTCTGCACGCGAGCGGTCACACCTGCGCGGCGATCTCTTCCTTGTGGGAGTTGTGCAGCACTTCAATCAGGCAGTCTTCCAGCTCGAAGCGCTCGTGCAGCAGTTGCCCCAGCTGGTTGAATTCCTTGGCCACCACCGTAGCGTCCGAGCAGTCGCCCTTGTCGCAACGATCATTGAACGTCAACGCAAACTTGGTAATGACGTCCAGGCGCGGGTAGATCGTGTCAGCCAGCTCGAGCCCACGCTCGTCGTTGAACGCACGGGCTTCATCACCCAGCTGTTCATAGACCTCAAAGTGGCCGGCCGATACGTAATCGACAAGAACTCCACAGAAGTTCTGCAAGCCTTCACGGTCGGCTGCCAGAGCCTGGGGCGTGTCGCCCAGCGCATCGTAGGCTTCGACCAGTTCGAGGCGGCTTTGAAGCCAGCGATCAATCAGCTTATTGACTCCGCCCCAGCGTTCCTGAGCATTCTGACAACTTTCCAGCATGGTCTTCTCTCTTCCCTTCAGGGGCATGCAGTCCTGGGCCGGTCCTGGCGGTTAGCCTGTACCTGGCCTGATAGATGCGCCAGGACAGCATATTTCCAGTGACGCGTGCGGGCCAGATTATGCCCGCTCGACAAGGCCTTCAAGGTACGCAGGAGATAAAGTTCATACAAGCGTTTAATACCTGGCCCGATCTTTGGTCGCCAGCCAGTGGCTGAATTCGCTGAAAAGAGGATACAGGGGTAACAGCGCAAGGCCGGTAAATGCCAGCAGACTCCACTCCGGCAGGCTTATACCGAACAGGGTCCAGGTGATTTCTGCGCAAAACATTGCATCGCTTCGCAGCCGGTCAATGCACATGTCCAGTGAGAGCAGGCTTAACAGATGCTCCAGTCTGGTAATGAAAGGTATCAATTGATCTGCCGAGGCGGTTTGCAGCCATACCTGAGCGCCTGCCGTAACAAGCCCTGTCAGCGCGATCAGCAGAAAGCCCAGGCTGTAGCGCCGCATGCCTGTCGGGCCGGGAGCGTGGCAGGCAGCGCACAATGCCAACACACCGCAGGCGATGATTGCCGCGCGTTGTATCAGGCAAAGGACGCAAGGGTCGAGGCCGAAGGTTTGCTGCAGATAAAAGGCGGTGCCAATGATTGATGCACAGGCCAGCGATGCCAGGAAAAACAGGAAGCGTGTGCGAGCCAGATACATGGCAAATCCGTAACAAAGGACGAGGCGATTACGGTAGAGGAAAGGGTGCGGCGCATTCAAGGTGGCGGCGTGCGGATACGTCGCTGTTTACCTGGGAAAACAAACACACTACTACGTGGTTCTTTTACACATCGGCGTAGGAAGATTCTCACGCACTATTTTCTGATGGTCTTCGAGACAGCATGGAGAGCCCTCGCACGGGGCTCTCCGGCAGCTTTATGCTTTGGTCAGCACAGGCACAGGGCGCGACAGGAAGCGTTCGTCGAGCAGGCCCAGGCCTTCCTGAAACAGCGTATTGCTGCGATCTGTCTCACCCAGTTGGGCCAGCAGACGAGCCAGCTCTGCGCAGGTCTCGGGATTGCGTTCCAGACGCAGGCTGCTCTCCAGATAATCCCGCGCCTTGCCCCACAATCGGCCTTGCAGGCAGATACGCCCCAGGCTCAGCAACAGGCTTGGATCGGCAGGATGATGCTTGAGCCAGCCTTCTGCCGTTTGCAGTTGCTTCAGCGGATCGCTGCCGCGCACCAGGCCATACAGACGCGCCAGATGGCTGTTGTATTCGCGCTTGAGGGCGCTACGCAGCACCTCTTCAGCCTGAGCTTCGGCGCCCAGACGACGCAATTGATCGGCATACGCCAGCACCAGTTGCGGCTCCTGACGCTGTGCGGAGCCGAGTCCTTGCCAGGCGCTTTCCAGCGAAGGCAACCCGGTGGGTGAGCCTTCGATACCATCGCGGTAGGCCGCCAGGGTCAGGTTCTCGCCCCAGGCGCGGCGCTCCAGCTCGGCAAGCTCCTTGGCTGGCAGGACCTTGTCCTTGCGCAGTTCCGGCATCAGACGGACAACATCGGACCAGTCGCCACGTTGCTGATAGAGCCGTTGCAACTGGCGAAGCACCTGAGGGTTATGTGGATGACGCTCTTTCATTGCCAGCAGCGTGGTGAGCGCACCTTCGGTGTCGCCACGATCCTGTTGCAGTTGAGCGTGATTCAGGGCAATTGCCAGCTCGGCTTGCGGCTGACGCTCCAGCGCACGCTCCAGCAAGGCATCGCAGTCTTCGTAACGCCCCTGCTCATTAGCCGCGCGGGCGGCGCCAATGTAGTAAAGCAATGGATGGGCATCGGCTTCGGCCGCCCGTTGCAGATGACGTTGTGCGCTGGCCCAGCGTCCTTCGGCAAGGTCCATCTGGCCATGCTCGATAGCCAGTTGCACACGGCGACGGCGGTTACGACGCGACCATGGGTTGACCACGCGGCCTGACGTCGTCAGCAGCGTGATGACCAGCCTGAGAAGGGCGATCACCAGCAGAACTGCGACCAGCAATGCCAGCGTTGCCCATAGACTCGATTCATAGCGGAAGTTCTGATAGGCGATCAGCACGTAGCCGGAATGCTCGGCGATGGCGACACCAATCAGCGCCGCAGCGGCGATAGCGATGAATAACAGCACATAAAAGCGCTTCATCGGCTGGTCCCCTGTTGCGCCTCGGCTGGCTGGCCCGCGGCATGACGGCGTTCAAGGTAGGCCTGCACCGAGCTCAGGCTCTGCGCAAGATCAGGGGTCTTGACCGACACAGGCTGATTGGCCAGCGCCTCAAGCCCTTGGGCGAGCACTTTGCTCTGTGGGTCGTCCTGATCGAAGTTGGCCTTCAAAACGCTCTGTGCTTCGGTGATGGCCTTGGTATAGACCTGCGGCTCGCCGTTGAGCGCCGCCCATTGCGCCTGCTCCAGCGCCAGGCTCAGGGCAAGGCGCACTTGGGAAAGGCTCTGGCCTGCCAATACCGGGCGTATATCCTTGTCGGCGTTGAAATCGATACGGAAGTAGTGGGAAATTTCGTCCCACCACTGCGTCCACCGGCTTTGTTCAGTCTTGTCGGCGGTCAGGCCCAGAAGAGACTCGCCCTTGTCTTCGTATTCAGGTGCCAGCTTGTTGAGCTGCTCAGCCTGTTCGCGTAGGGCGGCCAGTTGCAGGAACAGTCCGGTGCGGTCTGGCTGCTCAACGCTGCGCAAGGCGGCAAGGCTCTTGGCCAGTTGCTCGCGGGCGGCAAAGGAGCCGGGATCGTCCTGCTCACGTAGAATTTCGTCGGCACCCTGAACCAGCGCCTGAGCACTGTTGATGTCCTGCAGCGCTGAAAGACGCAGGCTGGCCAGACGCAGCAAATGCTCGGCCTCGGCCAGGCGCCAGTCCTTGCGGCTCGCGCCCAGCACGGTTTCGAGTCGCTGGCTGAGACGCTGCTGATCGCCCTGCAATTGCGCGACCAGCCGTCTGCTGTCTGCCAACTGATCGGCAGGCGGGAATTGCGCAAGGCGTGCGCTCAGCTGCTGATCATTCTGAGCCAGTACCAGCGTCTGCTCGGCGATGTCTTCAACCTGGCCGCGCTGCTGTTGGTGGCCGGCTTGCAGCATGCGCAGTTGCCAGACTCCCCAGCCTGCGACCGCGACACCAGCGATACCGAGCAGCAAGGCCAGGAATACCAAGCCACTGCTGCGGCTGCCGGTGCGCTCGGCACGTACTGGGTCAGGCTTGGGTGCAGGCGTTTTCAACACCGATTCTTCGTCTTTAGGCAAGGCTGTTTCGCTCACGTATCCCATCCTTTGCATTTTGGCGTAATAGCGTAAACGACAAGTGTCGATCATTACGCCTTGACGGCAGGCTGAGGTTGATCCCGCAACGCTGCCAGCAATGCCGTGGCGCTGGCGCCACGACAATCAATAACGGTCCGGGCTCCAGCTGCCTGCGCAATGCTGGCCACCCGGGGGCTTGGTACGAACAGTGGCAAATCGGCCAGGTCTGGCCAAGAATCACCCGCCAGCTGAAGCAAATGTTCAAAACCCTGCCCACTGCTGACCACCAGCCCGTTCAAGCGTTCCACCGCAACACGTTGCGGCAGGGCGTCGGGGGCATGCTGCGGCAGGTAGCGACGATACAACGGCAGGTAGTCAACTCCCACCCCCAACGCGCGCAATTGCTCGGCCAGCAGTTCGCGTCCTTCGTCACCGCGCATGATCAGCACACGGCTTCCCGGTACGGCAATCGCCTGTTTCAAGCGCGGCAGCCCAAGCAAGGCTTCGCTGTCATCGCCCTGCTCCGGCCAGCTCGCGTCGAGCCCGTAATCAAGCAGTATCTGCCCGGTTGCTGAACCCACACTGAACCAGGGTTGCATGGGTGGCTGTGGCCACACTTCGTCGATCAGCTCGATGGCCAGCCGCGCCGCAGGTTTGCTGACCACGATCACTGCACAATAATTGAGCAGCTCGAAAATGATCGAACGCTGTGCAGGCGTCAAGGGCAATGGCTCGGTCTCGAGCAAAGGCAGGCTGCTGCTGAAGATACCGGCCTCGGCCAGCACTTTTGCCAGCGCTGCCGATTCTTCGGCCGGGCGGGTCAGCAACAGGCGCCAGGTACTCATTCGATGTTGGCCTCGCCATACACCGCTTTCAGAATGTCGGCGGCACCCTGCGCCAGCAGTGCTTCGGCCACCTGCACACCCAGCGCCTGGGCGGATGTCTGTGGCGCGCGGGCTTCGGCGTGCAGCAACACACTCCCGGCCGGGTCGCCCACCAGCCCACGCAACCAGACGTCATCGCCCTCCAGCACGGCGTAACAGGCGATAGGCACTTGGCAGCCGCCGTTGAGGTGCTTGTTCAGCGAGCGTTCGGCAATCACGCGCACGGCGGTGTCTTCGTGATGCAGAGGTGCAAGCAAGGCATGAATTTCGGCATCGACGCTGCGGCATTCGATACCCACCGCGCCCTGCCCGCCCGCAGGCAGGCTGTCGTCGACGCTGATTGCCGAGGTGATACGATTTTCAAAGCCCAGGCGGATCAGGCCCGCAGCGGCAAGAATGATGGCGTCGTACTCGCCGGCATCGAGCTTGGCCAGGCGCGTATTGACGTTGCCACGCAGGAAGCGGATCTGCAGATCGGGGCGGCGTGCCAGCAATTGCGCCTGACGGCGCAGGCTGGAGGTGCCGACGATGCTGCCAGCTGGCAGTTCGTCCAGGCTGGCAAAGGTGTTGGACACGAACGCATCGCGTGGGTCTTCGCGCTCGCAGATGCAGAACAGGCCCAAGCCTTGTGGAAAGTCCATCGGCACGTCTTTCATCGAATGCACGGCGATATCGGCGTTGTCTTCCAGAAGCGCTGTTTCCAGCTCCTTGACGAACAAGCCTTTGCCGCCGATTTTCGACAGTGGGGAGTCGAGCAGCTTGTCACCACGACTGACCATGGGCACCAGCGTCACGAGCAGGCCGGGATGAGCCTGTTCGAGACGGGCCTTTACATATTCTGCCTGCCAGAGTGCCAGCGCACTTTTGCGCGTGGCGATGCGGATTTCGCGAGAGGACATTGAACAATCCGTACTGAGTGAATGCGACGGATAATAACAGCTCAATCCCGGTCAGGGCGGCTTCGGCGCTGATTGAAACTTGCGTCAGACACTGAGCCGATCAATCAATCGGCAGTGGCTGAGGGGCGCATTGGAAAGGCTGCGCGTAGGCCAGCCGAAAAGCACATGGAGCCGGAATTCTCTCCCGTTCCATGACTCGGTCTGGGCCCAGAGGCTCCAGAGCGGCGAGGCGCTAGAGCTGCTGCATCATCTTGCGTACACCGGCTACATGGCGGCGACTGACGATCAACGCATCGCCATTAAGCCCTCTGAGAAACAGCTGGAAATGCCCCAGCGGCGTGCGCTGCAACCGTTCTATTCGCTCGCGGGCCACCAGTGCATTGCGGTGAATACGCACGAAACGGTCGCCGAATTCGTCTTCCAGCGCCTTGAGCGGCTCGTCCAGCAGCACTTCGCCACCCTCATGACGCAAGGTCACGTATTTATGATCGGCGATGAAGTAGATCACCTGATCGAGTGGAATCAGTTCGATACCCTTGCGAGTCCGCGCGCTGATATGGCTGCGTGGGCCCGATCCGCTTTCGGCAGCCGGACGGGTCAACGCCGCCAGTTGCACGCGGTTTGGCCGCTCGGCTTTCCTCAATGCTTCGACGAGGTGCTCGGAACGCACAGGCTTGACCAGATAGCCCACTGCACTGACCTGGAAAGCTTCCAGGGCGAATTCATCGTGGGCAGTGCAAAACACCACCGCAGGCGGCGCTTCCCGCTCGCACAGTCGCGCTGCAACCTGCAGGCCATCGAGACCCGGCATGCGGATATCGAGCAGCACCACGTCCGGTTTGTGAGTTTCAATCAGCGCCAAGGCTTCTTCACCATTGGAGGCGCTGGGTTCCAGTACTCGATAACCCTCAATTTCATTGACCATGCGGCTCAATCGCTCGCGGGCCAGGGGTTCGTCATCAACGATCAGGACATTCATATAGCTCTGGCTTCCTGCGTGAGTCTCGCACAAGGATAGCGTAGACAGGTGTAGTGACGACCGTCACGGCGCTCCACGCTCAGACTGGCGTGCGGGCCAAAAAGTGCCGCAATACGTGCGCCTATATTCGTCAGAGCCTGCTGAGTACCGTTGGAAGTCTGCCGATTGGCAACTTCTTCATAGGGATTACTGACGCTCAATATGAACTCTCCCCCTTCATATTTCGCTTCGACCGTTACAACGCCCCCCTCGACTCGCGGAGCAATGCCATAAATCAAAGCGTTTTCAAGTAATGGCTGCAAGGTTAGCTGGGGAATCGGCAAGTCATCGGGAATTGCACTCACCCTCCAGTCCAACTGTAGACGCTCGCCAAGACGATATTGCTCAATCGATAAATATCGTTTTGCCAATGCCAGCTCCTCGCCCCACGTTACCAGGCTGCCGGGCTTGGCCAGACTGGCGCGAAACAGGTCTGAAAGGTCGAGTACCGCCTGCTCTGCCTTGACCGGGTTGCTGGCAACCAGACTGGCAATGCTGTTGAGGGTATTGAACAGAAAGTGCGGACGGATTCGCGCCTGCAGCGATTCGATCCTCGCGCGCAGCTCGCCTTGTTGCTGCTTGCGCCACTGACTCTGCAAATAGAAATAGCGCAGCATCAGTGCGGACATGATCAACGCAATTGTCGAGTAGCGCAGGTAGCGCTCGACCATACCGCCGATTGAAATCCGTCCGGTGAGCTGACAGACATCGGTGACGGCTGTGCACAGCAACGTCAGGCCGACCACCAGCAGGCAACTGAGCATGCCAGCCAGCCCCGGCGTCAGGCGCGCCAGCCAGGGTCGCAAACCACACAGCAGCGCTGCGGACAGCAGCACGATCCATTGCACGAACAGCGACATCAGCGCCAGACGTACCCAGTCGAAGCCGGTACGCATCGGTTCTACCAGCACCAGAACCAGCACCAGCAGCTCCGCCAGAACGACAAGCACCAGCAATGCCTGCGGCAGGCACAGTTCGGGGAGGAAAAAGTCTTTGCCGGGCACAGGCCGGGCTTCGTGTTTCACAGGTTCGATTCGCATGCCTCCAGTCTCTGCCCTGGCCTCGTCAGCGGCAAGCTGTCCGGGGATAAAAATGCATCAACCCTGTTATCATCGCAATCGCCCTTGTGCCAGGTAACGGGCACGCCACTTTCTGTTAGCAACGAGCGAATCCATGAGCACCGACAAGACCAATCAGTCCTGGGGCGGCCGCTTCAGTGAACCCGTCGACGCGTTTGTCGCGCGTTTCACTGCCTCCGTCACCTTCGATCAACGTCTGTATCGCCACGACATCATGGGCTCCATCGCCCACGCCACGATGCTGGCCAAGGTGGGCGTTCTGACCGACGCCGAGCGTGACACCATCGTTGACGGCCTGAACACCATCCAGGCCGAGATCGAGGCCGGCAATTTCGAGTGGCGCGTCGATCTGGAAGACGTGCACATGAACATTGAAGCACGCCTGACCGATCGCATTGGTATCACCGGCAAGAAGCTGCACACCGGTCGCAGCCGCAACGATCAGGTCGCCACCGATATCCGTCTGTGGCTGCGCGACGAAATCGACCTGATCCTCAGCGAAATCACGCGTCTGCAGCAAGGCCTGCTGGGCCAGGCCGAGCGCGAAGCTGAAACCATCATGCCCGGTTTCACCCATTTGCAGACCGCCCAGCCCGTTACATTCGGTCATCATATGCTGGCCTGGTTCGAAATGCTCAGCCGCGACTACGAGCGTCTGGTCGACTGCCGCAAGCGTCTCAACCGCATGCCTCTGGGCAGCGCTGCGCTGGCAGGCACCACTTACCCGATCGACCGCGAACTGACCTGCAAACTGCTGGGCTTCGATGTCGTGGGCGGTAATTCGCTGGACGGCGTATCGGATCGCGACTTCGCCATCGAATTCTGCTCGGCCGCGTCCATCGCGATGATGCACTTGTCGCGCTTCTCCGAAGAGCTGGTGCTCTGGACCAGTGCGCAGTTCCAGTTCATTGATCTGCCGGACCGCTTCTGTACCGGCAGCTCGATCATGCCGCAGAAGAAAAACCCTGATGTGCCTGAACTGGTACGCGGCAAGAGCGGCCGCGTGTTCGGTGCCCTGATGGGCCTGCTGACCCTGATGAAAGGCCAGCCTCTGGCCTACAACAAGGACAATCAGGAAGACAAGGAACCACTGTTCGATGCCGCCGACACCCTGCGTGATTCGCTGCGTGCGTTTGCGGACATGATCCCGGCAATCAAACCCAGGCACGCGATCATGCGTGAAGCCGCGCTGCGCGGGTTCTCGACCGCGACCGATCTGGCCGACTATCTGGTGCGCCGTGGTCTGCCGTTCCGTGACTGCCACGAGATCGTTGGTCATGCCGTGAAATATGGCGTGGAAACCGGCAAGGACCTGGCAGAAATGAGCCTGGAAGAACTGCGTCAGTTCAGTAACCAGATCGAGCAGGACGTGTTTGCCGTGCTGACCCTGGAAGGCTCGGTCAACGCCCGTAACCACATCGGCGGCACCGCACCCGAGCAGGTCCGCGCCGCCGTGGTCCGCGGTCAGGAACTGCTGGCCGGGCGCTGAATACAACCAAGGCATTCCTTTAGCCTGAGGAACGACCATTCAACTATCGTGCGACGCTCCGCGTCGCATGCCGTTCTGGACGCTCTGCGTCCGCTCTTGAGTGTGCGGCGCAGCGCAGATTTGTGACGCAGAGCGTCACCCACGGCATTCCCACGCTGGAGCGTGAGGAACGACCATCCAACTATCGTGCGACGCTCCGCGTCGCATGCCGTTCTGGACGCTCCGCGTCCGCTCTTGAGTGTGCGGCGCAGCGCAGATTTGTGACGCAGAGCGTCACCCGCGGCATTCCCACGCTGGAGCGTGAGGAACGATGACCCCTACTATCGTGCGACGCTCCGCGTCGCATGCCGTTCTGGACGCTCTGCGTCCGCTCTTGATTGCGCCGTACGGCTTCCGCCGATTTCCCTCCAGCGCACCTCGCCGCTATCATCGCCGCATCTTGTGAGGGACTTATCCGATGCTCAATGGCCTGTGGCTTGGTTTTTTTGTCGTGGCGACGATTTCCGCGCTGGTGCAGTGGCTGGTGGGAGGCAACGCCGGCATTTTTGCGGCGATGGTCGAAAGTATCTTCGCGATGGCCAAGCTGTCGGTCGAGGTGATGGTGCTGCTGTTCGGCACACTGACGCTGTGGCTGGGCTTTTTGCGCATCGCCGAAAAGGCGGGCATCGTCGACTGGCTGGCCAAGGTTCTCGGCCCGCTGTTTCTGCGCCTGATGCCGGAAGTGCCGCCCGGCCACCCGGCACTGGGGCTGATTACCCTCAACTTCGCCGCCAACGCGCTGGGTCTCGACAACGCCGCCACGCCGATTGGCCTGAAAGCCATGCGCTCGCTACAGGAACTCAACCCGAGCAAGACCGCCGCCAGTAACGCACAGATCCTGTTTCTGGTGCTCAACGCTTCCTCGCTGACACTGCTGCCGGTAACGATCTTCATGTACCGCGCCCAGCAGGGTGCTCCCGACCCTACCCTGGTATTTCTGCCGATTCTGCTGGCCACCAGCGTCTCGACCATCGTCGGCCTGTTGTCGGTGGCGTTCATGCAGCGCCTGCGGCTTTGGGACCCGGTGGTGCTCGCTTACCTGATCCCCGGCGCCCTGCTGCTGGGTACTTTCATGGCCTTTCTCGGCACACTGTCGGCAGCTGCGCTGGCGGGACTGTCGTCCATTCTGGGTAACCTCACGCTGTTCGGCCTGATCATGATGTTTCTGATCATCGGCACGTTACGCAAGGTGCTGGTCTACGAGGCCTTCGTCGAAGGTGCGAAGGAAGGCTTCGACGTCGCCAAGAGCCTGCTGCCTTATCTGGTCGCCATGCTCTGTGCGGTGGGCGTGCTGCGCGCATCCGGCGCGCTGGACTTCGGCCTGGAAGGCATTCGGCATGTGGTGCAGTGGCTGGGGCTGGATACACGCTTCGTCGATGCGTTGCCGACCGCGATGGTCAAACCCTTCTCCGGTAGCGCCGCCCGTGCCCTGTTGATCGAAACCATGCAGACCCAAGGCGTCGACAGCTTCGCGGCATTGGCCGCCGCAACGATTCAGGGCAGCACCGAAACCACGTTCTACGTGCTTGCTGTGTACTTCGGCGCCGTGGGCATTCAGCGCGCTCGCCACGCAGTGGGTTGCGCACTGCTGGCCGAGTTTGCCGGTGTGGTGGCCGCGATCTTCGTCTGCTACTGGTTCTTCGGCGCGACCGCTTCCTGACAGCTCACTGCGCCGGAGCCTGAGGTGCAGATTCCGCAGGTGCCGACTCGGCAGGCGCTGCCTCCTGCTTTTCCTGCTTCGGCTGATCGGCGGGTGCAGATTCAGGTGTGGCTTCCTCAGCCGAGTCGCCGCCCGGCTTGAGTTTGATTATCCGGCCTGTAGGTCGTTTCACGGCCGGTTGATCGTTGTCGGTGACCACAAAGCGCAGCACGCCGATCATCTGGCCGTCCTCGGTCAGCACCCTCACCTGCCAGCGCCCTGTCACGTCCTCCGGGAAGTTTTGCTTGCGCGTCCAGGCGCGATAGCCTTCCTTGCGTCCGCCGTGAATGTCCAGCGCGATCCGGTCCATCTCTTCGCCTTCATGCCACCACACATGGTAGATACGCTCGTCCAGACCGCGCGGCGCATTGATAGCGGTATACGCATACAGGCCGCCGTTGCGCAGCTGTTTGGCGCTGATCAGCGAAATACTGTCGCCTGGTGTGCGGTTCTTGTTATCGAAGTCCGGGCTGACCGCCACTTCGGTCAACCAGAGCGTCGCAGGCGGCACCCAGGAGCGCAGCAACCAGCCCGCCGCGCCGATGGCCAGGATGATGCTGATCACGGCCAGTGCGCTGCGCCAAGTGTTGAGCGGGAAGTTCGACATCAGGCTGGGTGCCGACAGCACCATCGCCACGCCCAGCGCCAGTTTGTAACTCTCGGCGGTGGTTAGGTGCAGGATGATCGGCAGCGCGGTCAGCAGTGCCGCGAACAGTGTCAGAGTGTGCAACGTCATGAACAGCCAGCGTCTGGGCGCCAGCCACTTGTAGTAGAGAGGGTCGATGATCGAGATAAGCCCGGCGGCGCCAAGCACCGCAGTGAATACCGCCTGACCACTGTTCCAGGTGGTGGTGATGAAAAAGAACGGCAATACGAAAAACAGGCTTTCCTGATGGATCATCTGCGTGCCGTAGCGCAGCAAACCCTGCGGAATCTCGCGGCCCAGCGCCTTGTTGAGCAGCCCGACCATGGTGTTTTCGACCATCAGCCACAGCCAGCTGATCAGCATCACCACGGCGATCCAGGTGGCCAGCCCTGCCTGGCGATCGACCAGGATAAAACTGGCGATACCTGAAACGAAACCAAACGCCGCAATGAGCCCCGGATAGCGCTGCATCAAGTTGAGCACGGGCGTCACATAGCGGTTCACGTCAAACATTCGGGGGTTCACTCGGTTCTGTTCATACAAAAAACCGCGCAGCGTAACAAGCGCGGCGCGCAGCCAACACCACCAATGCAGTTCGGCGTCAGCATTCTATTTATTGCGTACACGCCAGCGCCACACGGCCAACAAGGCTATCAGGCCCAGCACCCCACCAATCAGCCAATACAGGCCGTCATAACTGAACAGAGGCTTTTCAATTCGCATGTAGCCCGGCTGGGCGAGCAGCTGGCGCATGGCCTGACTGGCTGTCTCCAGTTTCACCGCCTTGATGCGTTTGGCCGGGTCCTCAAAGCGCCCGTTTTCGTAATCATTTAGCGCGCTCCAATAATAGTCGGCCAGTGCACTATTGCCCTGTGTGGCCCACGATTGCCGGTCGATGGCGAGCTGTTGCAACCGCGTAAATGTAGCGGGCTGCATACCTTCTTTTTGCAGGCGCTCGACCATATTGCGGATGTCCCGCTCGGCTTCATCGGCATCGTCACGTTCGACATCGGCATTCAGGCTCAAAAACCCGACATCGCCGAACACTTCCCGCTCGGCAGAAGGACCGTACGACAAGCTGTGTTTCAGACGCAGCTCAGTGTAGAGCGTCCAGTCCAGATAGGCTTTGACCAGTTCCCAGGTTTCGTCGTGCTGGTCGTCAAGTTGTGGCTCGGGGTAGATCAGGTGCAGCTCGGCACTCTCGCCCAGCCCGCCGCGCTCAAGCTCGCGTCGCGGCTCGGCTGAACCCGTGCTTTGCGCCAGCGGCGGGTGATCGATGGGGTCGGTGGGTGCCAGTTTGCCGTAAGTGCGCTCCAGATAGGCCGGCAACAGCTTGTCCAGATCGCCAACCACGATCAGCGTCATGTTATTGGGCGCGTACCAGTTGGCGAAGACGTCTTCGATATGGCCCAGCTTGATACCATCCACTTCAGGACGCTCGGCGCATTTGAGGCCCAGCTCCACCGCCAGTTGACTGCTGGCGCTGCGCCCCGAGTCACGCCGGTCAAGCAGGCGCTGCAAGTGTGAAAAGTGTCCGCCGTCTTCTCGTTCTACGACTCGTTTGACGCCGTCCAGTCGTGCCTGGCTGAGCTCGGTTCTGGTCATGATCTCCATCAGCAGGTCGAGCACCTTGCGCTGGTTTCGCGCGGGCGCTTCAATCACGAAGGTGGTATCGGCATTGCTGGTGAATGCGTTCCACTCGCCGCCCAGTGCCTGCATGCGCTCCTCCAGCCCCCCTTCACCGCTGTCATCCACGCCGCTGAACAGCAAGTGTTCCAGCAGATGCGGCAGTTCCTTGTCCTGGCACGGGAAGTCATCGAAGCCGATACCCACCACCAGGCGGATAGCGACGTGACCCTTTTCGGAGCCTGGCTTGAGAAGGACTTGCAAACCATTGGGCAGCAGATAGCCCTCGACCTGAAGGCGGTCAAGGGCAAACGAAGGGAGTGAACCGAGGAGCAGACAAGCGAACAGCAGGCAACGCATAAAACAGCTTTCCTGGCGGGCCGGTATGTTTAACAGACTTCACCTCGGCCCTTACGTTCATAGTGATCGTTCGGGCTCGCTCTCGCTCGACAAGGCCCCGGTGTCGGCCGTTTCCAGTACCACATAAGCGCTGCTGCAAAACAGTGAGTTCAGGCGTTTCATGTCGGCAATCAGTTCCAGGTGCAGCGAACTGGTCTCGATACTCTGCACAACCTTCTGCCGCAGGCGGCTGACGTGAGCATGTGCCAGACGGCGTTCCTGGGCTCGAAAACGGCGTTTTTCACGCAGTAATTGACGCGCGCTTTCCTCGTCACCGCTGAGGAACACCGAGAGCCCCAGACGCAGGTTCGACTGCAACTGGATCTGCAGATCGGCGAGTTCTTCCAGGCCGACTTCCGAGAATGAGCGGCGGTGCGAGGTCTTCTGCTGCTGGATCTTGCGCAACATGCGTTCGATCAGGCCACTGGCCAGTTCCAGATTGATGGTCAGCTCGATGATCTCGGCCCAGCGCCGGTTATCGTGCTCGCCGAGGTCCTCACGCGGCATCTGCGCCAGGTATAGCTTGATCGCGCTGTAGAGCGCTTCCACGTCATCGTTGAGGCGGCGCACTTCCTGAGTGACCGCCGTCTGCGTGCCGCGCAGCACCGCCAGCATCGAGCCCAGCATGCTCTCGATCAAATCGCCCATGCGCAGGGTTTCTCGCACTGCGTTGGCCAGTGCCAGGCTGGGCGTCGACAGTGCGGTCAGGTCCAGATGGCGAGGTTTGGCCAGGCCACCGACCTCGTTCTGCTGCGGCAGCAAGGCCGCGCACAACCGCGCCATCGGGCCAACGGTAGGCAGCATGATCAGGCAGCGCAACGTGTTGTAGATCAGGTGAAAGCCAATCACCAACTCCTGCGGACGAAAGCCCAGCGTGTCGATCCAGGCAACCAGCGGGTCGAGCACCGGAAAGATCAGCAACAGGCCGAACAGCTTATACAACAGACTGCCCAGCGCCACCTGCCGACCGGCGACGTTCTGCATGCTGGTACTGAGAAAGGCCAGCAGGCCGCTGCCGATATTGGCACCGATCACCAGGCCGATCGCCACTGGCAGACCAATGACTTCCGTGCCCGCCAAGGTGGCCGTCAGCAGAACTGCCGCCAGGCTGGAATAGGAGATCAGCGCAAACATGGCGCCCACCAGCGCATCCAGCAGAAGGTCGCCGGTCAACGAGGCAAACAGCACCTTGACCCCGGCCGCCTGGGTGATCGGTGCAGCCGCTGCGACGATCAATTGCAGTGCCAGCACGATCAGGCCCAGGCCGATACCGACCCGCCCCAACTGACCGGCACGGGTCTGCTTGCGCGACAGAAAGAACACCACGCCAAGGAAAATCAGCAACGGCGACAGCCACGACAGATCGAACGTCAGCACGCGGGACATCAATGCCGTGCCGACATCGGCGCCGAGCATGATCACCAGCGCCGGTGTCAGCGTCATCAGCCCCTGGCCGACAAATGAGGTCACCAGCATGGCAGTGGCATTGCTGCTCTGCACCATGGCTGTCACCAGAATGCCGGCGATGAACGCCAGGGGTCGCTTGGACATGTTCTGGCTGAGTAAACGACGAAGTTGTGCACCGTAAACACGAAGGATGCCAGTGCGCACGATATGCGTGCCCCAGATCAGCAGGGCGACGGCAGATAGCAAATCGAGCAGGGTCAGCATGCTGAAAGCCCCCTGAGGTTTGCCCGTTCAGGCGATGAATTGAAAGATGTGCATGTAGCGAGCGGGGAAAGGGTGTAACGCTCTACTAAGCTTTTAGTCGGCTATTAGCCTTGGCGCCAGCATCGCACAGGGTGGGATTCATTGAAATAAAAGTGTCATAAATCCGCACCACAAACGCAAGACCGGACGCGGAGCGTCCAGAACGGCATGCGACGCGGAGCGTCGCACGATGGCTGAAGAGCTTCGGCACGACAGTTGGATTATCGTTCCGCACGCTCCAGCATGGGAATGCCTTGGGTGACGCTCTGCGTCACAAGTCTGCGCCGCACCACAAACGCAAGACCGGACGCGGAGCGTCCAGAACGGCATGCGACGCGGAGCGTCGCACGATGGCTGAAGAGCTTCGGCACGACAGTTGGATTATCGTTCCGCACGCTCCAGCATGGGAATGCCTTGGGTGACGCTCTGCGTCACAAGTCTGCGCCGCACCACAAACGCAAGACCGGACGCGGAGCGTCCAGAACGGCATGCGACGCGGAGCATCGCACGATGGCTGAAGAACTTCGGCACGACAGTTGGGATTATCGTTCCGCACGCTCCAGCGTGGGAATGCCGTTCGTGACGCTCTGCGTCACAAGTCTGCGCCGCACCGCAAACGCAAGACCGGACGCGGAGCGTCCAGAACGGCATGCGACGCGGAGCATCGCACGATGGCTGAAGAACTTCGGCACGACAGTTGGGATTATCGTTCCGCACGCTCCAGCGTGGGAATGCCGTTCGTGACGCTCTGCGTCACAAGTCTGCGCCGCACCGCAAACGCAAGACCGGACGCGGAGCGTCCAGAACGGCATGCGACGCGGAGCATCGCACGATGGCTGAAGAACTTCGGCACGACAGTTGGGATTATCGTTCCGCACGCTCCAGCGTGGGAATGCCGTTCGTGACGCTCTGCGTCACAAGTCTGCGCCGCACCGCAAACGCAAGACCGGACGCGGAGCGTCCAGAACGGCATACCCACGCGGAGCATGGGTACGATGGTGTTCTTGAGAGAACTTATCGCTCTCCGACGCGGAGCATCGGCACGATAGTCGTGAGGCTTCCAGCAGCCATCAACGGAACCGGTCAACCTCGTTACGCAGTTCTGTCGCCAACCCATTCAGCTCCTGAGCGGTGACCGCCAGGTTGGACATCACCTGGCGCTGTTCGCTGTTGGCCATGGCGATGCTTTGCAGGTTGCTGCTGAGCATGGTGGCGGTGCTGCTTTGTTCCTGGGTGGCGGTGGTGATGGCGGCGAACTGGTGACCGGCCGAGCGGCTTTGTTCGTCGATCTGGGCCAGTGCCGAGGCCACTTTGGCGTTAAGCGCCAGGCCTTCCTGCATCAGCGTATTGCCCTGTTGCATGGTGCTGATGGCGTTGCCGGTTTCCTGCTGAATGCTGGCGATCATGCCGGAGATTTCGTCCGTCGCTTCACGGGTACGCGAGGCCAGGCTGCGCACTTCATCAGCCACCACGGCAAAGCCACGGCCTTGTTCACCGGCACGTGCGGCCTCGATGGCGGCGTTGAGCGCCAGCAGGTTGGTCTGGTCGGCAATCGAGGTAATTACCCCGACAATGCTGCCGATTTCCTGCGAGCGCTGGCCCAGTGTGTCGATGACCGTTGCCGTGCTGTTCAGCGAAGTTGCGATCTGTTGCAGCGATGAAGACGCCTCGTCCATCGAGGTACGGCCAATGCGCGTTTGCTGCGCATTTTCCTGTGCCAGACGCTCGGTATTGCTCATGTTGTCAGCGATGTTCATCGACGTGGCGCTGAACTCCTCGACGGCACCGGCCATGCTGGTGATCTCGCCGGATTGCTGCTCCATGCCCTCGAACGCGCCGCCGGACAGGCCGGACAACGCGTGGGCGCGCGTGCTGACTTCCTGCGCCGCGGTGCGGATATGCGACACCATTGATGACAGCGCTTCGCTCATCTTGTTGAAGCTGCCCGACAGTTGCCCGATCTCGTCGTTGCTGGTCACATTGAGGCGTACGCTCAGGTCGCCCGCACCCAATGCATCGGCCTGGCGTACCAGTTCGGACAGTGGACGCAGCTTGCTGCGCAGCAGCCAGATCGCGCTGATCACTGCGATCAGCATGGCCAGCACACTGCCGATGGCCAGCTGGGTGCCGACGTTCCAGGTCACTTCACTGATTTCGTCACGCGGCATGCTGGCGATGACGGTCCAGGGGCCACCGGCAAACGGCTGGCCAACGCTGTAGTAGTCGTCATCACCGTCGTTCCAGAACTGCGCCTTGCCGGGTTTGCTGGCCAGGTCGGCAACGGACTTCGCTGCACCGTCCAGAGATTTGACGCCCGCCGGCGGAACCAGCCAAGTGCCTTTCTCGTCCAGCAGTGCCAGCGAGCCGGTAGAGCCAATGCGAAAGCTCTTGAGGTTATCGAACTGGGTTTTCTGTGCGTCGGTGTAATCGAAGCCCACAAACAGCGCCGCAATGATCTTGCCGCTGCTGTCGCGAACCGGGCTGTACTGAGTCATGTAATAGCGATCAAACAATACCGCTTTGCCCACATAGCTCTGACCGGCGATTAAACGCTCGTAGGCTGCGCCCTTGCGATCCAGCACGGTACCGATGGCGCGCGTGCCATCCTGTTTGCTCAGAGAGGTGCTGATACGGACGAAGTCGTCGCCGCTGCGCACGAAAATCGTCGCCACGCCCGCGGTCATCGAGCGGAATTCATCAACCTCGGCGAAGTCGTTGTTCAGTGCGGTATCACGCATAAACAGGCCTGGCGTGGAGGTGCCCGCTACCGTGACCGGTTTGTCGGGTTGCAGGCTCAGGCCACCGGCAAAGCGCTTTTCGAACAGACCACTGAGGCGCTGAGTGCTATCACGCAGTGTGCTGTGGAACGTGCTCAACTGGTCGGCGAGTAATCTGGCTTCGCTCGACATGTGCTCTTCGCGAATGACCAGGTTGGACGCGTCCAGAGACCTTAACGCGAACAGGGTGCTGCCGCTGATAACCACAGCCAGGATCACGGCCAGAGCAATACCGAGTTGCGAGGCAATTCGGGTACGGGGCTTGGACATAGAGACTCCATGCCGAATGATTGGAGTTGCCTGATCCGTGGCTTACCATTCAGCGAACAAATTAATGAGTGTTTTAAGCTGCCTGAACATGCAGTCGTTAAGCAGTGCTTCGGCCACCAGAGTCGTTACTTGAGTAACGGTCGCGACATTAACCAATGATGGCAGTTCAATACTAAACTAATTTTTAATGCAGTACTTCAACTAACGGCAACTCCATAGCGTTGACTTCCGTCTGCAGAAAATCGCTGAGGCGACGCAAACGCTCTGCGCCGGGCCTTGTGCGCGGCCAGACCAGATAATAATTTTCTCCGCTGAATACCGCGGTGCGCCACGGCAGGCTCAGACGGGCCTGCGCCACGTCCTCGGCGACCATAAGTAAGTCGCCCATCGATACGCCGTAACCGCGTGCCGCTGCAATCATTCCCAGCTCAAGCGTATCGAACACCTGCCCGCCTTTGAGCGACACCTGATCGGCCAGCCCCATGCGGTTCAGCCAGGTGCGCCAGTCACGCCGGTCAGGGGTGGGATGCAGCAACTCGGCCTTGGCCAGCCGCTTCACGTCCCATGGCGGGTCCTTCAACAACGTAGGTGCCCCCACCGGAATCAACAGCTCCGGGAACAGCAAAGTGGCTTCCCAGTCCGAGGGGAAATGCCCGTGACTGAGTAAAATCGCGCAGTCGAAAGGCTCCAGAGTAAAGTCCACGGCATCGATATCCATCCAGGCGCTGGTCAGCTGCACCTCGTTGCCTACTTGCAGATGACGGAAGCGACTGAGCCGCGCCAGCAACCAGCGCATGGTCAGCGTCGATGGCGCTTTCATGCGCAGAATGCCTTCGTCGGTCTGCAAGGTGCTGCAGGCTCGCTCAAGCGCCAGAAACCCATCACGCACGCCGGGCAACAGCGCACGCGCTGATTCAGTCAGTTGCAAGTTGCGCCCGTTGCGCTGAAACAAACGACAGGCAAAGTGCTCTTCCAGCGTGCGGATGTGACGGCTTACTGCACTTTGAGTGATCGAAAGCTCCTCGGCCGCCCGCGTGAACGACGTATGCCGCGCCGCAGCTTCAAATGCCCTTAGTGCATAAAGAGGGGGGAGACTGCGAGGCATATGGCGCTTCCTGCTGGCGATGAGTGGCTACTTTACTGCAAATCGCTTCAGATGAGTTTTACTCATGCAGCGCATCAGGTTTATCGTTTTGTGCTTGCGCGTGCAACCGCCCAGAATAGGCGCTCATCCGAACTCCGCCGTAGAGCACCGCCCACATGCAGCCCGCACTTAAAGAACTCTGGATCATCCTGCGCCTTGCCGGGCCGCTGATTGCATCGCAGATGGCGCACATGCTGATGGTGTTCACCGACACGGTGATGATGGGCAAGATCGGTCCGGAGGCGCTGGCAGGCGGTGGCCTGGGTGCGGCCACGTACAGCTTTGTTTCGTTCTTTTGCGTGGGCGTGATGGCTGCGGTCGGCACGCTGGTCGCGATTCGCCATGGTGCAGGTGATACCGAAGGTGCGACGCGCCTGACCCAGGCCGGTCTGTGGCTGGCGTGGGGCATGGCGCTGGTTGCTGCGCTGCTGCTGTGGAACCTCGAGCCCATCCTGTTGCAGTTCGGCCAGGCCGAAGCCAACGTGCATATGGCTGCCCAGTTTCTGATCACCCTGCCCTTTGCCCTGCCGGGCTTGCTCAGCTTCATGGCACTGCGCGGCTTCACCAGTGCACTCGGGCGTGCGGGGCCGGTGATGACCATCAGTCTGGCCGGTGCGGGCGCAAACTTCGTGCTCAATTACGCGATGATTCATCAATGGCTCGGGCTGCCGAATCTGGGGCTGATGGGCATCGGGCTGGTGACCGCGATCGTGACCAACTGCATGGCCCTGGCGCTGGCACTGCACATCAAGCGCCATCCGGCCTACGCGGCGTACCCGATCAGCAAGGGGCTTTCGAAGTTGTCGCGCAGCCATCTGAAAGAACTCTGGCGTCTCGGCCTGCCGATTGGCGGGACCTATGCGGTGGAAGTCGGCCTGTTTACCTTCGCAGCGTTCTGCATGGGGGCAATGGGCAGTACGCAAATGGCCGCGCACCAGATCGCCCTGCAGACAGTGTCCATGGCGTTCATGGTTCCGGTGGGAATGTCCTATGCGGTAACCATGCGTATCGGCCAGCATTATGGCGCGGGCAACCTGTTGATGGTGCGCATGGCGGGCCGTCTGGGCATCGGTTTTGGCGGCTGCGTGATGCTGATGTTCGGGTTGCTGTTCTGGCTGGCACCTAATGTGGTCATCGGCCTGTTTCTGGATATCAATGACCCGGCCTTTGCCGAGATTGTCGTGCTGGCCGCAAAACTGCTGGCCATTGCGGCCCTGTTCGAGTTCTTCGACGGTACTCAGACGATTGCGATGGGGGCGATTCGCGGGCTCAAGGATGCGCGCACCACGTTCCTGATCGGTCTGGGCTGTTACTGGCTGATTGCCGCGCCTGCCGCCTGGTTGCTCGGCTTTTCTACCGATGCCGGTGCTTCAGGCGTCTGGTGGGGGCTGGCGCTGGGTCTGTTCTGCTCGGCTGTGGCGCTGACCTATGCGTTTGAGTGGAAGACGGCTCGCCTGTTGCGTCGGGAGGCAGCCGGGTTAGCTGTGCCGGCCTGATCCGGCGCGCCGTCATCCGGAGTTTGATGCACCCGTATTGGCGGCTTCCGAGCGCAGGTAAGCCACCAGATCCGCTATAGGCAGCGGCCTGCTGATCAGATAACCCTGCACCTGGTCGCAGCCGAAATCGCGCAGCAACTCCTGTTGCCCGGCGGTTTCGACGCCCTCGGCGACCACTTCCAGGTTCAGGTTGTGGGCCAGCTTGATCATGGCGTTGACCAGCTTGCGGTTCTCTTCGCGTAGCTCCATCTGCCCGACAAAGCCCATGTCGATCTTGAGCAGCGCGATGGGCAGGCTGTTGAGGTGCATAAACGATGAATAGCCCGTACCGAAATCATCCAGCGAGAAGCGCACACCCAGCCGCCGCATTGCGTCCATGGTCTGCAGGACCTGATCGCTGCGGCGCATGACGGCAGTTTCGGTCAGTTCGAACTCCAGCCAGTGCGCGTCGACGCTGAGCTCCTCAATCAGGCGACTCAGTGTCGGCAACAACTGGCTGTCCTGAAATTGCCGGAACGACAGGTTGATCGCCATATGCAACGGCGCAAATCCTTGCTCGCGCAGGGCCTGCATGTCACGCAGGGCACGGAAGATGACCCAGTAGCCGAGCGGCACGATCAGGCCGCTTTGCTCGGCCAATGGCACGAATTCACTGGGCGGCAGCAGCCCGCGCGCCTGGTGGCGCCAGCGTACCAGCGCTTCCAGGCCGACAACGCGCCCGGTCTCCAGGCACAGCCGTGGCTGATAATGCAGCTCCAGTTCATCGCGGCGCAGGGCTCGTCGCAGCTCGCCTTCCAGATCGGCCAGGCTGCGGGCGTTGCGGTTGATGCGCTCGTCGAACAGATGAAAGGTGCAGCCCTGCATGCTCTTGGCCTGGCGCATGGCGATGTGCGCGTGCCACATCAGCGGGTCTGCTTCGGGCCGGGTTTGTGAATGGGCAATGCCCAGGCTGCAACCCAGCAGCAGGCTTTCGCCATCGACCCAGTAGGGTTCGGACAGCACGTCAGTAATTCGCTCGGCCAGTTGCATGGCGCGTGCAGGTGTTGTGCGGGTGTCAATCAACAGGGCGAATTCGTCGCCGCCCAGGCGTGCAAGCTGATCGCCCGCAGCGAGCTGGTTTTTCAGACGTGCCACGACTTGCAGAATCAGTCGGTCACCGGCCTGATGCCCCAGCGAATCGTTGGCGCGGCGGAAGTTGTCCAGGTCCAGATGCCCCAGCGCCAGGCTGCCACCCTCGGCCAGACGCGCCGTCAACAGCGCCTGAAAACCCTGACGATTGGCGATGCCGGTCAATGGGTCCTGACCGACCAGACGCCGCAGGCTGTCTTCCAGGCGACTGCGCTCGTGGACATAACGCAGGCAGCGGCGCAGCGCATCGCCGGTCAATGCATCGCGCACCAGCCAGTCACTGACGCCACTCGGTCCGACCAGCGGTTCCTTTTCGAGCAGCACCACGGTGGGTAGCAGGCAGGTTCCGGTTCTGGGCTGCAGGTCGGGCGTTGTCAGCAGCACGGTGCTGCGCTCGTTAGCGTACCCGGCGCTGAAAGCGTCCCAGTTCTCGCCATGCAGAAGTATTACGTTGCTGCCCGGCGCAGTGAGGCAATCGCGCAGCAGCGCGTACCAGAAAGGCTCGTGCGCCAATAACAGCAATCGCAAGGGTTCGACAGGTGTAGGCAATCTAACTTCCTAAGTGCAAAGGAAAAACCGGTGGCCGCACTCCCGCTGGAGCGTGACAAATACACGTATCGTTGCGTCGCGGCGCAAATGTAACAAAAACAGAAGAATTAGATAGCGATCACTGTCTGGCTACGATGACCGCTGCACAAACCCGTGGGCCTGTTAAAATGCCCGACCTTTTTTACAGACGACTCTTCATACCGCCATGTCCCGACTCAATCCCCGGCAGCAGGAAGCCGTGAACTACGTCGGCGGCCCTCTTTTGGTGCTCGCCGGTGCCGGTTCCGGCAAGACCAGTGTGATCACCCGCAAGATTGCGCACCTGATCCAGAACTGCGGCATCCGCGCCCAGTACATTGTCGCCATGACCTTTACCAACAAGGCCGCGCGCGAGATGAAGGAGCGCGTCGGTACGCTGCTCCGAGGCGGCGAAGGACGAGGCCTGACGGTCTCGACTTTCCACAACCTGGGTCTGAACATCATCCGCAAGGAACACACGCGGCTGGGCTACAAACCGGGCTTCTCGATCTTCGACGAGACCGACGTCAAGGCCCTGATGACCGACATCATGCAGAAAGAGTATTCGGGCGACGACGGTGTCGACGAAATCAAGAACATGATCGGTTCGTGGAAAAACGACCTCATCCTGCCTGCCGACGCGCTGGAAAACGCCCGCAACCCCAAGGAACAGACCGCCGCCATCGTCTACACCCACTACCAGCGCACGCTCAAGGCGTATAACGCGGTGGACTTCGACGACCTCATTCTGCTGCCGGTCAAGCTGTTCCAGGAACACGCCGACATTCTGGAGAAATGGCAGAACAAGGTGCGTTACCTGCTGGTGGACGAATATCAGGACACCAACGCCAGCCAGTACCTGCTGGTTAAACTGCTGATCGGTTCGCGCCATCAGTTCACCGTGGTGGGCGACGACGACCAGTCGATCTACGCCTGGCGCGGTGCGCGACCGGAAAACCTGATGCTGCTCAAGGACGACTACCCGTCGTTGAAAGTGGTCATGCTGGAGCAGAACTACCGTTCCACCAGCCGCATCCTGCGCTGCGCCAACGTGCTGATCTCCAACAACCCGCACGCCTTCGAAAAACAACTGTGGTCCGAGATGGGCCACGGCGACGAAATCCGTGTCATCCGTTGCCGTAACGAAGATGCCGAAGCCGAGCGCGTGGCGATGGAAATCCTCACCCTGCACCTGCGCACCGACCGGCCCTACAGCGACTTCGCCATCCTGTATCGCGGCAACTACCAGGCCAAGCTGATCGAACTCAAATTGCAGCACCACCAGGTGCCGTATCGACTTTCGGGCGGCAACAGCTTCTTCGGTCGCCAGGAAGTGAAAGACCTGATGGCGTATTTCCGTTTGCTGGTGAACCCGGACGACGACAACGCCTTCCTGCGGGTCATCAACGTGCCGCGTCGTGAAATCGGCTCGACCACGCTGGAAAAACTCGGTAATTACGCCACCGAACGCAAGGTGTCGATGTACGCCGCCACCGAAGAAATCGGTCTGGGCGAGCACCTGGACAGCCGTTACACCGACCGTTTGCAGCGCTTCAAGCGCTGGATGGACGGCGTGCGCCAGCAGTGCGCACAGAACGACCCCATCGCCGCACTACGCAGCATGGTCATGGACATCGATTACGAGAACTGGCTGCGGCAGAACAGCTCCAGCGAAAAGGCCGCTGATTACCGGATGAGTAACGTCTGGTTCCTGATCGAGGCGTTGAAAAACACGCTGGAAAAGGACGAAGAAGGCGGTATGACCATTGAGGAAGCCATCGGCAAGCTGGTCCTGCGCGACATGCTTGAACGTCAGCAGGAAGAGGAAGATGGTGCCGAAGGCGTGCAGATGATGACCTTGCACGCCTCCAAGGGGCTGGAGTTTCCTTACGTGTTCATCATGGGCATGGAAGAAGAGATCCTGCCGCACCGCTCCAGCATCGAAGCCGACACCATCGAAGAAGAACGCCGTCTTGCCTATGTCGGCATTACGCGCGCGCGGCAGACTCTGGCCTTCACGTTCGCCGCCAAGCGCAAGCAGTACGGTGAAATCATCGACTGCGCGCCAAGCCGCTTTCTGGATGAGCTGCCCCCGGATGATCTGGCCTGGGAAGGCAATGACGACACTCCGACGGAAGTCAAAGCGGTTCGCGGCAATACCGCGCTTGCCGATATCCGCGCCATGCTGAAACGCTAGTCGATAAACGAAATTGATCATTTATTGCGCAATGGCGCAGTCTAGGAATTGAAGTGGAAGCACTGCACAAGAAGATTCGCGAAGAAGGCATCGTATTGTCCGATCAGGTGCTGAAAGTCGATGCGTTTCTCAATCATCAGATCGATCCGGCCTTGATGAAGGAAATCGGTGACGAATTCGCCCGTCTGTTCGCCGACGCTGGCGTGACCAAAATCGTGACCATCGAAGCTTCCGGCATTGCGCCGGCCGTCATGGCGGGTCTGAACATGGGCGTGCCGGTGATTTTCGCCCGCAAGCACCAGTCCCTGACCCTGACCGAAAACCTGCTGTCGGCGACCGTGTACTCGTTCACCAAACAGGTGGAGAGCACCGTGGCGATCTCGCCGCGTCATCTGAGCAGCGACGATCACGTGCTGATCATCGATGACTTCCTCGCCAACGGCAAAGCCTCGCAGGCGCTGATCTCGATCATCAAGCAGGCCGGTGCGACCGTGGCCGGGCTGGGGATCGTGATCGAGAAGTCCTTCCAGGGCGGCCGTGCCGAACTGGATGCACAGGGCTATAGAGTGGAATCGCTGGCGCGGGTTGAATCCCTGGCCGGTGGGGTTGTGACGTTCAAGTAACGTGTTCAAGGGAGGACGCAGAGCGTCCGGAAAGGCATGCGACGCGGAGCGCCGCACGATAGTTGCGATTATCGTTCCGTACGCTCCAGTGGGGAGCGCCGCACGATAGTTGCGATTATCGTTCCGCACGCTCCAGTGGGGGAGCGCCGTACGATAGTTGCGATGATCGTTCCGCACGCTCCAGTGGGGGAGCGCCGTACGATAGTTACGGTTATCGTTCCGCACGCTCCAGCGTGGGAATGCAGTTCTCGACGCTCTGCGTCGCCGTGTGCGTGCTTCAGCGCGGAATGCCGAGTGCACGCAAACGTCGATACAGGGTGCGTTCGCTCAGCCCCAGCTCTCTGGCCAGCTCACTGCGCGAGCCGTTGAACACTCGCAGTGCATGGGCGAGTTTCTCCAGGCCGTCGTCCTGCTGGCGGTAAGTCACGCCACCCGCTTCTTCGCCCTGCCCGCGCACTTCAGCGGGTAAATCCTGTACGCGAATAACGCCGTCATCGGTAAACAGGCGGGCGCGCTCAAGTATGTTGCGCAGCTCGCGGATGTTGCCGGGGTAGCTGTACAGACTCAGCAGCTTCATGGCCTCGGCGTCGACACGCGGAGCAGCACCTGGCGCGATGCGTTGCAGCAGGCTGTCGATCAGCAGCGGCAAGTCCTCGCTGCGTTCGCGCAGGGCGGGCAGACGGATCGGGAAGGCGCTGATGCGGTAGAACAAATCCTGGCGAAAACTGCCGTTGGTGACCATCTCCTTGAGCGGTTTGTGTGTGGCCACCACCAGCCGAAAATCCGAATGCACCGTTCGCAGGCTGCCCACCGGGCGGAAGCTGCCTGATTCGATCAGCCGCAACAGCTTGACCTGCATGGCCAGCGGCACCTCGCCGATTTCATCAAGGAACAACGTGCCGCCATGAGCGGCTTCGGCCAGACCGGTCTTGCGCTGCAACGCGCCGGTGAACGCGCCCTTTTCATAGCCGAACAGCTCGCTCTCCAGCAGGGTTTCGGTAAGCCCGGTGCAATCGACCACCACCAACGGCCCGGCGGACCTGGCGCTGCTGGCGTGCAGTGCGCAAGCGAACAATTCCTTGCCAGTACCCGACTCGCCCTGCAGCAGCACCGGAATCTGTGCGGGTGCAGCGCGTTGCAAGGCACTCAGGACCTCTTTGAATGCTGCTGAACGACCGACCAGCCCATGCTGCTGCGGCTGAACCGACGCCACGGCCACCGAACTCAGTCGCTCGACGTAGGCGATGACTTCACCCCCGTCATCGAGAATCGGCCGCAGCTCCACATCCACATGCTCAGGGCCGCGAGGTGTGTGGTGAATATGCAGCAAACGCTCCGGAAGCCGCGTTTCGTGGGCCTTGCGCATCGGGCAATGTTCACCAGCCTGATCGCACGGCACCGCGAACTGATGCGACACCCGATAACACTTCTCGCCCACATGTGGCGTGCCTTCAACGCCGAACTGACGCTGATAGGCGGTATTGGCCGCGATGATGTTGTAGTCGGTGTCCAGAACGATGGTCGGTCGCAGGTCATGTTCGAGGTATGACACCAGCGACTGCATGCGACTGCCGGGTAAATCAGTGGCGATGAGGGTCATGCTTGCTCCTGTGGATTGGCCGCAGCTTAACCCATCTCGCTGCCAGCTTATGCCACCGTCTGCCAAGCGACTGCCAGAATGTGGCAGTCAGCGCCTTGGCAACCATCACGCGGGTTTTCCGCAGAATCCCTCAACGCCTTGTATTTACTATGCTCAATGGGTTTTCCGGCCTTTGGCATGGTTATTGAGATGTCATAGCAACGACTGCCAACCGTCCGGCCTGACCAAACGGGCCTCGAGGCGATTTACAGCCATGGGAATTGCACATGATCATCGGTGAAAAACTTTATGTCGAAGCACTCTTCGACAGTCACACCTGGACCATCAGCTACCTGGTGATGGACCTGGACAGCAAGCAGTGCGCGCTGATCGACAGCGTGCTCGATTACGACCCCAAGTCGGGCCGCACCCGGACCGAGTCTGCCGACCGGATGATCGGCCGGGTACAGGCGCTGGGGGCTTCGGTGCAGTGGATTTTCGAAACCCATGTGCACGCGGATCACCTCACGGCTGCGCCGTATCTGAAACAGCAGCTTGGCGGACAAATCGTCATCGGCAGCCATATCACCGCCGTGCAGGAAACCTTTGGCGCGCTATTCAACGCGCCGTCTGACTTTGCCCGCAATGGCAGCCAGTTCGATGTGCTGCTGGAAGATAACGCCTCGTTCGCCCTTGGAACACTTCAGGTCAAGGCCATGCATACGCCCGGGCATACACCGGCGTGCATGAGTTACCTGGTGCAGGTCGACGACAAAACCATCGCGTTTGTGGGCGACACGTTGTTCATGCCCGATTACGGCACCGCGCGTTGCGACTTTCCCGGAGCCGATGCGCGCACGCTGTACCGCTCCATTCACAAACTGCTGGCGTTGCCGCCTGACACCCTGCTGTTCATGTGCCACGACTACCTGCCCAACGGTCGTGAGCTGAAATACATGACCACCGTCGCCGAACAGCGCGCCAGCAACATCCATGTTCATGACGGCGTAGATGAAGATGCGTTCGTCAGCATGCGTGAAGCCCGTGACGTGACGCTGGATATGCCTGTGCTGATGCTGCCTTCGGTGCAGGTCAACATGCGCTGCGGGCACTTTCCCGAGCCGGAAGACAACGGCGTCGTCTACCTGAAGATCCCGCTCAATGCCTTTTGACTGCTGCCCGCCTTGGGAAACCCTGTGATGAATGCTTCGACAACTAGCTGTCAGATCCTGATCGTCGGTGGCGGTGCTGCCGGTATCGCCACTGCTGCAAGCCTGCTCGCCCGTGATGCTGCCCTGCAGATCACCCTGGTCGACCCTGCCGATACCCACTATTACCAGCCGGGCTGGACCATGGTCGGCGCGGGCATTTTCACGCCGCAGTCGACGGCACGCAGCATGGCGTCGCTGATTCCCAAAGGTGTGCAGTGGATCAAGGCTGCGGTGGCGACCTTCGAGCCGCAGCACAATACCCTGACGCTCGCCGACGGGCGCACGCTTGGCTATCAGCAACTGGTGGTCTGCCCCGGCCTGAAGCTGGACTGGGCGGCCATCGACGGGTTGGTCGAGACGCTAGGTGCCAACGGCGTGACCTCCAACTATCGCTATGACCTGGCACCCTATACCTGGAAGCTGGTGCAGGGCTTGAAGCAAGGGCGCGCGCTGTTTACTCAGCCGCCCATGCCGATCAAATGCGCCGGTGCGCCACAGAAGGCCATGTACCTGTCTTGTGACCACTGGCTGAAAACCGGCCGTCTGGCGCAGATCAATACGCAGTTCTTCAACGCCGGTGGCGTGCTGTTTGGTGTGGCGGACTATGTACCGGCGCTGATGAAGTACATCGAGCGCTACGCCATCGACCTCAAGTTCAGTCATCGGCTGGTGGCCGTCGACGGGCCGGGCAAGCGTGCTACGTTTGTTTGCACGCAGGCCGATGGCAGCAGCGAAACCGTCGAGCACAGCTTTGAAATGCTGCACGTGGTGCCACCGCAGATTGCCCCCGGCTTCATTCGCAGCAGCCCGCTGGCCGATGCCGCAGGCTGGGTGGACGTGGACCCTGCCACGCTCCGGCACCGACAGTTCGCCAATGTTCATGCTCTGGGCGATGCCACCAATACCAGCAACGCCAAAACCGCCGCGGCCGCCCGCAAGCAGGCACCGGTGGTGGCCAATAATGTGCTGGTCGCGCTGGGTCGTCTGAGTGAGTCTGCCGTCTATGACGGTTATGGCTCGTGCCCGCTGACCGTCGAGAAAGGCCGGATCGTACTGGCTGAATTCACCTATGGCGGCAAGGTTGCGCCGAGCTTCCCGCGCTGGCTGCTTGATGGCCGTCAACCGACCCGGCTGGCCTGGTGGCTGAAAGAACGCGTGCTGCCCGTACTTTACTGGCATGGCATGCTCAAGGGACGTGAATGGCTGGCCAAACCGGAAAAGGCTGACGCCAGGCATGGATGAGCATCAACTGCTGGGCGTTGGCCTGGGGGCGATCATTGGCGTGGTACTGGCGCTGACAGGCGCGGGCGGCGGCATTCTCGCGGTCCCGCTGCTGGTTTTTGGTCTTGGCCTGTCGATTGTCGAAGCGGCACCTGTCGGCCTGCTGGCCGTCGGGCTGGCGGCGGGAATCGGCGCGGTGCTGGGGCTGCGTCAGGGTATCGTCCGCTATCGCGCTGCCGGGTATATCGCATCCATTGGTGTGCTGATGGCACCTCTTGGCCTGTGGCTCGCCCATCGGCTGCCCAATACACCGCTGGCATTGGTCTTTTCGGTCGTGCTGCTGTACGCCTGCACGCGCATGTTCATCAGGGCCAGCCGCGAATTGCGCCATGGCCAACCGCCGCCGCGCGCAGAAATGCTGCCCTGCGTGCTCAACCCGCTGCAAGGCCGTTTGCGCTGGACCATGCCGTGCCTGCGCGCTTTGACGCTGACGGGCGTGGGTTCAGGGTTATTGTCCGGGCTATTGGGTGTGGGCGGCGGTTTCGTGATCATTCCGGCGCTGACCCGCTACAGCGATCTGGGCATGAAAAGCGTTGTGGCGACGTCACTGGCGGTGATTGCGCTGGTCTCGACGGGCAGCGTCATCACCGCCTCCTTGAGCGGGGTGATGCACTGGACGGTGGGTGCGCCTTTTGCGCTGGGTGCAGTCATCGGCTTGATAGCTGGCAGACAAGTCGCCCGCTACCTCGCCGGCCCGCGCCTGCAACAGCTGTTCGCGCTGTGCGGCATTGTTGCCGCGTTCATGCTCGCGTTGTCAGTGCGCTAACCGCCCGAGGACGCAGAGCGTCCAGAAAGGCATTCCCACGCGGAGCATGGGAACGATGAAAATCTTGAGATCACTATCGTGCCAATGCTCCGCGTCACATGCCCGTGCTGACGCCGCGCACTCAAGATCGGACGCAGAGCGTCCAGGAAGGCATTCCCACGCGGAGCATGGGAACGATGAAAGTCTCGAGATCACTATCGTGCCAATGCTCCGCGTTGGCATGCAGTTCATGACGCTCCGCGTCACATGCCCGTGCTGACGCCGCGCACTCAAGATCGGACGCCGAGCGTCCGGAAAGGCATTCCCACGCGGAGCATGGGAACGATGAAAGTCTGGAGATCACTATCGTGCCAATGCTCCGCGTTGGCATGCAGTTCGTGACGCTCCGCGTCACATGCTCGTGCTGACGCCGCGCACTCAAGATCAGACGCCGAGCGTCCAGAAAGGCATTCCCACGCGGAGCATGGGAACGATGAAAATCCCGAGATCACTATCGTCCCAATGCGGAGCATGGGAACGATAGTCGGGGGGGTGGGCTTAAAGCTTTTGCCAGACCTTCGGTTTGAAGAACAGTGTCTCGCCCTTGGCCAGGCCTACCAGGCTGTCGTGGTCTTTCACCACTTCGGCCTCGATCAGTTCGCTCTGCCCTTCCACTTTCAGCGTGACCCGTGTTGTCGCGCCCAGCGGGCGGATGTCGCGGACTTCAGCTGCGTGGTGGTCTTCGATTTCCTGGCGGGACAGCGACACTTCATGCGGACGGAACAACAGGTGCCCTTCCTCGCCCAGGCTCAGGCGGTTGGAGTCACCTAGGAAGTGGTAGACGAAGTCGTTGGACGGGTTCTCGTAGACCTCGCCCGGCGAGCCGATCTGTTCGATCACGCCCTTGTTCATCACCACGATGCGATCAGCCACTTCCATGGCCTCTTCCTGATCGTGGGTCACGAACACCGAGGTCAGGTTGATGTCTTCGTGCAGGCGCGCCAGCCAGCGACGCAGTTCCTTGCGCACTTTGGCGTCCAGTGCGCCGAATGGCTCGTCCAGCAGCAACACTTTGGGCTCGACCGCCAAGGCTCGGGCCAGGGCGATACGCTGACGCTGACCACCGGACAACTGCTCCGGATAACGATCGGCCAGCCAGTCCAGTTGCACCATGTTCAGCAGTTCGTGGACCTTTTCCGCGATGCGCGTTTCGTTCGGACGCTCACGCTTGGGCTTCATGCGCAGGCCGAACGCGACGTTGTCGAACACCGTCATGTGGCGGAACAGCGCGTAATGCTGGAACACAAAGCCGACGTTGCGATCACGCACGTCATGGCCGGAAACATCTTCGCCATGGAACACGATACTGCCGTCATCCGGGGTTTCCAGGCCGGCAATAATGCGCAACAGGGTGGTCTTGCCGCAGCCTGACGGCCCGAGCAAAGCCACCAGCTCGCCACTCTGGATGTCCAGACTGATGTTGTTCAGGGCCTTGAAGGCGTTGAAATTCTTGCTGACGTTACGGACTTCGATCGACATGATTATTCCTCCGCCGCGTTATGGCGCAGACGGTTAATGCGGGATTCGCTCCACTGCTTGAGCAGCAGGATGAACAGCGCCAGGATCAGCAACAGGCTCGCCACGGCAAAGGCTGCAACGTGGTTGTACTCGTTGTAGAGAATTTCGACGTGCAGCGGCAGGGTGTTGGTGACGCCGCGAATGTGGCCGGAAACCACCGACACCGCGCCAAACTCACCCATTGCCCGCGCAGTACACAGCACCACGCCGTAGATCAGGCCCCATTTGATGTTCGGCACCGTGACGTGCCAGAACATCTGCCAGCCGTTGGCACCCAGCAGCCGCGCCGCCTCTTCTTCCTGAGTACCCTGCTCCTGCATCAGCGGGATTAGTTCGCGCGCAACGAACGGCACAGTGACGAAAATGGTCGCCAGCACGATGCCCGGCAGGGCAAAGACGATCTGGATATCGTGGTCCTGTAACCAGGGACCGAACAGGCCCTGCGCACCGAACATCAGGACGTAGACCAGACCGGCAATGACTGGCGATACCGAGAACGGCAGGTCGATCAGCGTGACCAGAATGCTCTTGCCGCGGAACGAGTATTTACTCACGCACCATGCGGCGCTGACGCCGAATACCAGATTGAGCGGCACCGAGATCAGTACCGCGATGACCGTCAGCTTCAGCGCCGACAGCGCGTCCGGCTCGAGGATCGCGGTAAAGAACGCGCCCAGACCGTTTTTCAGCCCCTGAGACACCACGATGAACAGCGGCAGGCCCAGAAACAGAAAAAACACCAGCCAGCACAGGCCGATCAGAATACGTCGCGACACCGCGCTGCCACGACGGGCGGCGTTGGCAGAGGCGGCGGCTGAAACAGATGAATAAGACATGTTCTGCGCCTCCTCAGGATGGGGTTTCAATGCGCCGCTGCAGCAGGTTGATCAGCAGCAGCAGAATGAAGGAAACCACCAGCATCATCACGCCGATAGCGGTCGCGCCGGTGTAGTCGTACTGGTCGAGCTTGACCATGATCAGCAGCGGCAGGATCTCGGTTTTCATCGGCATGTTGCCGGCAATGAAAATCACCGAACCGTACTCGCCCACGCCTCTGGCAAACGCCAGAGCGAAGCCGGTCAGCCAGGCAGGCAACAAGGCCGGAACGAGGATGTGGCGAAACACCTGCAGCGGACGCGCGCCCAGGCAGGCAGCGGCTTCTTCGACTTCCTTGGGGATGTCGGCCAGCACAGGCTGCACGGTGCGCACCACGAATGGCAGGGTGACGAACGTCAGCGCCAGGGTAATACCCAATGGCGTATAGGCGATCTTGAAGCCCAGGTCGGCGGCGAACTGCCCGACCCAGCCATTGGGCGCGTACAGCGCCGTCAGGGCAATACCGGCCACAGCAGTCGGCAGGGCGAACGGCAGATCGATCATTGCATCGATGATCTTGCGACCGGGGAAGGTGTAACGCACCAGCACCCAGGCCAGCAGCGTGCCGATCACGCCATTGATGAGGGCCGCGTAGAACGCGGTGCCGAAACTCAGCTTGAGTGCCGCGATCACGCGTGGTGCCGTGATGATGGTCCAGAACTGATCCCAGGTCAGCTGCGCGGCATGCACGAACATGGCGGCCAGCGGTATTAGCACAATCAGACTGAGGTACACCAAGGTGTAGCCCAGCGTCAGCCCGAAGCCGGGTATGACGGGGGAGATACGACGCGACATAAAAGTCCCTGGTTTCACTTGCACGAAGCCCGGACGTTAATCCGGGCTGCTTGACCCAACCTGCAATGCCACTCGCGCGGCATCCTGATTCGGCTTATTGCGCCTGATAAATCTGGTCGAAAACGCCGCCGTCATTGAAAAACTTCGGCTGCGCAGTTTTCCAGCCGCCAAAGTCTTTGTCGATAGTCACCAGATCAAGTTTCGGGAATTGCTTCTCGTACTTGGCGGCTACTTCGGCATCACGTGGACGATAGAAGTTTTTCGCAGCAATTTCCTGACCTTCCTTGCTGTACAGGTGCTTGAGGTATTCAGTCGCGATTTCAGTGTTGCCTTTCTTCTCGGCGTTTTTGTCGACTACGGCTACCGGAGGTTCGGCGAGAATCGACAGCGACGGCACGACGATGTCGAACTTGTCTTTGCCACCGTCTTCTTTCAGCGCCAGGAATGCTTCGTTTTCCCACGCCAGCAGCACGTCACCCTGACCGTTGTTGACGAAGGTGATGGTCGAACCACGCGCACCGGTGTCCAGAATCGGCACGTGCTTGAACAGCGTCTGCACATATTCCTTGGCTTTGGCTTCGTCGCCGCCGCCCGCCTTCAGGCCGTAGGCCCAGGCCGCCAGGAAGTTCCAGCGTGCACCACCTGAGGTTTTCGGGTTCGGCGTGATCACCGAGACGTCTTTCTTGATCAGGTCGCCCCAGTCCTTGATGCCTTTGGGGTTGCCCTTGCGCACCAGAAACACGATGGTCGAGGTGTAAGGCGTGCTCGCATCCGGCAGACGGGTCTGCCAGTTTTCGGGCAGGGTCTTGCCCAGCTTGGCGATTTCATCGATGTCACCGGCCAGTGCCAGGGTCACCACGTCTGCACGCAGACCGTCGATCACGCCACGGGCCTGCTTGCCCGAGCCACCGTGAGACTGCTTGATCTCGACCTTGTCGTCCGGATGGGATTTTTTCCAGAAGTTGACGAATTCTGCGTTGTAATCCTGATACAGCTCGCGGGTCGGATCGTAAGACACGTTGAGCAGTTCGTAATCCTTGGCAACAGCCGAACCTGCGAAAACAGCACTGGCGAGAGCGGCCAGAGCAAAACGGCGAATGGACATAGATGAAGCTCCTGGAAATGCGGTGTGTTGGCTTTTTTAATTTCTTCTTGGCGCGTCAGAACGGCATTCGCACGGGCGCGCTGCTTTTTTCAGGGGAGGTATCAGGAGTCAGGATGAAGCCCTCCGGTTGACCAGTCGGGTAATGCCGCTTCAGCTCTGCTTGGCGGCGGGGTTCTGCAAACGAAACTTTTCCTTGCGCTCGATCTGCACCACTTGCGCGTTATGCACAGTGATTTCGACGGCGCCAAAACGCAGGTCACGCAACGCACTCTGAATCTCACGCAGAATTGCTGCTTCGTCCTGACCGTCAACACTACGTAGAGATGCGCTCATTGTCTTATTCCTTGAAAGATGAGAAGCCGGCCGTCGCGACTGGGGGCGATGGCGTATGGCGGTGAGGCAATAATAGTGAGGTGCGGATATTCTTAAAAAGACTATTTAAGAATGCAGATATAACCAAAAGAAATTTAGCGGTTAGAGATTTTGCCAAGATGCGTTGCACACCCTGGCAAGCCTAGCTCTAGCGGCTTCAGCCGGGCTGCTAGAAGACCGGTGCATGCGTCCAGTCGATAGCCTGCGCGACCATTGGCCGGGCAAACCAGTAGCCCTGGCCCAACTGGCAACCGTTGCCCAGCAGGAACGCAGCCTGATTCGCATGCTCGATGCCTTCAGCCAGCACCCGCATGCCCAGGCTGCCCGCCAGCGCGATGACCGCTCTGACAATCGCGATGTCGTCATCGTCGCCCGGCAGTCCGGCCACAAAACCCTGGTCGATCTTCAGCTTCTGAACCGGCATGCGCTTGAGCCGCAGCAGCGAAGAATAACCCGTACCGAAGTCATCGATGGCCAGGCTCAGGCCCAGTTCGCGCAGGCGATGCAATTGTTCGATGGCCTGTTCGGGGTCTTCCATGACCGCGCTTTCAGTCACTTCCAGCTCCAGAAAGGCAGGCTCAAGCCCGGTCTCATGCAGTGCCTGTGCTACCCGACGGTCGAGGTCGCCATGATTGAACAGGCGGCTGGAGACGTTTACCGCGACGAACTCGACCGGCACGCCTTCCGCCAGCCAGGCCTTCATCTGTAGACAGGCGGTTTTCAAGACCCAGGCATCAATATCAGCGATCAGCCCGCTTTGCTCGGCAATCGGAATGAATTCTCCCGGCGAAACCATCCCGCGCTCCGGGTGCTGCCAGCGCACCAGCGCCTCGACACCGCGAATACGGCGGGTGACAAGGTCATGAACCGGCTGATAGAAGACCCGCAGTTGTTCCAGTTCGACGGCCTGACGCAGTTCATAGGCCAGTTGCACGCGCTGTTGGGCGTGGGCGGTCAATTCCTCGGTGTACAACGCATAACACTCACGACCGTCGCCCTTGGCCTTGAACAGCGCCGAGTCTGCATTGCGCAACAGTTGCTCGGCGGTCAGCGCATCGCCGGGGAACAGGCTGATGCCAATGCTGGCAGTGACAAACAGCTGATGCGCGGCAATCGCGAACGGTGCCTTGAGCGCATCGATCACCTGCTGTGCCAGCGCGGCAGCCTGAACCAGCTGCGAGCAATTCTTGATCAACAGGGCGAACTCGTCGCCGCCCGGACGCGCCAGAGTCATTTCATTGCCGGACACGCTTTTGAGCCGCTCGGCGACGGCCCTGAGCACATCGTCGCCCACGTTGTGGCCAAGGCTGTCATTGATGTTCTTGAAGTGGTCCAGGTCGATCAGCAACAGTGCGCAGCCGCGTTTGCTGGCGCGCGCCGAAGTCAGCGCCTGGCTGATGCGATCAGTCAGCAGCAGGCGATTGGGCAAATCGGTCAGCCCATCGAAGTGGATCAACTGGGCCAGCTCCTGCTCGGAGCGTTTGATAGCTGTAATGTCGGAAAACACCGCTACAAAGTGCCTGGGTTGGCCGTCATCGCCCATAACGCTGCGAATGGTCTGCCATTGCGGATAGATCTCGCCGCTTTTACGCCGATTCCAGATCTCGCCGCTCCACTGGCCCTCGCTGATGATCGAGTGATACATCTGTTTGTAGAACTCCGGGCCGTGTCGGCCGGACTTGAACTTGCTGGGGTTGAGGCCCAGTACTTCTTCGGCCTGATAACCAGTGATATCGACGAAAGCGCGGTTGACGTGAACGATGTGGCCCTGCGCATCGCTGACCAGCACCCCTTCGCGAGTGCTGTCGAACACCGCTTCCGCCAGCCGCAGCCGGTCGTAATCGGCTTGCTGGCGCTGAAAAAGCGCATCGCCGCCGATCAGGCTTCTCAATCTGTCACGTGCGATGAAGATCATGACCGCGCTGAGCAACACCCAGCTGTAACCGGCCATCAGTTGCCAGAACGCCAATCGAGCAGGTTCTTTTATGAAAAAGGGCAGCAACAGGTCGCACGTCACAAACCACAAAATGGACAGCAGCCCATACAGGACGGCCGTTCGCAGCGCGCCAAGGGAGTAATCTGACATCGGAAACGAAGAACCTCAGATAAAGCCGGAATTATAAAGCAAGAAACATCCTGCGACTCTTATCTGAAAGGGTGACTGGTTTTCTGTGGGATGTCAGTGATAATGCACGCGTAACTTTTTTCTTCATGAGTATCTTTACGAGGGCCAAACAGCCTATGTGGTACAACGGTTTGCTCGACCTTTCCGTCTGGCAGGTAATAGCAGTCACGCTGGCGATGACCCATGTGACTATTGTCGGCGTCACGGTCTATCTGCACCGCTACTCAGCCCACCGCTCGCTTGAGCTCAATGCGGGGCTGAAACACTTCTTCCGTTTCTGGCTGTGGCTGACCACTGCCCAGAACACCCGCGAGTGGACAGCCATCCACCGCAAACACCACGCAAAATGCGAAACCGTCGACGACCCGCACAGCCCGGTCGTCAAAGGCCTGTCCACCGTGCTGCGCAAAGGCGCCGAGCTGTACCGCGAAGAAGCTCAGAACCAGGACACCCTGCGTATCTACGGCAAGAACTGCCCGGAAGACTGGATCGAGCGCAACCTGTATTCGCGCTACAAGCTGCTGGGTATCGCCCTGATGGCAGTCATCGATGTGGCACTGTTCGGTGCCCTCGGTATCACCGTGTGGGCCGTCCAGATGATGTGGATTCCCTTCTGGGCTGCTGGCGTGGTCAACGGTCTGGGCCATGCCGTCGGCTATCGCAACTTCGAATGCCGTGACGCGGCCACCAATCTGGTGCCGTGGGGCATCGTGATCGGCGGCGAAGAGCTGCACAACAACCACCACACCTATCCCAACTCAGCCAAGCTGTCGGTCAAGCCCTGGGAATTCGACATGGGCTGGGCGTGGATCAAACTGTTCAGTTTCCTGGGGCTGGCCAAGGTCCAGCGGGTCGCGCCCATCGCCCATCGGGTCGAAGGCAAGGGCCACATGGACATGGACACCGCCATGGCGATCCTCAACAACCGTTTCCAGATCATGGCGCAGTATCGCAAGCTGGTAATTGCGCCGCTGGTTGCCCAGGAACTGGCCAAGGCCGACGAATCGGTGCGTCATCAGTTCAGTCGCGCCAAACGGCTGCTGTCACGTGAGACCAGTCTGCTCGATGACAAGCATCATTTGCGCATCCAGACCATGCTGGAACACAGCCATGCGCTGAAAGTGATCTACGAAAAGCGTCTGGCGTTGCAGCAGATCTGGGTCAAGACCAGCAGCAATGGCCATGACATGCTTTCAGCCATCAAAGAGTGGATTCACGAGGCCGAAGCCAGTGGTATTCACTCGCTGCGTGAGTTCGCCGACCAGCTGAAAACCTACTCGCTACGCCCCGCCCACGCCTGATACCGTTGATCGGCGCGCCTCCCGCAGGTGCGCCGGTCCCGGAACTTATCCCCTGCCAATCTATCTCATCAACTTTCCCGCCAAACGGGATAGGGCACGGCACTGGCCGTAACGCTTGAGATGGATCTTATGGAAAAGCAGCCTCCTACCTCCCTACCCGGCACGCCGATCACTGATATGCCCGCAGCCGCAGAAACCCTGTTAGCCCTGATGCACGCCCAGGCAGAAGTTGCCCGCCTGAGCGAGCGCGAACAACTGTTCAGCTCATTGCTGGTGAGTGTGAACGCTGTTCTGTGGGCGTTTGACTGGGAAACCCAGCACATGATTTACGTCAGCCCGGCGTACGAGCGTATCTTCGGCCGCTCGGCGGGCTTGCTGCTGGCCGATTACAGCGAGTGGCGCGACAGTATCTACCCGGATGACCTGAACTACGCCGAGCGCAGCCTCAACGAGGTGATCGAGAAAGGCTCGATCGAGGACCGCGAGTACCGAATCATCCGTGCGGACGGTGAAGTACGCTGGCTCAGCGACAAATGCTTCGTCAGCCATCGCGCCGACGCCAGCCAGCGTCTGATCGTGGTGGGCATCGCCGAAGACATCACCGACAAGAAACACCTCGAGGATGAGCTGCAACGCCTGGCAACCACCGACGTGCTGACCCAGAGCAGCAACCGTCGGCACTTTTTCGAATGCGCCCAGCGCGAGTTCGAACTGGCTCGCCTCAACGGTACGCCGCTGGCCTTTCTGCTGCTGGATATCGATGACTTCAAGCTGGTCAACGACACCTACGGCCATCAGGAAGGCGATACCGTGCTGCAACGCATCGCTGAAAGTGGCCGCTCGGCACTGAGACGTGGTGATTTGTTCGGGCGTATCGGTGGCGAAGAGTTCGCCGCGGTATTCCCAGGCTGCGCGCCGGATATGGCCATGCAGATCGCCGAGCGCCTGCAACGCGAGATCCAGCGCCAGAACTTCCAGTCAGGCGGCACCACCTTCAGCATCACCGCCAGCCAGGGCCTGACTAATCTGGGCCCGGAAGACTCAAGCCTGGAAACCCTCTATGGCCGTGCCGACGCCGCCATGTATCAGGCCAAGCGCCAAGGCAAGAATCAGATCGTGCTGGTCTGACATGCCTTCTCGACTGTAGAAAGTACGACTGGCCCCTTCGCGAGCAAGGCGGATCGCCGCCCGGTCGCTCCCACAAACTCACGGCATCAAGTCCTGTGGGGGTCTGCGGTGCCCTGTAGAAGCGGACTTGTCCGCGAAGAGGGCGGTACAGTCAATGCACTGGCTGCGTTTGGAATATAGCCTTCGCGAGCAAGTGCGCACACGGCATCACTCCCTGTGGGCGCGACCGGGGCGGCGATCCGTCTTGCTCGCGAAGGCCTCAGTCAGGTTCTACTTCTCGAGCGGGCCCTGAATGGCGCTGGCCGGTTCCTCGATTACAGCAGACTCTTCGGCAGGTGGTTCAGGTGTCAGGTCCAGCAAATCAGGCTCTTCCTCCCCCTCAACCGTCTCGGCAGCCACCTCAGGTTCGGTTGGCAAGGGTTTCAACAGGCTAGGGTCAGTCACGCCGGTCAGTTTCTTGCGCAAACGCTGCAAGTCACCGACGCTCAGCTTCAACAGCTTGGCCGACTTGGTCTTGATCAGCGTGTTAACACTCTCTTCCTCGCCCAGACGTGCCATCTGCCCCGCCAGGTTCATTGCCAACACTTCGCGAGTGAAGATGCCGGTGTTGTACTGATACACCGCAGCGATCAGCTCACGCAGTTCCAGCGGCAAACGCCAGCGGGTGCGCAGAGCAGAGCCGAAAGCAGCCGAATATTGCTCCAGCGATTGCTTGATCACGTCTTCATTCAGCTCGCCACCGGCCAGCAGCCACTCCTGCAAACAACCCAGCACAGCAAGATCGCCCAGCGACTGCAGCAGACCAGCACAGAAGCAACGCTCTACATCCAGCTCCAGCATGCCGCCCAGAATGCGCGCGTAATCAGCCGTGCGCTGCGACATGGTCCAAAGCTCACTGGCCTGGGCCAGCAACGCGTCGCTGGTCAGCACGGCCATACGTTTCTTGGCCAGGCCTGATGCGATATTTGCGCCCTGCACCGGGCCGAGAATGGCCAGCGCCCCGCCCATGGTCTGCACTGGCTTGCCCAAATGTTGCGCGGCACTGTTGGCGGCCGCGATCAACACGGCAGTGATGTGCGGATCGTTGCGCAGTTCTTGCTCCAGCAAGGCAGCGTCGATGCCACTGGCGGTCTGGCTGAGTTTTATCGCCGTCGCTACATCAACGAACAGCGGCGCGCCGTCAGCCACGTCACGGCGCTTGTCGAGAAACTTGGTCAGCGTCAAACCCGGCGTCAGCGCGGGCACTGCGCCCGCAACCGGGGCCTGACGTTCCAGCAGCAGGCTTTCCAGGCGCTGGCGCAGCCCTTCGGTATTCAGGGGTTTGGTCAGATAGGCAGTCGGTGCCAGTGGCAAGACCTCACGCACGCTGGCGCTGTCGTTGCGATTGCTGATCAGAATGAAAGGGATGGCGGGCTGACGACGCAGGTTGCGTACGCCACGCAACAGGCTCAACCCGTCGATCCCCGGTAGCTCGCGTGCGGCGATGATCAGGTCAGGCAGTTGTTTCTTCATCCACTCGACGGCCTGCTTGCCATCGGTACACATTTCCAGGTCGACGTCCGCTCGCACACCCAGTACCAGATCGCTGAGTGTTTCGCGAACCCACGGATCAGACTCAGCAATCAATACGCGAGGTACCGCGGGCAAATCTACAGCAGTCATCATGACTCTCCGACATCGATGCGTTCACCTTAGCCAAAGCCTTCGTCCGGATATAGCAAAAAGAGCGAAATACCCTGCTCCAGACCAAAAAAAACCCGTCGAAACGGGCTTTTTTTGTCTGTTTGGTCATAAATTAATCAATTTACGACTTCACACTTTTTACGCGATTTCAGCGAAGCATTCTTCCAGAATGGCCAGCCCACGTGTCAGCAATTCGTCTTCGGCAGTCAACGGCACCAGCACGCGCAACACGTTGCCGTAAGTACCGCACGACAGCAGGATCAGACCCTTGTCACGCGCCTTGGCAACCACCTGCGCCACTGCTGCGGCGTTAGGCTTGTGCGAATCGCCGTCTTCGAACAGTTCGACGGCGATCATCGCGCCCAGCGCACGCACTTCGCCAATGACCGGGTACTTGGCCTGAATGCCCTTGAGCGCAGTCACCAGACGCTCGCCGACTGCCTTGCAACGGTCCAGCAGGTGCTCTTCTTCGAAGATATCCAGCACCGCCAGCGCCGCAGCGCAAGCAACCGGGCTACCAGCATAAGTGCCGCCCAGACCGCCCGGTGCGATGGCATCCATGTATTCAGCCTTGCCGCACACGCCCGCCAGCGGGAAGCCACCGGCGATGGACTTGGCGAAGGTGGTCAGGTCGGCCGCAACGCCCATCTGTTCCATCGCGAAGAACGTGCCGGTACGGCCAGCGCCGGTCTGTACTTCGTCAGCGATCAGCAGAATGCCGTGCTTGTCGCACAGCTCGCGCAGACGCAGCATGAACGCCTTCGGTGCCACGTAGAAACCACCTTCGCCCTGAACGGGTTCGATGATGATTGCAGCGATGTCCTTGGGTTCGGCGTCGTTCTTGAAGATGCGCTCGATGCTGGCGATGGAGTCGTCAACGCTCACACCATGCAGCTCGCAAGGGTACAACGCGCGGAAGATACCGCCCGGCATCAGGCCCATGCCCGCCGAGTAAGGTACAACCTTGCCGGTCAGGCCCAGGGTCATCATGGTGCGACCGTGGTAAGCGCCGGTGAAGGCGATCACGCCCGCACGCCCGGTCGCAGCACGCGCGATCTTCACGGCGTTTTCAACCGCTTCGGAACCGGTGGTGACCAGCAGGGTTTTCTTCTCGAAATCACCCGGCACTTTGGCGTTGATTTTCTCGCACAGCTCGACGTAAGGCTCGTAGGCCAGCACCTGGAAGCAGGTATGGCTCAGCTTGGTCAGCTGCTCTTGCACCGCAGCGATAATCTTCGGGTGCAGGTGACCGGTATTCAGAACGGCAATGCCGCCCGCGAAGTCGATGAATTCACGACCTTCCACGTCGGTAACGGTCGCGTTCTTCGCCGAAGCTGCGAAGATCGGGTGGATCTGACCAACGCCACGCGGGACGGCAGCATGGCGGCGTTGCATCAGGGATTCGTTAGTCTTGCTCATGTATTCCTCATTCGCCGCTCATCGGTCGGCGTGGGTCAAGGATCAAGCGGACCGGATCAACTGCGGCAGCATACGATGATCGACTGCTGCAGCCTTCAGGCCACCAGGAAACTACGGTGCAACAAAAGCCGATGACACGTCGCTCTCGCGCGCCATCGGCTGCAATACCTCAACGTCAGTCAGACCGGGTCAGTCAGACCGACAGGCAGAGGTATTTGATTTCCAGATAATCTTCGATGCCGTACTTGGAGCCTTCACGGCCCAGGCCGGACGACTTGATACCACCAAACGGTGCCAATTCGTTGGAGATCAGGCCGGTGTTGATACCCACCATGCCATATTCCAGCGCTTCGGCAACACGGAACACACGGCTCATGTTCTGAGCATAGAAGTACGATGCCAGACCGAACTCGGTGTCGTTGGCCATCGCGATCACTTCGGCCTCGTCCTTGAAGCGGAACAGCGGGGCCAGCGGACCAAAGGTTTCTTCCCTGGCCACGGCGGCATCTTTCGACACGTTGACCAGAATAGTCGGCTCGAAGAACGAGCCTTCCAGGCTGTTGCCGCCAGTCAGCACGGTTGCGCCTTTGCTGACCGCGTCAGCGATGTGTTCCTTGACCTTGGCCACGGCCTTGTCGTCGATCAACGGGCCGGTGGTGACGCCGTCTTCCAGACCGTTACCGATCTTCAACTTGCCGACCGCCACCTTGAGCTTCTCGGCGAACGCGTCATACACCGCGTCTTGCACATAGATACGGTTGGCGCACACGCAGGTCTGACCATTGTTGCGGTACTTGGAAATCATCGCGCCTTCGACCGCCTTGTCGAGGTCGGCATCGTCGAACACGATGAAAGGCGCGTTACCGCCCAGCTCCAGGGAAACCTTCTTGATGTCCTTGGCGCACTCGGCCATCAGCTGGCGACCAATGTCGGTCGAGCCGGTGAAGGACAGTTTGCGCACAATCGGGTTACCGGTCAGCTCGGCACCGATATCGCCTGCGCTGCCGGTCACCACGCTGAACACACCAGCCGGGATACCCGCACGCTCGGCCAGTTCAGCCAGGGCCAGTGCCGAGAACGGCGTTTGCGACGCAGGCTTGAGCACCATGGTGCAGCCCGCCGCCAGTGCCGGACCGGCCTTACGGGTGATCATTGCTGCCGGGAAGTTCCACGGGGTGATCGCCGCCGTCACACCAATCGGTTGCTTGAGCACGATCAGGCGCTTGTCCGGCTGGTGACCAGGGATCACATCGCCATAGACGCGCTTGGCTTCTTCGGCGAACCACTCGATGAACGACGCGGCGTAGGTGATCTCGCCCTTGGCTTCGGCCAGCGGCTTGCCCTGCTCCAGGGTCATCAACAGGCCCAGGTCGTCCTGGTTCTCGATCATCAGCTCGAACCAGCGGCGCAGCTTGTTGCCACGCTCCTTGGCAGTCAGCGCACGCCAGGCCGGCAGCGCCTTGTCAGCCGCCTCAATCGCCCGACGCGTCTCGGCTGCGCCCATTTTTGGCACAGTGCCGAGGATCTCGTTGTTGGCAGGGTTGTTGACCTTGATCGACTGACCACCGTCCGCATCCAGCCACTGGCCGTTGATGTAGGCTTGTTGGCGGAACAGTGTGGAATCTTTGAGCTGCATGTCGGCCTCCTAAACAGCATCGCCCGAGAGGCGACGCGAACAATTGAATATCGATGCACCCCATTTGGAAGCCATCGTCAGGAAAACATTCCATCGGGTTCCAGCGCTGCGCAACGCATGAAGGCAGGAAGACCGAACAAGAGCGTTTGAAATCTCAAACGAATCCTAGGCATTGCGGGGGGAAAGGACAATAGCCCGTTCGAAAAAAAGAACGGGCGTAGGGAGGTGTGTAGTTTTCTGATCAGCGACGAACCTGAACGCAAGGCAGCCGCAGTGTGATCATGCGGCGCATAAAAGCCGTGAGCGACCATGGAGCAACCGGCGAAGGTCACGATCAACCTCAAGGCATTGCCTAACGACCCGATCATCGTCCTGGCCGGGCCTTGGCTGATCGAGTTCGACAGCGCCATGACCACCGCAGGGCCCGGCGCAGCTTTTAACGCACGCCTGTAGCGCTATCGATAATCCGGAAGCGTGAAGGACTGAATCGCCGGGGTCAGCGCCTTGGCAGCACGCTTGCTGATGAAGGGTGTTGCCACCAAGCGCTGCACGGCGCGAAGGATCTTCACCCCCGTGCGACTGCGAGGATGAACCAGACGCGGCACCAGCTTCGGCACATTCTGCGACTTTTTCACCACAGGGCGCAGCACATATTCGTACGCAGCAAGGGCCCCTGCAATGGTGTCGGTTCTGGTGAGTTCGCCCGCCAGCACATACGCACCAATCAGCGCCAGCGAAGCACCGACCCCGCCCAGCGGCGTGACACACCAGGCCGCATCGCCCAGCAACACCACAGGGCCATTCGACCAGCGATCCATCTTCACCTGGCGCAGATCATCAAACCAGAAGTCCTCCGCCGCCTCCATCCCCTCCAGCAGACGAGGCACCTCCCATCCCGCGCCTGCAAACGACGCCCGGAGAAACGCCTTCTGCTCGGCAATGCTGTTGCCAACCGTCAGGTGGCTACGGCCGTGCACATTAAAGAACGCACGCGTCGTACCGCGATTGTCCGGACGAACACCCGCACTGCGCCCGCCCACCGCGTTATACCAACGCGCCGTCTGGCTATCGGTCGGCGCGCGGGGCACAGTAAAGAACGCGCTGGCCAAGTCCATCCTGCGCGGCTGATTCTCGCCGGGGAACACCAGCTCACGCGTACGCGAGCCGACACCTTCGGCAATGATCAGCAGATCAAAACGCTCCTCGCCACCGCTCTCGAACGTGACAGATACGCCCTCATCATCATGCTCGACCGACACAATACGATCACCAAAGCGATAGAACGCATCAGCAGACGACGCCTCATAAAGCAGGCGCGCAAGATCCCCGCGCAACACCTCAAGCTCAGCCGTCGGACCATCGACCTCCAGACCGGACAGATCAATTTGCGCCGCCGTGCGGTTGTCCTCATCGACCCACGCAAGCCCGGTCTCGCCGGTATTGAGCTCCTTTACCGCCTGCTCAAGCCCCATCAAACGCAGAACCTGCCGGGCCGCGCCCCGCACATCCACATTCTGCCCTCCATCGCGAAAGGCAGACGCCTGCTCGACAACCGTGACATCACAGTCACGCTGCGCCAGCCACCAGGCCGTGGCACACCCCGCGATACTGGCCCCGGTAATAAGAACGCGGCACGGGCTGCGCTCGATGCTTTTGAACTGATTGATAAGATGCCCTCGGTGAGAACGATCTGGCTGAGTGGTATGGGGAGCATCATGCACCACCACAGAGCCGTGCCGGAAGCGCAGGTCTCTTCCTTTGGGGGCGGTAATGGGTGTGGGCTGATGAAAGGTTGTCGCGTGGCGCGCTGGGTGATTTGTATCGCACACCGCCCGCAACTGGACGCCCCGTACCCATGTGAGTATCATGGCGCCCGCGTCGCACCAGTAGCTCAGCTGGATAGAGTACTGCCCTCCGAAGGCAGGGGTCGTGGGTTCGAATCCCGCCTGGTGCGCCATATTTTGCAGTCTGGATCTGTCTTGAGTTGTGGACAGTCCAGGAAATGCCCGAATCCCGCCTTGTGCGGGTTTTTTTGTTTTTGGGTTTAGCAATTCTCAAGATATGTCGGCATCCACCATCAGTGAGCATTCCGACAGCCTCCTAATGGTTGGTGAGATCAGCATGTGCGATCCGCGCATCGTCGACTCGCGCAGGCACAATGCGGACCTGTTGGATCAGAAGATCAATCGCCGCGAGCCCCTCATCAACAGCCATTCACTGATGGCGGGATACATCGAGGCCATGAACACCTGGAAAGCCGATGAGCAGGAGCTGAATGAAAAACGTCAGACCCTCAGCACCCGTCTGGAACAGATCAAACAACGAGCGGTAGAGGACATGGCCAAAGCCCGGCAGGCCGAAACGGACGCTGCGACTGCGTATGCACAGGCCGTCGCATGGGGCGACACCGAAGGCGAAAAGACCGCCAACGCCGATGCGCAAAAAGCCGCAAAAAACCTGGCAACCGCTGCCGAACATGATCGTCGACAAGGCCTGATCATATCTGCGCTGGAGCAAGAGTTGCTCACCGTAGATCGATACATCGCCGAAGCGCAGGAAAAGCACAAGGGCATAGAACGCGGCGCCCTGTGGCTCTCCCAGACGGTGCTGGAAGAGAAATGGAACGAGGCCGCTAAGACACTCTTCGATGTGGGCGGAAGGCTCTGGGCGAATTACAACCTGCTCGGCATTGATCAAGTGAGCCTGTTGAAACTGGCGGTTCCGCAGGAAGGCGAAACCGTGGTGAATTGGACGTGGCATCAGCTATCGGAGCGGTCTCGCAACTACAGCGCACAGAACCTGCTTCAGCTCAACGATATTTCGACACCTCAACAGGCTGCACTCGTGAGCCAACTGGAGCAACGAAAGGATGAAAGCAGTGAACAAGCCACTACAAAACAGCACGAGCTGGGCTGATACGCTCAAGGCCCGGAAAGCTCATCTGGCTGCACTGTTGAAAACCATCAACGCGACCTCAGCCAAAGTCAGTCAGATACAAATGCTGACGATCAAGGCATTCAAAGCGGAAATGGCGCACATTGAAAGCCAACTGATACGCCGGAAATAGTGCGAAACATGTCATCAGCGCTATATATCCTAATACCGAATACAGTCATAAATAAGGAAACACAATGTCCAAACTCGCAGAATACCGCCAGCTCGAAAAACACCTTGCCGAGCGACTCCAGGCACTGGAAAAATGAAGAGTGATGATGGGCTGAAGAAAGAGATCGAGTTCGAGACGAAGCTCCGTGGGCTTCTAGATCAGTACGGCTTTAGCTTGAAACACATCATCAATTTGCTGGACCCACAGAGCACCAAGCGTAGCCAAGCGCCAACCCCGACGCCCGGTACGCGTAAGCCTCGAGAGCTGAAGACATACAAACACCCTCACACTGGTGAAGTCGTAGAGACCAAAGGCGGTAATCACAAGACGCTAAAAGAGTGGAAAATGAAGCACAGCTCTAACGAGGTGGAAAGCTGGCTTAAAATGTAAAAACGATTCATCAGAAAGGGCCCGAACGGGCCATTTTTATTGGGTCATCGTAAGACAGATATACACCTGCTTAATACCTCTTCATTGCCTATAATCACAACGTTCAACCTTTTCCTTGCGCGGGTAATGTTCTGAAATAGCATTTTAGTCATATTATAATACGCCGCCCCCTTATAATATAATTCGCCAGCTGCGTTATAAGAAAAATACTGATCAATCGGTATTGCAACACCGTCAAACTCTTGACCAATAACCCGATGCGATGTCTTTTTGGCAATTGCACAATATTTTTCATGATGTTCATTTCCGTATTGCGACGGAGTAAATCGCAGCACTTCCCACCCGGACTCATCTAACGAATCAAGATAGCATTTTGCATCCTCTAAGCTATTAAAATAACTAAGCTTAATGTTGTTCGTATTTGACAAGGGTAGATTTCTTTTACTATTAAAAAGAACCCTTATAAAGTTTGCAATTTCTTTGTTTGTACGGATTTTTTCGGACAACTTGTGAAGGACCAAGTTTTTTATGCCATTTATGGAAGCATCAATATCGCTTGTTTCTTCCCAGTTAGCTAACGTCTGAAGCTTGTCGTAGGAGAAAATGCAACTCCCGCTCGACGCCTCAACCTTAGCAATAATATCCTTCAACTGATGAGGGCGAACACGCTGCGACTCATCAACAACAACCAAATCATATCTCGCCAAATCATAGGATAAGTAGTTTTTTATAGGAATAATATCCCAACCACACCTTATTAGCTCAAGCTGCCCCTCATTCAACTGCCCACAGTGGATAATAAGATTATTTTTCTTCATTTGTGTCAATTGTTTCGAAATATCATATACAAGCAGAGTCTTGCCTGTACCCGCACTGCCTATTACCGAAATAAATCTCACCATTTTCGGCCCAGCTAAATACTGCAAAACTCGATTTCTAATTTCTTCCTGCTGATGAGTTAGAAAATATTCGTCACGCAAAAATTTCTGAGTAGAGTTGAAGGGTGAAACCAAATAATCAGAGGGATTAAAAAGATCATCAACAACTTCTTCGTGATTTATTTCCTGGGAAGCAAGCAGGTCTCTCAAAGAACTAAGATCGACCTTTACTAGGCAGTTGTCATCTTTTAAATAATACAGCGTCGCCACATCCGACACATAGGTAAAGCAATATACATATCTACCAACACAAGACAGATAATACCTATTTCTTACTAGCTGATCTTTTATTTTTTCTTCTGAACATGTTTTCTTAAGCTCAATATTGATAACATTGTTTTTCCCAAACCTTAACAAGTCAAACTCTTTACCTATTTGGGGGATTTGATAGCCAACGTAAAACGCAGAAAAGGCATTAGCATTATCTGATAAATCATACAACCCGCCCACCAGCCCCTTCAGATCTTCTATTTCTGCTGGTTTTATTTTTATATTATGGTGCGTTAAATACTCGTTAAACATAGGAGGCGTTAACGAGGTGTTTGCTTGTACCAAAGACAGGATGTTTATGTAGTTCACGCTATACCCCGGCAAAGTCCCATTAAAAATTTAACTCCCTTTTCTTAATCCAGCGACCTTGGCCATCCGAGGTCAGGGTCGGGATTCGATTGAACGGCAATAGCTGATACCGACCTAATGTAGCCCTTTCAATGAGACAATGAAATTAAGAGCAATTCCACTTCTTACTTTCTCCAACGCTCAATGACCTGAGCGAAGACAACATCGCGCCATGGAGTTTTCCACTCACTATGAACCTTGACGCTTTGGGAATGTGGTTCTGGAACCGGTAGCGGCATCTTGATCACAGCTGGCAGCAACACGGCGTCACCGACCACAACGCACTCGCCGGGAGCCAGGTTGGGGAGAATCTCTGTGATCGCATTGGCGTTGTCGGGAAATAGCCGTCGCACATAGTTCTGATCTGCGTCGTTCGTCAGGCGCAAGGAAATGAAATTGTTGCACTGGGCGAATATTGTTTCCGATACTTCCGAGGGTCGTTGGCTCACAACCATCAGGCTCAAGCCGTATTTCCGTCCTTCCTTTGCGATGCGTTCTATAGATTTTCGGGATGCGCGATAGGCTGCGTGACTGTCCCGCGGTACATAGTTGTGCGCCTCTTCGCACACGAGCATAACAGGGATGTCATTGAGCTTGCCTTCGGCATGCTGCAGTTTGGAATAATGAAAGCAAAAGTCAAAGATGAGGCGAGAGATCAGGCTTACCGTGACGCTAAGAACTTCAAACGGAACTCCGCTCAAGTCCACAATGGTAACGTTCGCCTTGTGGACGTAGCCGATGAATTGCTTCATCAACGCCTCAAAGTCATCAGTAACATGCGCCTGCCCATCAGCTTTCTTTGAGTTCAAAAGAAACCTGAGGCGCTTATCAGCCAATTTCGCCTCCAACCGCGAAACGAACCTATTGAACTCTCCATTGAATGGCCCATTGGTCGCCTTGGTCGCTGCCGCAGTCGAGTTGGCTGCAAAATCGTGGATTTTTTCGAAATAAATTTTCCGGTCAGACACTAAATCACCATTGGCTAGCTTAGGCTTGTCTTCTCCAGGCAACCGACCAATGACCTCTCGATTCAGGTTTTCGATGAAATTGTAAACCTCCTTAATTGCGAAATAAACAGGAGTGTCGTAAGTCACTTCCGGAACATTTGGATTATGCATCTCTTTATTCAAAACAACAGCATACTTGAACTGACTAACTTGGTTGTGAGAGTTAGATTCGTTACTCTCGATAAACATGCTTTCGAGCTCCTCCGAATTCATCAACCAGTAGGGGAGTTGGAGGGAATCTATATCTAGGCGACTCAGAGTGAAAGACTCTGCCGCGTGCAAAGTAAACGCAGCGGTATATTCATCATGGATATCAAATATAACAACATGTGAGTTATTTTGCATGTCCTTGTTACTGTTTTTACGTTGAGATATCCCAACGATACCCTGTAGCACACTCGCAACAGTGCATGATTTACCAGAGCCGGTGGAGCCCACAACGGCAATATGCTTACTGAAGAATCTATTGCCGTTGATCATAAGATCAATGGCTTTATTCATTGAAAGTTTGCCAAGAGGGAAATCGTGATCACCATCCGCCGAGAATATCTTGTCTAAGGTATCGTTTTCCGCAATGAATGCATGTTCCGTTGGTACCGGCAAGAGGAGACTACTACGGTCAAACGTTTTGTCATCTACCAGGGTTCCTATCGCCTGGCACTCAATCTGGAAGTTCCAGGTCGGCTTTCCGTCTGGAGTGGTCGTGTTTGTGCCTTTGATGTTTCGGATGGTGGCAATCGTAAAATCATGGTTGCCTTGTGCAATCTTCAGAAACCGGCCAACCTGCAGTCCTTCCTTATTTTTCTCGAACGCGTCAAGACTATCCACCGCAACTATGACGGCTTCTGGCGCACACGAAAGCACAGCTCCAATCTTAATAGGCATTGCTCATCCCCATCATATATCTGATTTCATCAAATTTTTCGGCACCTAGGGCTTCAAGATTCACATCCTGAAGGTCTAGACTTGTAATATCTCCATCTCCAATTACAAAAAAATCATCCGCCTTAATTTTAAGCTTAAGATTTTTGTAATCCTCCCAACGAACAAACCGCAAAACAAACTCTTTTTTATCCTTTAGAACCATTGGCTCACGGAAAAAACTGATCTCGGAAAACGCCTTCACTGGTCGCCCGAGGTTTGGCACCACATCCTTCCCGATTAATCGTTCCGCAATTTCATCAAATAAATCTTGAGGAACATCCAGCGCAAAGAGGGGGGTGTGCGTATGTGCCTGCTTAAAATGGTACTTATCAATAAATGACTTGATAAATAGGACAATTTGTTCATCGAACTGCTCTAGGAATGCAGGAAATACAACCAAGAAGCGCAGGCGAACGTTTGCACTAAAATTTTCTTTTAGCTGTTTACGTCGCGTCTCCAAAACCTTCTGTCGCGTCTTTAACGCAAGTGTCCATTGAGAAACCGCAGTAGATCTAATCCGGCGCAATGCTTCCAAAAAATCCCTCTTAGTGATTTTTCTAAGCTTTTCCTGATGCTTGATACTTAGATCAGCTATGATTTGAATGGCATTTGGATAAAACAGTGTTACCACTTCACCCTTATTGAAGCCAAGAGCCTCAAGCAGATTTGAGTTTTCCTCCACCAAATCGTCGTACTTTGGCGTTACCGTAATTGCAAATACTTTCAGGAATTCATCAACATTAACACCAGCAACCTCTGCAACCAACGTTTTTAAGTCTTTGTTTTTCGAGCTGAGCGCACTCTTCAACTCGACAGCGGAGATGACGATTTCTGGATTATTTGGAAAGTGTGCAAACAGATGATATTTTATTTTCGCGACTGGATTGGACTTAAAGTGCTTCATCATCTGAAGCAAAGGATCATACAGAATACTTGGAGTATATTTATCTTGGGTCTCGTGATATTTACACTGAATTGCCTTGATACCCGAAAATGTTGCTACTTCAATATCTTCGACAATACCTTCGATAGTAATTTCCGCCTCATCCGCCGCTTTCAGAAGTTCAGCGAGCGTCTGATTAAACTGGTACAGGAAACCCTGGATTGTGTAGTCGGCCGAACGTCCCATCTTGACCTCTGCATTTTTCTATTCCGTTAAATTCGGGAGGCCGGCCTCGCTGAGCACTGCTCGAAGGATGTTGCGCTCCTCGCTGTAGGTCCAGGCACTTGGATGATGAATTGCAATGTGCCGCGCTGCCTCCTCCCAAGACGCATACCAATCATCTTTTACAGCGATGAATATAGGGGGGCGGCCATCGAACTGGTCGCTGGTAATGTCAATAACTACACCGTCGTGCTCAAGCCACGCATGGGAGCCGCCGCCACGTTCGCCACACACGTATTCAACCCGCAAACCTAGCTGAGTGTTGAGATAGTACCCGAGCAGCTCCGAAACGACACCACAACAGCCCCGTGGGAACGCCTGCAGGTGCGTCGGGAGCTGGCCTCGTAATTTTTGTGCATCAAGCCCTTTACGAAAAGAATGAGTGACGACAGTAAAATCCAATATTTTCCTCCTCGCATTTCTGATGCGACCTACGTTCTGTATCGACCCCAGCTTAGTAGACGCTTTGAATGTCTGCTTTTTTTTGGCTGATAGCTACTTGGCACAAAAGGGAGCTGCTGGGCTGCTGGGCAGATAATGATCCGAAGGGCATACATCAAAGCGCTCATTCATTCTTCTAAAGCGTTACACCAGTTAGCCTAGTAACACTGACACTACTGATGCGCAACGACAGTGTTACTCAATAAATATTCAATAAATACAGTTAGTTAGATAACACCGTTACCCCCGTAACATGGGTAACACAGCTTTAAGAGGAAACGTAGCCCCACTCCCCGGAAGCATCATTCCCTCCAGCGATTGCCACGTGCATGGTCCAAAGCACGCCGGGGTCTTTGAGGCGTTCATTAAGACACGGGGCAGGGAACCCGCGCGTCTTGAGTAGCGGACGTTTTCACAGCTTAGTGAACTGGTGAACCCGGTGAACTTACCCAATCGGGTGGTGAACACAGACGTTCATTCGTCCAGCTACTGATCTGCTACTGTCAACCCGTCAACTGTCAACCAACGTCAACCGATCAGCAGCTACCAAACTCACGCGGGTTTCATGCCCCGTATGGTCAGTAAATCTCCAGGGTCCCAGCAGGTTTTGAACTCAGCCTACCACCTCACGGATTTCTGCTAGCGCTCGCGCGATAGCGGTGCTATTGAGGTTGAAAGAACGGGGCGACCTGCAAGGAAAGCAATAGTGCGTGACGAACGAGATTTACCTGTTGAAGGGGATTGCACCATCCCATCCCATCCCGTACCGGCTGACGAGCTTTCGCGTTATAGCGTTGAGAGTGACCTTCATGCTGAGCGAGATATCGCTAATTATGTCGAGGGGCAAGCTCCGGATGAGATCGTTCAGCACGTAGAGCGAATCAAAAAAGAAATCGTGCTGGGGGGGATTTATGAAATCTGGGACGTGACGACCGACAAGGATCGTTGGTGGGTCATCACAAACCTCACGAATCTTTATTCCCAGAAGCACTTCCCTACACTCGACTACACCATCTCCTTTCATATTGGGCTGATGATGAGATTGAGGAGCCGGCCTGATCGAATTGATAGTTCAGATCCAACACCGTTTGACGAAGTGTTTAGACGCATGGACCAGGCCGATGCTCGCCACGATGCTGCCGTCGAAGCAGAAGATTTCCAGGCTGTAGGCATGCTGTTGCGTGAGGCTCTGATCTCATTGATAGGTGCCATAAGGCGGTTGAGCGAAATCCCCCAAGAAGTAGATCGCCCACAAGATGCCAATTTCATCGCATGGATTGACCTGCTGATGAATCACCTGTGTGGGGGCGGAAGCAACAAGGAATTGCGTCAACATTTGAAGAACCTCTCCAAGGAGGCTTGGCAACTATCTAACTGGTTGACCCATACGAAGAGCGCGAGCAGAACGGCCTCGTCGATAGCTATCCACACTTGTCAAACTGTCGTAGGTCATATGATGCAGGTACTTAAGCGGGAGCAGCAGGATCAAACGGACCTGTGCCCGATCTGTAAGTCACGTGACGTCCGCAAGCACTTCGATATCGATATCCCGCCTGAAGGCGATTCCTATCTCAGCTGTGGCGTCTGTGATTGGCACGATCATCCAGGAGCGAATCCTTAAAAATTATTCTCGGGATCTTTTAGCCTCAAGCAGCCGTGGCCCTGTATGCCCACGTGTATGCCTAACTGAGAGGCTGTCAGCAGAGCCCTTATAAACCGGGCCTCTGACAGCCCAGTTCAAACGACGCCTGGCTATTAGTAATGGCCAGTGGCAGGCCTCCTGAGTCAAAGCCCCCACGAGGGCTTCACAGCCTAGGCCCATTGCCTCAAAAGCAGTTAAAACCCAACCCCTCACCCCAACAACCCAGCAGCCCCAACCATCTTCACCCCCCACTCCACCCGCTCCGGAATACCCTGAATCAACACCCCCCGATCCTCCCCCAACAGCGCTCTAAGCTGATGGGGAGCGAACACCAGATCGATGAATTGACGGGCCAGTGCATCAGGGGCCGTGGGCTGGTCCGGGCCTGCCAAAATCGCCGAACGTACTCTGATAAAACCGCCTTCCCACCCGATTCGATTCACTTCAGCCGCCAGCAGCGGGGTGCGGTTAGAAGTGGTGATCACCAGGCGCATCATGGCCAGGGTATCGGCTTGAAGCGCGTGTTCGAGGATGCCGTGGCCCACGTGCCGCAGGCGGCCTTCGAGTGGGAGCGCGGGAGTTGTTTCGGCGGGCACCAGCAAGGTGGCTACGTGGCGTCGCACCACGGCTTCGAACAGCGCTTCCTTGTTGGCGTAACGGGCATAGAGGGTGGCTTTGCTGGCACCTGCGGCGCGGGCGATGTCTTCGCATGAGGTGCCTTCGAAACCGCAGGCCAGAAAGCGTTGCAGGGCGGCATCCAGCAATCGACGCTCGGCCTCGCCCGCCTGGTCTTGCCTGGGCCTGCCGCCTTTGGATTTGGTCTTGATCGCTGTCATGGCCGGCAACTTACAGCCCGCTTGTTTGTTCGTCAACTAAACGGTAACGTTCAGTTAAATGGAAGCAGGTGAACGCCGTTTCTACCTATTCATAACGACCAAGGAAGCGCTTTGTGAATCACGCGACTGCTTTACCCATTGTGGTTGCTGGCGCTACGGGAGATCTGGGCCACCGCGTCGTGCGGGCCTTGGCAGAGCGCGGTGCCCATGTCATAGCGCTGGTTCGGCCGGGCACTGAACCAGCCCGGCTGAATGGCCTGCGCAACAGCACCACGACGATCACGCCTGTTTCACTGGATGACGCCCAGGGCCTGCGCCGCGCCGTTGCGGGTTCGGGTTGTGTGGTGTCTACGCTCAACGGCCTGGAAGAGGTGATCATCGAGCAGCAGGGCAGGCTGTTGGAGGCTGCGGTGGCGGCTGGCGTGCCCAGGTTCATTCCCTCGGATTATTCGCTCGACTACACCCGTACCCGGCCTGGTGATAACCGCAACCTGGACCTTCGCCGGCGCTTCGTCACTCAGCTTGATGCGGACGACATCAGCGTGACCTCGATCCTCAACGGTGGCTTTCTAGAACTGCTCGAAGGCGACGCACCTATCGTGCTGCCCGGACGGCGGGTGCTGCATTTCGGTGATGCACAACAGTCGCTGGATTTCACGGCCAAGGACGACGTAGCCGCCTTCACCGCCGATGCTGCGCTGGATTCTCACACGCCGCGCTTTCTGCGCATCGCCGGTAACAGTCTGTCGCCTGCGCAGATCGCCAGCCTCCTCACCGAGCTGACCGGGCAGCGTTACCGCACCCTGCGCCCCGGCAATATCGGCACGCTGTCCACCCTTATCGGCGTGGTGCGTGCGCTCACGCCGGCCAGTGACAAGCCGTTCCCGGCTTGGCAGGGCATGCAATACCTGCGCGACATGATGAGCGGGCGCGGCAAGCTGCTCAATCTGGATAACGACCGCTATGGCCAACGTGAATGGGCATCCGTGCGTGACACGCTGGCCCGTACCCATGTGCAAGGGAGCAACCAATGACCCACCTTATCGAGCCTTTTCCTCTTCAAGTCCCCCAGGCGCAACTCGACGATCTGGCTCAGCGCTTGGCGCAAACCCGCTGGCCTGACCCCGAAACCGTGTCCGACAACAGTCAGGGACCACGGCTCGAGCGTCTGCGTGCGTTGGTCGAGCGCTGGCGTAATGGCTATGACTGGCGGGCCACCGAAGCCCAACTCAATCAGTGGAACAGCAGCCGAGTCGAGATCGACGGCCTTGGTATTCACTTTCTGCACATCCGCTCGCCTCATCCTGACGCCTTGCCCTTGCTGATGACCCACGGTTGGCCGGGCTCGATTCTTGAGTTCAGGAAGATGATCGGGCCACTCACCGACCCTGTTGCACACGGTGGGCAGGCCAGCGATGCGTTCCATTTGGTGATCCCGGCGCTACCGGGCTTCGGTTTCAGTGATAAGCCGCGTTCTACAGGCTGGGGCGTGGGCAAAACGGCGGCGGCCTGGGCGCAGTTGATGGACCGTTTGGGCTATGGCCAGCGCTGGGCCGCTCAGGGTGGGGATTGGGGCGCGGCCGTGACCACCGCCCTTGGGCACATGCGCCCGCCTGGCCTGATCGGCATTCACCTGAACATGGTCATGTACCAACCCACCGAGGCGGAAATCGCCCAGGCCACGCCTGAAGAACAGCGCATGTTGGCCGACGCGCAGCGCTACGACCGAGAGCTTTCCGGTTACATGAAAGTGCACAGCACCCGGCCGCAGTCAGTAGGCTTCGCCCTGGCGGATTCGCCCGTTGGCCTGGCGGCGTGGGTGTATGCACTGTTTCAGGATGCCTCCGACAGTGGCGGCGAGCCTGAGCGGGTAATCGAGCTCGATGCGCTGATCGACGACATCATGCTGTACTGGTTGCCGAATTCCGGTCCCAGCTCGGTGCGTTTCTATTGGGAAGGTATGCGCGAAATGCAACAGCAAGGCCCTGCCCCCGCGATGCCGATCCCTGCCGGCGTAAGCATGTTCCCGGGCGAGCTGCTGCGCCTGTCACGGCGCTGGGCGCAGGCGCGTTTTGACGACCTGCGGTTCTTCGCGGAAGCCGAGCACGGCGGCCACTTCGCGGCCATGGAAAACCCGAAAACGCTCACCGAGCATGTGCGTGAGACCTTCCGCCTGCTGCGTTAATACTTTTGCAGGCGTGCTGAATATCTTGGAGGTGGAGCGCCCCGCTACAACCGGAAACAGCCACTCTCGGAGTTGGCGGATGCTCGGTCGTGGGCGCGCTGTGAGGCAATTTCAAAAAATTACCTCAAGCATGAACCCAACGAGTAAAGTACCGCCGCCCGAGACGGGGATCCGGGTTTTCCCATGGAGTTTCACCTTGAAGTCATTTAGCAAAGTCGTAGCCGCAGCAGTATGTGGTCTGGTTCTGGCGGGTTGCACCGGCACCCCTATGAAAACCCCGCAATACGACAGCAGCCAATACACCGTCGTAGGTCACAGTGAAGCAAGCGCCACCGGCCTGATGCTGTTCGGTCTGATCCCGATTCGTCAGAACGACCGTTTTGTTCGTGCGCAGAACAGCGCCATCCAGGCCAAGGGTGGCGATGCGCTGATCAATACCCAAGTGCAGGAGAAGTGGTTCTGGGCCTGGGTCCTGAACGGCTATACCACCACCGTTTCTGGTGACGTGATCAAGCTGAAAACGGCTAAATAAGCGCCGCTCGGTTTCAGAAAGCCCGGTTCGCCGGGCTTTTCTGTTTCTGGCTGTTGGCGGATGCGCTGTTGAGCGAGGAGTAAGAGCAGACACGCATCGTTGCCAACCGCCAAAAGGTTTAGCATTCAGCCCTCCTTCGGATGTGAAGTTTTCTGCATGACGGCCTTCTACCTCAAGTTACTCATTACCCCCGCGCTCATGCTGGCCATTTCGTTGGCGGCCAGGCGCTGGGGCACTGGTGTGGCGGGGCTTCTTTCCGGTCTGCCGATGACCTCGGCGCTGGTCATGCTGTTTCTCAGTCTTGAGCAAGGCACTGCATTCGCCTCGATGGCGGTGCCCGGCGCATTGGCCGGGCTGGCGGCGATTCAGGCGACTTATCTGTTTTATTTCCTGGTCACTCGACGCGTTTCAGCGTTGGCGGGATGCATCCTGGCGCTCGCGGTGTATGGCGCGACGGCCTTTGTGGTGAACCTGTCGGGCTCACTGGCGCTGTCGATCATCTTCACGCTGCTGATGGTTGCGTTGATCGTCGTTGCCACCTCGAAACAGGCTCCGCCGGACGTAGCGTCATACGTTGCAATGCCGCGCTGGGTCATTCCGATGCGAATGCTGACCGCCACCCTTCTGCTGCTGGCGGTTACCGCAAGTGCCACCTGGCTCGGGCCGGTGGTCAGTGGGCTGCTGGCGCCGATCCCGGTGATCGCCTGGCCGCTTGCCGTGTTCGTCCACGTTCAGGGCGGGCGTTATGAACTGGCGGCAATAGTCCGGGGCAATGCCATTGGCGCTGTCGGGGTGGTGAGTTTTTACCTGACCCTCAGATATTCCATACTGCAATGGGGCGTGCTTGTGTCCATCGCGGCTGCCGTTTTACTGGCTGTCGTGGTGACGGCTGTGTTGGCGCGGTTGTTGGCGAGGCGGTAGTGCCTATAGTTGTTTCACAGACGTTAAAAAACACTTCAGCCATGCTCCTCAAGGTGCCTTATGAATTTGATACCTGAACTGAACAGCGAGGCCAACGTGCTGATATGCGGAGCCAGCCGAGGTATCGGCCTGGCACTGTGCGCGGCGTTGCTTGCTCGCGATGATGTGGCTCAGGTATGGGCGGTCGCGCGAAAAGCCAGCACTTCCACAGAGCTTGCAACGCTTGCAGAGCAATATGGCCAACGCATCAAACGCGTCGACTGCGACGCGCGTGATGAGCAATCCCTTGGAGCACTCGTGAGCGAGACGCTTGATGGATGTGAGCATCTGCACCTCGTCATCAGTACGCTAGGCATTCTTCATCAGGACGGCGCAAAAGCAGAAAAGGGCCTGGCACAACTGACACTTGCGAGCCTGCAAGCGAGTTTCGCGACCAACACCTTTGCACCGATCCTGCTGCTCAAACACCTGCTCCCGTTATTGCGCAAACAACCTTCAACCTTCGTGGCGCTCTCTGCGAGGGTTGGCTCTATTGGCGATAACCGATTGGGTGGCTGGTACAGCTACAGAGCCAGCAAAGCAGCGCTGAACCAGTTGCTGCACACGGCCAGTATCGAGTTGAAACGTCTTAACCCGGCCTCTACTGTCCTGGCAATACACCCAGGCACGACTGACACGGAACTGTCTCAACCATTCCAGGCGAACGTGCCCGAAGGCCAACTGTTCGAACCGGCTTTCTCGGCGGATCGCATCATAGAGGTGGTAGGCGCACATGGACCGGCCGACAGCGGGACCTTCTGGGCCTGGGACGATAAGCCGATTGTCTGGTGACTTGTTTCACTTGTGAGAATGAGATCGCTGTCCGTCCTCACTAGCGGGCTGTTTTGGTCGGAAAGCCCCCGCCGCTTATAACCCCTTCGTCGGATAAGGCCCACTGCTATCAACGAGACGGCATTACTGGCGTCATACCCCACTCCCAGTGGACCAACTGCAAGTAAGGAGCACGGCATGACCCAGGTATTCAACATCAAGGACGCCACCAACCCTACGGCGCTTGGGAATTTGCAGGTCAAAAGCGCCATTAGCCAAGCCAGCAATAACCCGGTCGAACTCATCGTGCAGGGTACTCCTGGCAACGACTACATACGTGGTGGGCTGGCCAATGAACTGCTGATGGGTGGTGGCGGCAACGACCAGCTAGTCAGCGGGGGTGGCAACGATGTGATGGTCTCCAGTGCCGGATACGACGGTATGGACGGCGGCGCCGGTAATGATGTATTCCGCTTCGACCGCATCGGCGACAGCTATATCAATGGCGGAGGCGAGCACACCGATTCCATCAGCCATTTTGACCCCGCCCACGATACCCTCGACGTGTCGGCCCTGGGCTATAGCCATTTAGGCGATGGCTATGGCGATACCTTGCACATCCGTAGCGAGCCTCTGCGCGGCATTTACTTTTTGGAAAGCTACGAGCGAGACGGTAATGGTAAACATTTTGCCGTGCAGTTCCTGGCCAATAGCGGCCTTATTACCGATGCCAACTTCCAGCCGCTGATCAACGGCACTTCGCACAACGATCTGCTCGAAGGCACAGACGCCAGCGAATCCCTGAAAGCCGGCGCTGGCCGCGACAACGTCGAAGCGGGTGCGGGCAATGATCGGCTGTTCGGCGGCACCGGCGGCGACACTCTGAGCGGCGGCGCGGGTGCCGACAGCTTCGTGTATACCCGGCTCAGCGACAGCTACCGCAACGATGCCAGTGGCAGCTACAGCAGCCGCGACCTGATCACCGACTTCAGTGGCAACGGCCATGACATGATCGACGTGTCCGCCTTGGGCTTCACCGGGCTGGGTAACGGCTACAACGGTACGCTGAAGGTGGTCCTCAACCTGGCCGGCGATGCCACCGCGCTTAAATCATTAGAGGCCGATGCCAACGGTAACCGCTTTGAAATTCTGCTCAGTGGCAACCACGTCAATGAGCTCAACGCCAGCACTGTGCTGTTCGCCCCGCCCAGTGATGCGACGGTTGTGACCACTCCGCAGCCGATCACCTCGGTGAGTCTGGTAGGCGGTGACAAGTCCGACACCCTTTATGGTTACTGGGGCAACGATACCCTCGTCGGCGGTGCCGGAAACGACACCCTCGAGGGTAACGCCGGTGACGATGTGCTGACCGGTGGGGTGGGCGCGGACAAGCTCACCGGCGGCACAGGCAACGACCGTTTCGTGTTCACTAGCAGCGCCGACAGCCATGCGGGCAGCAGCGACCTGATCACTGATTTCATCTGGGGCCAGGACAAGCTCGACGTCGCTGCGCTGGGCGTGACCGGTTTTGGCAACGGCCGCGACGGCACCTTGAGCATGACCTACGATGAAAACACCGACCGTACCTACCTGCGCAGTAGCGAGCCAGGCGCCGATGGGCATGCGTTCCAGGTCACGCTAGCAGGGTTCGACTACACGCGAGAGCTCACCAACGCCGACCTGGTGGTTGCCGATACGGCAGACGTGGCGCTCGTGGGTCAAACCGCCGTCGACCTCGCGAGCTGATATCACCTGAACGCTAGCGTGTGGGCTCCCCTTCCCACCTTTAGTTGTCTGGACGCCTACAAGGCAGGAACAGTGAGCGGTATTGATGCTCACTGCTCCTGCATTTTCAACGCGACCAGGCCTGGTTCGCTGTCAAAGCGCTCGCCTTCCGCGCTTGCTTTTCGCTGGCGCGCAGTCAATAGATGGAGTCGCCGTTTTATTGCGTCAGGAAATAGACCAAGCAAAACTGTCCACTGGCTTGCAGAACAGATGGGCAAAAACCGCTGTTAATTCTGTGCGCGAAAAACCGCATTTTTGAAAATAACCGGAAGTCCGGGCAATCCGGCTCATGGCGTTACTCCGACGTATTTAAATCCAGCCGACCTGCGGAAAATAGGCTGAACTTGTAACGGGCGCTATCTCTCTCAATAACTACGCACACCTGTTTATAAGGAAAATACCATGTCCAAACTCGCAGAATACCGTCAGCTGGAAAAACACCTCGCCGAGCAACTTCAGGCGCTGGAGACCATGAAAGGCAACGATGGCCTGAAGAAGGAGATCGAGTTCGAAACCAAGCTGCGCAAGCTGCTTGAGCACTATGGCTTCAGCCTCAAGCATATTGTCAATCTGCTGGACCCACAGAACTCGTCGCGTCGCGAGGTCGCGGATAAACCTGCGGGCACGCGCAAGCCGCGTGAACTCAAGGTGTACAAGAATCCGAAGACCGGTGAAGTGATCGAAACCAAAGGTGGGAATCACAGAGCCTTGAAGGAGTGGAAAGCAGAACACGGTGCTGATGTCGTCGAGAGTTGGCTGAAGAAATAAGCCTTGCGCCATGCAACGGTTGATTGACCGGGGTTGATCTGGAGCATCGGCTAATCACCGTTCGCGCGGTCGAACTGACGATGTCGGGAACGACCCGCTGCGCCAGTACGTCAGACCTCTATCGACTCACTGAAAAGGTACAGCGCAATGGAAAAGACAATCACCGTGGACCAACTGGCTAAAACTGACCTCAGATCAGTTAAAGAGATATGGCTTGGTGATACCCATACTCAGCTATGTCTGTGGCGTGGCGAACAAGTCGTCACACACGACATGCTCAGCGAGGGTACCCACGATCAGAACAATAGTCGCCTGCACTTGCAACTGGTCAACCCTGACGACCGGGCTGCAGTGGCCAGCGTCGAGGTGCTCGTTCGTGAGCGGCTGGAAAGGATGGGAAGCAAGGGTGAGTTTTATCCAGCTGAGAATGCGGACACTCACCAGTAATCACGCTGATTACACGCGATTCTGTAGGGTCATTGGGCTGCGTTGCCAGACTGTAGATGTGTGACGCAGAGCGTCACGAACGGCATGCCAACGCGGAGCATTGGCACGATAGTCAGCTCAACGTCTCATTCAGGCCCCGGCTGCCGAGCCGGCCATAAAGCGAGCCCGCACCTTCGCCAATATCTCGCCAACCGGCATAAAAAACACCGAAATCAGCTTCAGCACTCCAGGCACATCTCTGCGAATGGTCGTAACAGGCTCACTCGCATCATGGACGGCAAGCAAATACCGATACACCCGACGGCTACTCATCGGCAGCAGCCCGATCTGCTCAAGTATCGAAGGGCCCACCTCGCGGACCATGCTGGTGACCATGATCCAGAGCAATATGATTTCGCCACACAGGAAGGTGACAATCACAACAGTGGCACCTATCGTTCGCCAGTCTTGCAAGGCTTCGAAGATAGCGTCGATGCTGCTGCCCAAGGTCACCATCGTCGTAAATATCGCGGCGATAGTGAAGAGTGCTGCAATGAATCTGCCAGGGTCAGGTAGCCGGAAGAACGCAGCAATACGTGGCCCCATTGTGTCGTGACTGGCCAGTTGCTTGAGCTCCTGACGCTCCTCCCACAGATGTCTAAGCGCCCTCGCTTTATCGACAAGCTCGCCGGGTCCGCAGTTATAGCGTGTGCATAGCCAGTCCTGTTTCAGCTTTAACCTTTCGGAGGGCGTAGTAATTGAAGCGGCGCCCATCCGCTCTGCTCTGATCCGCGCGTACACCTCTCCCAGATGTACTGTGCATATCAGGGAAGTCAGCAGGACTGGCAGCAACGCGGGAACGTAGTCAGTCAGGGTAGGCGCAGGTAAAAATATCAGCGCCCCTGAAAATGCCAATATCAACGCAGCCATCCAGATCAGACAGATACGGGCATCACGCCGACGCCAAGCCTCTTTGAACGGTGCCCGCTCAAATCGCTGAAAGTGTTCTTCTACATCTTTACGCAGCTGGTTGATGCTCATCGTTTGCTTCCCTTGCATGGCAAACGCACGAGTTTAAGCCGCCTGTTGGGTAACGTAATTAAACGAATTGTAAAAAGCAGCGTGCCTGCGGGCGTTCTGTCGATGATTGTTTATAACCCGGTTATCCATGATGAGACGGCGCGGATAGGCGCTGGTGAACGGTTACTTAAAGCGTTAACGCGGCTGGAGAGTCTTCAACGCGGCTGAAAAGCCATCAGGATTTTCTGCTACCAAGCTGCCCCCCGCGCGAAAGATCGAACCGCCACTCCCACGCACACTCGAAAGTGTGTGACCTCAAAAACCAGCCCTTTCCCTCCATCTGGCAATTCCGTGTTCGAAGCCCCGGTACAGCCCTCGCTTCATTGATGAACGCCACATTCCGATACCGCCGATCAGGTGTCGACCACAGCGCTCCGGACCTCGCCAGATGGTCAACCCGAATTCAAAAAGAGTAACCCTATGAGACCGCAAACCTCCTTCATCTTTGACCTGGACGGCACGTTGACTGACAGCGTTTATCAAAACGTTGCTGCCTGGAAAGAAGCGCTGGATGCAGAAAATATCCCGCTTGCGATGTGGCGTATTCATCGCAAGATCGGCATGAGCGGCGGGCTGATGTTGAAGTCGTTGTCGCGTGAAACCGGCTTGGATATCAGTGAAGAACAAGCCGAACGACTCAGCGAAAAACACGCTCAGGCGTATGAGCGGCTACAGGGGCAGATCATTGCGCTGCCAGGTGCTGTCGAGCTGCTTGAGACGCTCAATAAGGAAAACCTCAAGTGGTGCATCGCCACGAGCGGCGGGATTGATACGGCGACGATCAATCTCAAGGCTCTGAAACTGGACATCAATGAGATCAACATCGTTACGCGCGATGACGTGAGCTACGGCAAGCCAGACCCGGATCTGTTCCTGGCGGCAGCGAAGAAGATAGGCGCACCGATTGAAGAGTGTCTGGTGATCGGCGATGCGATCTGGGACATGCTGGCGGCACGCCGCTGCAAGGCAACTGGCGTGGGCCTGCTTTCGGGTGGTTATGACATCGGCGAACTTGAGCGCGCGGGTGCCTTGAGGGTGTATGAGGACCCGCTGGATCTGCTGAATCATCTGGACGAGATTGCTTCTCGCCCTTGAATGATCAGCTGGCGTGGTAATGAGGTAATTATTTACCTACATGCCCGCGAAAATCGGGTTCATCATTCCCATATCACTCGCTGCCGTCATTGACCGTAGCGTTGCGAGCCCATAGTGTACGTGCACGCGCTGTATTCTGCGGTGCTCGCCATAGCCAAGGAAAAGGCAATGCACAGTAGCCCGCGCTTGCACTGGCCCGACACACTCCTCTCTGATATTCCAAATTTGCCATGAGCCAAGCCGCGTTCGTTAACCCAAGCATCCTCACGTGGTCCCGCGAGCGGGCAGGCCTGTCTGCCGCCCAGGTCGCCAGAAAGCTGCCTGTGAAACCTGAGCGTATCAAGGAGTGGGAAGCAGGAAAGGCGAGACCAACCTTTTTGCAAGCCCAGAAGTGGGCGAGCGTTGCGCATGTTCCCTTTGGGTTTTTGTTCTTGCCTCAGCCTCCTGTCGAACAGCTGCCGCTACCAGACCTGCGCACAGTCGGTAACTCGGCACCCTTGCGGCCAAGTCTGGAGCTTTTGGACACAGTAAAAGACGCAATTCGCAAACAGGACTGGTATCTGGAATACCTTCACGCACAAGAGCACCAGCCTCTTCCGTTTGTCGGTCGCTTCGACAGCCGGACGCCTGTGAAGACGGTTGTGAGCGATATTCGGCAAACTCTCGGTGTCGATCCGGAAAAGTCCCGCCTTGATTACGATAAATACAGCCGCGTGCTGATTGATGCTGCCGAAGTGGCTGGTGTGCTTGTCATGCGCAGTGGCATCGCGCTGGGCAATACCCATCGCAAACTGGAGGTCAGTGAGTTTCGAGGCTTCGCCATCAGTAATTCGCTGGCTCCAGTGGTGTTTATCAACAGTTCGGATGCTCCGACAGCTCGCTTATTTACGTTAATGCACGAACTCGCTCATCTCTGGATTGGCAGCAGCGGCGTTTCTGACGCGGGTACTGCGAATGGTCGAGAGGAAGAGCGATTCTGCAACGCCGTGGCGGGTGAGTTTCTTGTACCCGAAGAGCTTTTTCGAGCTGTATGGAACGCTGGTATTGAATGGGAAAGTAATCTGGCCCCTCTCGCTACGAGGTTTCATGTCAGCAAGCTTGTTATTGGCCGACGTGCGATGGACCTGGGCTACGTTACGCAAGAGCAGTACGGCCTCTATTACCAGAAGGTCCTAAAGGCATTCCGGGAAGAGAAAGGCGGTGCCGGGGATTACTACCGCAATGCAACGGCCAAAAACAGTACGCGGCTGAGTAAGGCTGTACTGACCGAAACCCTGAGTGGGCGGATGCTGTTGCGTGAGGCAGGTAGTCTTCTCGGTGTACAGCCAGCCAAGTTAAGAACGCTGGCGGAGACACTGGCCCGGTGATGTTTCTGATGGACTCCAACACCCTGATTGAAGCCAAGAATCGCTATTACGGCATGACGATTTGTCCGGCTTATTGGCAATGGTTGCTGCTTCAAAACCAGACATTTTTCTTGGCCAGTATCGGTCCTGTTAAAGACGAACTTACCAAAGGCCATGATGAGCTGGCTGACTGGGCAAAAAATAATTCGACTTTTTTCCAAAGCATTTCGGATGAAAAGACTCAGGCCGAATTCGTGAAAGTCGCTACGTTGGTAGCACAAGCGCAAGGCATGAAGACTGGAGCAATGGAGGAGTTTCTTAAGGGGGCCGATCCATGGCTGATCGCCAAGGCCCTGACATCCGGAGCAACCGTAGTTACGCATGAGGTGCGTAATCTGGACGCAAAGCGAAAGTTCATCATCCCCAACCTGTGTGAGCAGCTCAACGTCCCTTACATGAACACGTTTGAGCTGTTACACCACCTCAACGCCAGATTTGTACTTCCTTAACCCGGCGAAACACCACCACCCTCATCTGCCACGATATCCGGGTCATCCGAATAGACTTCCGGCTCATCGTCTTCGTAGGCCTCGTCATTTTCCGTACGCTTCTTCACTTCATCGCCTTTGGCAGAACCGACGCCGGGCTTGTTTGAGTTCATGGCGAGTACCGGGTCGGCTTCGCGGTCGTATTGGCCGAGTTCCGGGCTGGCGGGGTCTTCTTTGGGCACGCTGTTTGTGAGTATGTGATCGGTTGTCATGTCAGCCACCTTTTTCGTTTGCCAAAGAAAGTGGACGTGGCATTGGGCTGAGGGTTCGATTCAATCGATGAGCGTGGCTACGCTCAGCCGCCAAACGATGCGTATTGCAATGGCAGGCCGGTGGTGAACTTGATCTGTTCCATGGCGAAGCTGGAGCTTACGTCGCTGATCCCGGGGATGCTGATCAGTTGTTTGTACACCGCGTCGTACCCTGCGATGTCAGCCACGACGATGCGCAGCATGTAGTCGGTGTCGCCTGCCATGCGGTAGCACTCGACCACTTCAGGCAGTTCGCCGACGGCAGCGTGGAACTGTTCGAGCCAGGTGGCGTTGTGCTGGTTGGTGCGGATGGCTGCAAAGACGCTGACCGACACGTTCAGACGTTGCGGATTGAGCAGGGCAACCCGGCGGTCGATGATGCCGGCCTCTTCTAGCTTCTGGATGCGTCGCCAGCACGCGGTGCTGCCCAGGCCGATGCGCTCGGCGATGTCCGCCACCGAGCGAGTGCAGTCGGTTTGCAGGATGTCGAGAATTGCCCGGTCGAATTTGTCCATTAGCGGTTTCCTGCGTTAGTCGCTCTACACTGATCGTTCCTCACGCTCCGCGTGGGAATGCCTGTCGTGACGCTCTGCGTCACCCAACGGTGCAGCCCCTTGCATCCTCGGAGTGGACGCGGAGCGTCCAGAACTGCATTCCCACGCGGAGCGTGAGGAACGATGGTGTCTGGCTGCGATTCTGCGCCTGAAGCAGCATGACTATCGTGCCAATGCTCCGCGTTGGCATGCATTTCGTGACGCTCTGCGTCACCCAACGGTGCAGCCCCTTGCATCCTCGGATTGGACGCGGAGCGTCCAGAACTGCATTCCCACGTGGAGCGTGAGGAACGATGGGTGTCTGGCTGCGATTCTGCGCCTGAAGCAGCATCCTAGAATTTTTAATCTTAAAAATCCAAGCGTAAGCGAATATTTTTTCGCTTTGGCTGCTCGTATCCGTGTAAATATCAAAAAATTTTCGCGTGCGCATCAGTAATCTTTCAAGCAATCGGCCTTGTACCGCCAGCCCTTGATTCTGACTCGATTACAAAAGTGAATTGCCCATGACCACCTCTGCGCTCTACCTGGATTACGCCGCTACCACGCCTGTCGATGAACAGGTGATTGAAGCCATGGTTGCCTGTATGGGCCGCGAAGGTCATTTTGGTAACCCGGCATCCAGCGGGCACGGTTACGGGCAGGTTGCGCGGCAGGCTGTAGAGCAGGCACGGTGTCAGGTGGCCGATGCGGTGGGTGCGTCTGCCGACACCATCGTCTGGACCTCAGGTGCCACGGAGTCCAACAACCTGGCGATCAAGGGCATCGCTCACGACAGCAGCGCGCAGCGTCGGCACATCATTACCAGTGTTCTGGAGCACAAAGCAGTGCTCGATACCGTCAGCACGCTGGAGCGTCAGGGCTTTCCCGTCACTTGGCTGAAACCGGACGCCCAGGGCCTGATCCAGCCGCAGGCGGTTCAGGCTGCCCTGCGCGAAGACACGCTGCTGGTATCACTGATGCTGGTGAACAACGAGCTGGGCACGCTGACCGATATCGCCTGCATTGGCGCCTTGGTGCGCGAGCACGGCGCGCTGTTTCATGTGGACGCTGCGCAGGGAGTCGGCAAGGTGAAGGTCGATCTGGCGAGTCTGGCCGTCGACCTTATGTCGTTCTCGGCGCACAAGGCCTACGGCCCCAAGGGCATTGGCGCGCTGTACGTGGGCCCACGCGCGCATTCGTTGCTGAAAGCGCAGATCCACGGCGGCGGACATGAAGGCGGCTTTCGTTCGGGCACCTTGGCCACCCATCAGATCGTCGGCATGGGTACAGCCTTTGCGTTGGCGATCAGCCAGGCCGAAACTGAAAACCGCCGTATCGAAGAGCTGAGTCGCCACCTGCGCGAAGGCCTGCTGAGCCTGCCGGATGTGCAGCTCAACGGCTGTCCGCAACAACGTATCCCGCACACCCTGAACCTGTGCATCACCCGCAGTGGCTTCACCAGCTCGCAGCTATCCCACAGCCTGGCATTGTCTTCTACATCCGCATGCAACTCGGCCAGCAATGCACCCTCGCATGTGCTGCTCGCTCTGGGGATGGATTCAGCCAAGGCTCTGGCCAGCGTGCGTGTCAGCCTTGGCCGCTACACCACGCAGGCAGACGTCGAGCGTGCCATTGAGGTATTCAGCAAGGCGCTCAGCGCACCTGCTGCGTTCTGGTAATTTGCAACGCCTCTCAAGCCGCCCTTTCAGCGGGCGGCTTGCTGCCATTTCTTCCCTTCCCGCCAAAGCTGCTGCCTTGTAGCTCGCCATTTGCAGCGTGCCGCTAAATAAAATGTACCCCTCCAGATACAAAAAGACACAAATTGGCACAGTTCTTTCAAGTGGAACGGTCGTGCCATAAACCATTGGTGCACGCTGCATTCAAGGGGTGCCTACACGCACCAAAGTGCAGTTAACGGACGCCAGAGCGTCCACAAACAGTGCAGGAGGGCAGACCACAAGTCTTTCTCCTCACTAGGAAAGGAATCTAGCCGTGCTCTATCAGTCTTGTGTCAGACCACCGTTACGCTGGCTGCTTACCCCTGAGGCATTGCCTGCCTTGAACGGTGCCTGCCCGGTCGCCTTCGCGTTATCCAGATCTGCATGTTGTTTTTCGACGGCTCTGCACGTCTGGACGTAAGTCATTTTGCGTGTGCCCTTGAATGTTCTGACGATTAATCAGGGCCTTGCAGAACTGTGCGCGCAATAAGGATAACCCCCCCTGTTTTTTAATTAACGGGCGACCCACATATAAAGATTGTCCGACACTTTATTTGAGGTGGTTTCATTTGGCCATCATTCGTGCGATGGCTTTTTTCCCTTTAACGGTTACTGATCATATAAACACGGACCCACATGGAGCAGTCCTTTATGAAGTCTTGAGTAACTAGCGCACCAACTTGATCCTCGTTACACAGTATTGGTGCATTCAGGAAAGTGACTAGCAGGTCACGAGTTTCGAACGCGTCTGGCACAGCAGAGGGTACGAATTTGTCTGCTGTTTTGTTTAAGGAGTCCTTCATTTGAATACCTTCGAAGTCCATGAAATCGGGATTCGATAAATAGTTACATGAATGCGACACCCGCTCTGAATCAACGGTCCCTGCGTGGGCTTTCTGGCACAGCGGTTGCAATGTAAGCATTCAGGAACATCGCTGTACGTCCCCGTACATGACGATAAGAAGCAAGGATCAGCAATGCCAGCGCCCTGATGTACACCGCTTTTCCCTGTTTAAGCCTGCCGCGCGCAGGCACCGCGGTGCGCTGCATATAAACAGTGTGCAGGCCGCCCTCAGTCGAATATTCACAAAAATATTCGAACGGATTTTTATTGCCCTTTAACTACCCGAGGGAGCGTTAATGAATGATGCGGTAATAATGAAAGCGGTTCCCTCTCCCTCGCCCGATGACACTTCGACGGCGTGGCAGGGCATTCCTTTCAGCGCCAATACGTCACGACCGGGTGGCCTTAACAAGCCACAAGTAATGGTGTTGATTGCTGCGTCAGTACTTATCCATGGCGTGATCTGGTGGTACATGCAAACTGCCCAGCCAGACCTGCCGGAAGTTGCACCACAAGTTCCGGAAATGACTATTGAGCTGACCAGCCCGACACCTCCCGCCCCGGAACCGCCGCCGCCCGAGCCGCCACCTCCGCCACCTCCGCCGCCACCACCCGAGCCGGAACAACCGGTCGAGGACCCGGACGCGGTAGAGCCGCCGCCAAAACCGGTGGAGAAGCCAAAGGTCGAGAAGCCCAAGCCGGTCAAGAAAGTCGAGCCGGTGAAAAAGCCGACGCCACCTGCGCCAACGCCTGCTGCCGCGCCCAGCCCGCCTGCGCCGCCCGCACCTGCGCCCGCACCTCCGGCACCTGCTGCGCCACCTGCGCCAGCCAAGGAAAGCGCTGCCGTATCCGGGCTCGCCAGCCTGGGCAACCCGCCGCCGGAATACCCGGGGCTGGCCTTGCGCCGCAGTTGGGAAGGTCGCGTGATTCTGCGCATCAAGGTGCTGCCAAACGGCCGCGCTGGCGCTGTCGAGGTGACCAAATCCAGCGGCAAACCGGTATTGGACGAAGCCGCCGTTGAGGCCGTGCGCAACTGGAAGTTCATTCCGGCCAAACGCGGTGACACGCCGATAGAAGGCTTCGCGACGCAGACCATCGACTTCAAGTTGCCGGAATGATCCGGCACCTGACAACCGACACTTCAATTATTAAAGCTGGTGAGGTTTAAACCATGAACGCATCGCTCTCTTCCATGATTGTCCCGGCCGTGCTCTGGGCATTGATTCTGTTTTCCGTATTGAGTTGGGCACTGTTGCTGATCAAGTCGGCGCAGTACGTGCGTCAGAAATCGCAGAACAAACAGTTCACCAAGGCGTTCTGGAGCGCGCCGGACCTGCTGACCGCCGCCGAGCACTCTGCACAATATCCTGGAGCGCTGGCGCGTATCGCCAACAGCGGCTTCGAAGCCATGGCGGTCGATGAGTCGCCGCGCACTACGCAACAACTGGCGCACACCATCAACCGCTCGGACCGCCTGGAGCGCAACCTGCGCCAGCAGATACAAAAAGAGCGCCGCGCACTGGAAAGTGGTCAGGCAATTCTCGCCAGTATCGGTAGCACCGCGCCCTTCATCGGCCTGTTCGGTACGGTCTGGGGGATCATGGAAGCACTGCAAAGCATCGGCGTGACCGGCTCGGCCAGCCTGGAAGCGGTCGCCGGTCCTATCGGCCATGCGCTGGTCGCCACCGGCGTGGGTATCGCCGTAGCCGTGCCAGCAGTGTTGATCTACAACTTCTTCCTGCGCCGCCTCAAGCTCGCCGTGGCCGACATGGATGACTTCGCCCACGACTTCGACGCCCTCGCCCAGCGCAGCGCCTTCGCGGTCACCCGTCAGCCCATCGCCAGCAAGAATGGCCATGCCGTTCGGGAGGCCAGCTAATGTCTTTCTCCACTCAGGACAGCGATGAAGTACTCAGCGAAATGAACGTCACGCCGTTGGTGGATGTGATGCTCGTACTGCTGGTGGTGTTCATCGTCACCACGCCGCTGATGACCAACGCGATCAAGGTCAACCTGCCCAAGACTGATGCGGTCGCCCCTGCCGAGAAGAAAAACCCGGTGGTGGTCAGCGTCGATCAGGACGGCAAGTTCTACCTCGCCAAATCGGAAATCGCCCCGGAACTGCTGGAAAAAAGCCTGCAGGACGAAAAGGCCAAGGACCCGGAAATCCGCGTCCAGTTGCAGGCCGATACCGCCGTGAATTATGGCCAGGTGGCCAAGGCCATGGCGTCCATCGAGCGTTCGGGCATTACGAAGATATCCGTCATGACGGCGAAATGACCCTCAGGTGATTTGACGGCTTCGCCGCGCGAAGCCGTTTGACCCGACCCCCGTAAATGCGGTTGTCCGTGGGCTGAAAAGCCTCTGGAGGGGAGCGGCTTGCTGGAAAAAGAAGAAGTGGAACTCCCGCTCGGCACAACCGCGTCGGGAACAGAGGGCTCACAAGGCCATTTCAATAACGTCTGGACCAAGTCGGAACTAACCATGCTGATGAATCTTCCCGGTTGCACCCTCAAACCACTGGCCCTCGCGGTCCGGCGTCATCCACGTGCCCTGCTTTGTGCATTGGCCATGGGCATGAGCGGTGCCCAGGCGGCAGACGCCGTCGACGCGGACACAAGCGGCTCGGCCGTGTCCACCAGCGCAGCGGTTGTGCCTGCCACGACCCAGCTGCAACGTGTAGAAGTGACCGGTTCGGCGATCCGCCGGGTCGATGCCGAAACCGCAGTGCCAATTACCATCCTGCGCGCTGACGACTTGAAGAAACAGGGCGTGACCACCACCCAGGAAATGGTCCAGCGCATTACCGGCAGCCAGTCGATCCAGAACAGCGCGGGCTCGATCGGTGCCAGCACCGGCGGCGCCTCTTTCGCCGACATGCGCGGCATCGGTGCGAACAAAACGCTTGTGCTGCTCAATGGCCGGCGTCTGGCCAACAACGCGATTTCCGGTGTGGGCACGCCCAACGGCAGCGCCATCGACCTGAACATGATTCCGTTCGCCGCCATCGACCGCGTGGAAGTGCTGCGTGATGGCGCCTCGGCGCTGTACGGCACAGACGCCATCGGCGGTGTGATCAACTTCATCACCAAAAAGTCCCTGACTGACGGCACCCTGACGCTGGGTGGCGAGACGCCGACTGCCAGTGGCGGCGGTGCGACCAAGGACATGAGCGCCAGCTGGGGCTTCGGTGATCTGGAAGAAGACCGCTTCAACGTCATGGGCGTGGTCAACTACAACAAGCAGCAGAATCTGGACGCCAACGACCGCTCGTTCACGCGGGATTACCGGCCGGGACGCGGGCTCAACCAGACTTCCGGTACGGCCTACCCGGCCAACTATTATCAGGGCGACAACTCCGCCAACCCGCTGGGCAGAAACTGCAGCGGTCCTAACCTGGTTGCCAGCAACGGCATCTGCCGGTTCAGCACCCGCGAATACATCGACCTGATCCCGCAGACCGAGAAAACCTCATTCTTCGGCAAGGCCACCGGCAAGCTGGCCGATGATCACAACGTCAGCCTCGAATACTTCTGGGCTCGCAACAACAACCACACCGGCATCGGTCCGGCACCGCTGACCGGGCTGTCGCTTGACGCTTCGTCGCCGTTCTATCCCGGCAACGGCATTACCCCGGCACCGACCGATTTCACCCTCGACCCGACACAGCCGGTCAGCACCGCATGGCGCGAAACGGCAGCGGGCGCACGAGGTTCAAGTGACCAGAACACCAGCCAGCGCTTTCTGCTGAATTTCGACGGTCTGGTAGGTGGCTGGGACTATAACGTCGGCGCTTCGTACAACCAGAACAAGGTACTGTCCTCAGTGACCAGCGGCTTTGTCAGCGACTCGGCGATGCTGAACGGCCTTGCCAATGGCGTCCTCAACCCGTTCGGCCCGCAGACGGCACAAGGGCAGGCGCTGATCGATGCCAGCGAATACCACGGTCAGTACTCCAGCGCTGTGGGCCGTGTGGCCGGGCTGGATGCGCGCATCAGCCGGGAAATCGGCGACTGGTTCGGCGCGGGCCCGTCCGGTCTGGCGCTCGGTGGCGAATACCGCAAGGAGAAGATGCATCAGGACTTTGATCCCTTCGTTAACGACATCAGCAGCTTGGGTCTGGACGCAGCCGGCAGCGTAGAAGGCGACCGCAGTGTCAAAGCCGAATACGCCGAACTGAACGTACCGGTACTGGACAGCCTGGAGCTGACCGCTGCTGTTCGTCACGATAAATACAGCGACTTCGGCAGCACCACCAACCCGAAATATTCGTTCCGCTACCAGCCGTTCAAGCAACTGGTGGTGCGTGGTGCCTACAGTGAAGGCTTCCGTGCGCCGTCGCTGTATGAACTCTATGCGCCGCGCAGCCTTAGCTACACCCAGGGCTACTACAACGACCCGGTACTCTGTGCCGGTGGCACCGTGCAACCCGGCGGTAACGCGGGTCGCGATTGCGCGCAGCAGTTCCTCAACAACAGTGGCGGCAATACCGAGCTGGCCCCGGAAAAAGCCCGCAACATGACCCTGGGCTTCGTCTATCAGCCGGTCAACAACCTGTCGATGGGCCTGGATTTCTGGTGGATTCACATTTCCAACCAGATTCAGTCGTTCCCCGAGTCGACCGTGTTCGATGACCCCAACACCTACGCCGACCGTTACGTGCGCGCTGCTGATGGTTCGATTGCCAACATCGTGACCGGCAACGCCAACCTGGGCATCGTCAAGACCAGCGGTGTCGACGTAACCCTCGACTATCGCTTTCCGAACACGCCTTATGGTCAGTTCGGTCTGGGCATGACCGGCACTTATGTGACGCGTTATGACTTCCAGAACATCATCGACGGCCCGTACACCGACAAGGTCGGCGACTTCCAGGGCGACGGCGTGATCTCGCGCTGGAAACACGTGCTGACCGGCACCTGGGCACTGGGCGATACCCGCGCTTCCATCACCAACCGCTTCACCAGCGGCTACAACGACTACGACCGCACCACCAATGCGCGCGTCGCGTCGTATGCGTTGTGGGACATGTCGGTGGGTCATACCTTCGACAAGGTGCTGGATATCGACGCCGGTGTGCGCAACATGTTCGACCGCAACCCGCCGTTCTCCAACCAGGCCTACAACTTCCAGTCCGGCTACGACCCTCGTTACGCCGACCCGCTGGGCCGCACCCTGTTCGCACGCGCGACTTACCACTTCTGAGTGTGACGACGTGACCCATACACGCTCCTTGGGCCACGTCAGATTGCGAGCTCGCCCCCTCCGGCCCAGGTTTCATCCACCTTCCCCGGCCGGGGGCTTTTTCGCGACTCATCGTCATTCAGTGCGTACGAGGAAAGCCCCATCATGTTGCGTCATACCCGTTTTCTGCGGCGCCTGATTCTGGGTGTTGCGCTGTGCAGTTGCTGGCAGGTCGCTCAGGCCGCCCCGACTCACGCCTTGACCGTCTATGGCGAGGCACCGAAATACCCGGCTGGCTTCCAGCACTTTGACTACGTCAACCCGAACGCCCCCAAAGGCGGTTCACTGACCCGTTCGGCGGAAGAAATCGGCCAGTTCAACTACCTCAACCCTTATGTCGATCAGGGTATCAATGTGGTGCAGGTCGATACCTGGGTTTACTCACCATTGGCCTATCGCTCACTGGATGAGCCGTACACCGTTTATGGATTGATCGCGGAAAAGATGGAGATGGACCCGAACGGTCTGTGGATTCGTTTTTTCCTCAACCCCAAGGCGCGCTTCGAGGACGGCAAGCCCGTCACCGCAGAAGACGTGCGCTACACCTTCGAGCTGATGACCACCAAGGCCAGCTTCAGCTATCGCCCCATGTTCGCCGACGTCAAACAGGTGACCATCGAAGGGCCGCTGCAGATTCGCTTCGACTTCAAGAACAACCTCAACCGCATGCTGGCGCTGGATATTGCCAGCCTGCACATTCTGCCCGAGCACTGGTGGAAGACCCGCGACTTCGCCAACGGCGGCGGTTTCGAGCCACCGCTGGGCAACGGGCCCTACCGGGTCGCCAAGGTCGATGCCGGGCGCAGCGTGGTCTTTGAACGGGTCAAGGACTGGTGGGGCAAGGACCTGCCAGTCAGCCGTGGCCTTTACAACTTCGACACGCTCACCGTGAACTACTACGGCGACACGGAAATCGCCCGCCAGCTGCTGCAGGCCGGGATGTTCGACTACAACCGAGAGTTCTCCTCCTCCGGCTTTGTGGTCGGCTACAGCGGCCCGGCAATCGACGACGGGCGTCTGCAAAAGCGCATTCTCGCCCGGCAACGTCCGGTCGCCGCGCAAGGTTTTGTGTTCAATCTGGACAACCCGATCTTCAAGGACCGCCGCGTGCGTGAGGCGCTGTCATTGCTGTGGGATTTCGACTGGATCAACCGCCGGGTCATGCGCAATTTCTACGTGCGCGAACAAAGCTACTTTCCGAAAAGCGACATGGCCGCCACCGAGCTGCCGACCCCGGCCGAGCTGAAGATTCTCGAACCCTTGCGCGGCCAGGTGCCTGACGAGGTGTTCACCACGGTGTATCAGCCGCCGAAAACCGACGGCAGCGGTTACATCCGTGACAAGCAGTTGCAGGCCCTCAAGCTGCTCGCCGAGGCGGGCTGGCACCCGAAGAACAACAAGCTGGTGAACGCCGCTGGCGAGCCGATGGTGTTCAGCTTTCTCGATGGTCAGGGTGGTTTCGATCGCCTGATTCTGCCCTTCAAGCGCACGCTGGCGCAGATCGGCATCACCCTGGATTTCCTGCGCATCGATTCGGCGCAGTACATCAACCGGCTCAATGCGCGGGACTACGACATGATCGTGGTCAGCCTGCCGAAAAACGGTAATCCGATCATTTCCCCTGGCCGTGAGCTGTACAACCTGTACGGCTCGCAAAGCGCCACCGAAGTGGGCAGCTCCAACGCCATGGTGCTGCGCAATCCTGCGGTGGATACGCTGATCGATGGGCTGGTGAGCGCCAATACGCGCAACGATATGGTGCTCTACGCGCGGGCGCTGGACCGGGTCCTGCAATGGGGCTACTACATGATTCCCAACTACTACTCCAAGGGCACGCCACTGGTGTTCGCCAACCGTTTCGGCATGCCTGATGTGGCACCGACCTATGACGTTGGCCTTGAAACCTGGTGGCAGATCAGCCCGACCCCGCTGACCAACGCTCAGGCTGCTGCATTGACCGGCAAGCCCGCCGCTGCCAAGGAGTATTGAAATGCTGGCTTATGTGATTCGACGCCTGCTGCTGATCATTCCCACGCTGCTGGCCATTTTGATCGTCAACTTCCTGATCGTGCAGGCCGCCCCCGGCGGACCGGTCGAGCAGGCCATCGCGCGCATTCAGGGCTTCAGCCCCAACGGTTTGGGGGGCGGCGGGGGCGAAGTAGCCGCAAGCGGCACCGCCAGCCGCAGCACGCGCGGGCTCGACCCGGCGCTGATCGAGCAGATCAAGGAACACTACGGTTTCGACAAACCGATGCACGAACGACTCTGGCTGATGCTCAAGAATTACGCACAGCTGGACTTCGGCACCAGCTTCTTCCGCGGCGCGCCGGTCACCGAACTGATTGCCCAGAAGCTTCCGGTGTCGCTGTCACTCGGGCTTTGGGCGACGCTGATCACCTACCTGATTTCCATCCCGCTCGGCATTCGCAAAGCGGTGCGGCATGGCAGTGCGTTTGATGTCTGGAGCAGCACGCTGGTGATCATCGGCTACGCCACGCCCGCGTTTCTGTTCGCCATTCTGCTGATTGTGGTGTTCGCCGGAGGCAGCTACCTGAGCTGGTTTCCGGCGCAGGGTTTGTTCTCGGAGAACTTCGACAGCCTGAGCACCTGGGGCAAGGTGAAAGACTATCTGTGGCACCTGGTGTTGCCGGTCAGCTCGCTGGTAATCGGCGGGTTCGCCACGCTGACCATCCTCACCAAGAACAGCTTCCTCAACGAAATCAGCCGTCAGTACGTGGTCACGGCACGCGCCAAGGGCCTGACCGAGCATCGTGTGCTGTACGGCCATGTGTTTCGCAACGCCATGCTGCTGGTCATCGCGGGCATTCCGCAGGCGTTGATCGAAGTGTTTTTCGCCGGCTCGCTGCTGATCGAAACCATCTTCGGCCTCGATGGGCTGGGGCGCATGAGTTACGAGGCGGCGGTCTCGCGGGACTACCCCATCGTGTTCGGCACGCTGTTCCTGTTCACGCTGTTCGGCCTGCTGATCAAACTGATCGGTGACCTGTGTTACACGCTGGTCGACCCACGCATCGACTTTTCCGCGAGGAGCGCCTGATGTTCGAATTCTCTCCCCAGACCCGGCGCCGCTTCGACCTGTTCAAGGCCAACCGGCGTGGTTGGTGGTCGCTGTGGATCTTCATCGGCCTGATGCTGGTCTGCCTGTGCGGCGAGCTGATCGCCAACGACAAGCCGCTGCTGGTCAGCTACGACGGGCAGATGTATTACCCGGTGTTGCGCACCTACATGGAAACCGATTTCGGCGGCGAACTGCCCTTCGAACCGGACTATTCAAGCGACTACGTGCGCAAGCTGATCGCCGCCAAAAACGGCTGGATGCTGTTCGCGCCGATCCCGTTCAGCTACGACACCATCAACTATGACCTGGACGCGCCCTCGCCCAGCCCGCCCGACGGCACCAACTGGCTGGGCACTGACGAGCAGGCCCGTGACGTGCTGGCACGTGTGCTGTTCGGCGCGCGGATTTCCATCCTGTTCGCGCTGCTGCTGACCGCGATCAGCACGGTGATCGGCGTCTGCGCCGGGGCCATTCAGGGTTACTACGGCGGCATGACCGACCTGATCGGCCAGCGCATTCAGGAAATATGGTCGGGGCTGCCGGTGCTGTACCTGCTGATCATTCTGTCCGGCTTTGTGTCACCGAGTTTCTGGTGGTTGCTGGGCATCATGGCGCTGTTCTCCTGGCTGTCGCTGGTGGACGTGGTGCGTGCCGAGTTTTTGCGCGGGCGTAATCTTGAATACGTGAAAGCCGCCCGCGCACTGGGCCTGACCGATGCCGCGCTGATGTGGCGGCACATTCTGCCCAACGCGATGACCAGCACCCTGACGTACCTGCCGTTCATCATCACCGGTGCCATCGCTACTCTGACCGCGCTGGACTTTCTCGGCTTCGGCATGCCCGCTGGCAGCGCTTCGCTGGGCGAACTGATCGGCGAGGCCAAGCGCAACCTGCAAGCGCCCTGGCTGGGGCTGACCGCGTTCGTAGCGCTGGCTCTGATCCTTTCTCTGTTGGTGTTCATCGGCGAAGCCTGCCGCGACGCGTTTGATCCTCGGAGCTGACATGCAAGACAACCTGATTGAAATTCGCGACCTGCGGGTCGCCTTCAACGGCCATGAAGTGGTGCATGGCGTCAGCCTCGACATCCGCCGTGGCGAATGCCTGGCGCTGGTCGGCGAATCCGGCTCGGGCAAGTCGGTCACTGCGCATTCGATTCTGCGTCTGTTGCCGGCCAAAACCGTCAGCACCCAGGGCTCGATTCGCTATGACGGGCTCGACCTGGTTACTGCCAGCGACAAGCAATTGCGCAGCCTGCGTGGCAACCGTGTGGCGATGATTTTTCAGGAGCCCATGAGCTCGCTGAACCCGCTGCACACGGTCGAAAAGCAGATCGGCGAAATTCTCGTCACTCACAAGGGCCTCAAAGGCAAGGCCGCGCTGAGCCGCACCCTGGAGCTGCTGGAACTGGTCGGCATCCGCGACCCGCTGTCACGTCTCAAGGCATATCCGCATCAACTGTCGGGTGGGCAGCGCCAGCGCATCATGATTGCTATGGCACTGGCTAACGAGCCCGACTTGCTGATCGCCGACGAGCCGACCACCGCGCTGGACGTGACCGTGCAGGTGAAGATTCTGGAGTTGCTCAAATCCTTGCAGCGGCGGCTGAACATGTCGCTGCTGCTGATCAGCCACGACCTCAATCTGGTGCGGCGCATCGCCCAGCGGGTCTGCGTGATGCGTGAGGGCGAAATCGTCGAGCAGGCCGATTGCCAGACGCTGTTCGACAATCCGCAGCATCCTTACAGCCGCTTGCTGATCAACGCAGAACCAGACGGCGAGCCGGTGCCGTCCACGCACAGCAACACGCTGTTGTCGGTGCAGGACCTGAAAGTCTGGTTTCCGCTGGGCAAAGCCTGGTTCAAGCGCGAGCCGCAGTATGTGAAGGCGGTGGATGGGGTGAGTTTCGAGCTGCTCAAGGGCAAGACACTCGGGATTGTCGGCGAGTCCGGCTCGGGCAAATCGACCCTGGGCCAGGCGATTTTGCGTCTTGTCGATTCAGAGGGCAGCATCCGTTTCGGCACCAAGGAGCTGAGCCTGCACAGCCAGCACCTGATGCGCCCGTTGCGTCGTCAGTTGCAGGTGGTGTTTCAGGACCCGTTCGGTAGCCTCAGCCCGCGCATGACCGTGGAGCAGATCATCGCCGAGGGGTTGGTGACGCACAATATCGGCACGCCGAAAGAGCGTGAGCAGACGGTGATCCGGGTGTTGCAGGAAGTCGGGCTGGATCCGGCAACCCGGCATCGTTACCCGCACGAGTTTTCCGGCGGTCAGCGCCAGCGCATTTCCATCGCCCGGGCGCTGGTGCTTGAGCCGGATCTGATCCTGCTCGACGAGCCGACGTCAGCGCTCGACCGTACGGTGCAGAAACAGATCGTCGCCCTGCTGCGTGACCTGCAAATCCGTCATGGCCTGACGTACCTGTTCATCAGCCATGACCTGGCGGTTGTCCATGCGCTGGCGCATGACCTGATTGTGATCAAGGACGGCAAGGTGGTCGAACAAGGCCCGTCCCGCGAGATCTTCGCCGCGCCGCAGCAGGCCTATACTCAGGAACTGCTGCGTTCTTCGGGGCTGGTGTTTGCCTGAGCCTGAATTTGAAAGCCAGGTACGAAAGCTAGTTGTGGAAACTCTGGCCCAGCGCCTCCAGGCGTATGGCCAGCGGCGACAGGCTCTGGCTGCTGGTCGCCAGCACACCGATATTGGCGGCGGTGTGCTCGGCGATGGTCTGCACCGAACGTAATTGATCGGCGATTTCCCGGCTGACGGTGGACTGCTGTTCAGTGGTCGTGGCAATCAGGCCGTTAAGCTGGGTGATATGACCGATACCTTCGCCGACTGCACGCAGGGATTCCGACGCGCGCTGGCTGTTTTCCACACAACGCCCGACGCCTTGCAGGCTGTCGTTCATGGCTGTAGCGGCCTGACGGCTGCCCCTTTGCAGGTCTTCAATGATGGTCTGGATTTCCTTGGTCGACGATGCTGTGCGTTGCGCCAGATTGCGCACCTCGTCGGCCACCACGGCAAAGCCCCGGCCCTGCTCTCCGGCTCGTGCAGCTTCAATCGCTGCGTTCAGCGCCAGCAGGTTGGTCTGCTCGGCAATACTGCCGATCACGTCCAGCACCTTGCCGATCTGCTCTGACTGGTTGGCGAGTGCCTGCACGGTTTCATCGGTGGTGTTGATGCGCGCGGCAAGCTGAGTGATTTCGCTCTGCGCACGGTCGACGCTGTCGCGTCCGTGAGCCACCTGATCGCTTGCATCACCGGCACGCTGCACGGCTTGCGCAACATGGCTGGAGATATCGTTCATGGCATCACCCATGCGCTGCATCGCGCCAGTCATGCGGGCGATCTCGCTGAGTTGATGCTGTGCTCCGGTTTCCAGCGTACCGCTGGCCTTGGCAAGGTCATGACCCAGCTCGCCGAGCCCGCGTGTGTCGCGCACCACGCCGTCGACAAGGCTGGTGATCTGCTCCAGAAACTGCTCGAAACGTTGCGCCAGCGGCACGCGTTTGGCCGAACGCTCGCTGGTCTGGCTATTGGGCGAAAACTGGTTGGTGGTGGCCAGCATTCGATCGAGCATGTCCTGATTCTCGACCGCTTCAGCCTGATTCTGCACGGCCAGATAGACCAGAATCGCGCTTTCTACGACGACGTACACCGCATGCACCATCACCATGCTCCAACCGCCGCCGTGGTGCATGACGTAAACCGGGAAGCCTGCATGCTGCAGAGCGTGGAAACCGACATGGTGGATGGCAATGGTGACGGCAGCGACCAGAATCGGCAGCCAGTCGCGGTAGAAGGTCAGCACGGCGAGGAAGACGAAGATGCCGAAATGTATTTCGATCAGCCCGTGCGCCTGATTGATATGCAATGCGGCCATGACCATCAGGCCTACACCCACACAGCAGCGCATCAATCGGGTGCCGCCGATGGCACGATACAGCCCGGTCAGCACCACCGCAGTGCCGCCACCGACCACGACTGCCTGGGTGAACGTATCAAACCAGAACGCCAACCCGAGCGCGTAGATGAACAACAGCCAGATCAGACCCAGCATGATCCGGTCGGCCTTGCGGTAATGGTCCAGGAAACGAGGGGCTACGGGCATCGAACACATCCTTTTGAAATCCATGGCGACAGAGGGCCCTGTCGGTTTTCAGATCTGCACGAGCAAAACCCCGGCCAACGTGCCAGCTGGATGGTGGCCTCGTGCCATAAATCCAGAAATGGATTATTTACCCGGTGTTGGGGCGCGATGATGGAGCGGGCGTCCGTTGTTAGCAGGCCGGACCTCTTCGCGGACAAGTCCGCTCCCACCACATCAATCGGTGATCCTGGTCCTGCACTCCTGCACTCCTGTGATTCTGTGACCATGGACTCCTGGACTCCTGGACTCCTGGACTCCTGGACTCCTGGACTCCTGGACTCCTGGACTCCTGGACTCCTGGACTCCTGGACTCCTGGACTCCTGGACTCCTGGACTCCTGTGATTCTGTGACCATG
>NZ_JAWHPJ010000031.1:125336-193703 GCF_032587815.1 Pseudomonas syringae group sp. 26L6
ACTCCTGTGATTCTGTGACCATGGACTCCTGGACTCCTGGACTCCTGTGATTCTGGGACCATGGACTCCTGGACTCCTGGACTCCTGGACTCCTGGACTCCTGGACTCCTGGACTCCTGGACTCCTGTGATTCTGTGACCATGCACTCCTGTAATCCTGCACTCCTGCACTCCTGCACTCCTGTAATCCTGTAATCCTGTCACCATGCACCCATGCACCCATGCACCCATGCACTCCTGTGGGAGTGGACTTGTCCACGAAGGCTGATCATCAAACACCGAATGATTCATTGAAATTACATGCTGTAAAGCATTACTCAGCTGCTCCACGTGCCACACACTAAAGTTCACCGGTGAAGTGATTTTAGGAGCAAGGGAATGCACGTGTACTCTGCGTCAAAACGTTTACGTACAGGCCGATATTCCGCAATAGGCCAGATATATATGGTGACTTCAGTTACACGAGGACGCGAACCGGTATTCGCCGATGTTCGTCTCGGACGCTTGCTGGTTCGAGAGCTGAGACGATGCGAAGAGCAGGAACTGGTCAAGTCGCTTGCCTGGGTCGTAATGCCTGACCACTTTCACTGGCTTTTTGAGCTCAAAAAGAATGATCTGCCCATGTTGATTCAACAACTTAAAGCACGCAGTTCAATAGCCATCGGAAAAATCAGAGCACATCCCGACACCTTATGGCAGTCCGGGTATCACGACCAGGCTGTGCGCAACGAACAGGACATGGTCGGTCTGGCTCGCTATATCGTCGCAAACCCGCTACGCGCAGGACTGGTCAAGAAGATAGGAGACTATCCACTGTGGGATGCGGTATGGGTTTGAACCACACATCCACGCAGTGAAATTTCTTTACGCCGTTTCAATGGCGCAACAGTTTGCGCAGTGGCACGCCGTCTTTCATGACCGGGGATTTGATGACGATGTAGCTGAAGTACTTGGAGATGCCGATGTTCTTGTCCAGCAGCTCTTCGATCACTTCCTGATAGTGCTGAATGCTGCGGGTCATGAAGCGCACCAGGTAGTCGTAGCCGCCGCTGATCAGGTGGCACTCCAGGACTTCGTCAACGTGGCGGATGTTGGCTTCGAATTTGGCGAAGTCTTCACGCTTGTGGTCGCTGAGGGAGATTTCCGTGAATACGGTTACCGATTCGGTGATTTTTGCCAGATTAAGGTGCGCCTTGTAACTGGAAATGTAACCTGCCGACTCAAGACGTTTGACGCGCTGCAGGCAAGGGCTTGCGGAAAGCCCGACGGCGTCGGCCAGGCTGACGTTGGTCATGCGCCCGTCTTTCTGGAGTTCTACCAGGATATTGATATCAATCCGATCCAGTTTGACCAAGCCTTCCATTACCTACCTCTTGTATTGCCATTCACGGTGCCTACCTTCTAGCAAAATCAGCGCCGTAAAGACAGCTGATGCTGAGCGACCAGATCGGCCATGCTGTTGATGCACAGGTCGGCGGTGCATGGCTGACGGTGTTGCTCACGGCTGCGGCGGACCAGGCACAGCCCACCGGTGCCAAGCGCCGAGGCGGGCGGGCGAGACACAAGAAGCGTTTCACGCGGTTCCAGATCCATCCCGGCGAGCCAGTCCGGATTGTCCAGCGGGTGAGTGGTCAGGGACAGCAGGCTGTCAGGTTCAAGCCCCAGCCGTTCGCACAGGATGCCGCGATCCTGCAGGTCCCGGTCGGCGTACACCAGCAGCCGATAGAATTTGCGCAGGTAGAGCATCGCGCCGGGTGCATCCTCGAACAGCGTCCAGTTCGGTACGGAACGGGCAAAGGTCATGCCTTCTTCCCAACTGGCCTTGATGCCAAGGCGCTCGGCCAGTTGCCGGTGCGCGAAGCACAGCAGGCCGCTGAAACCCAGTTCGTCGAAGCGCGGATAGAGCGTGCGCACAACATCATCGAATTCGGTCAGGACCGAGTCTTTATCCGGTGTGTTCAGACCGTTTTCCAGCAACGGCTGCAACGCCGCCCAGACACCCGAATCACGGTCCACCAGAACCTCATCACAATCGATCAGCAGTGCGCGGTAATCAATAAGCCCCATGGCAGGCAACGTCTCCATTCAACAATGATCCCCAGCGCTGGTGGTCGCAGCGTCTCGCGACAACCGCGACCACGTCTACGCTCAGCTGGACTTCAATACTCGTGCCAAGGCGGCATCGAGAATGGTCAGTGCTTCATCGATCTGCTGCTCTGTGGTGACCAGCGGTGCGAGGAAACGCAACACGTTGCGGTACACACCACACTTGATCACCAACAGGCCGCCAATGCGTGCCTGATCAATGATCTTCTGATTGAGATCAGCGTCCGGGCTACGTGCGGCGTCGTTCTTGACCAGTTCCATGGCGAGCATGAAGCCGGTGCCGCGCACGTCGCCGATGCAGGTGTAACGGTCCTTGAGCTTGAGCAGACCGGCACGCAAATGTTGGCCCAGCTGCTCGCCACGCGCGAGCAGATTGTCCTGCTCGTATGTGTCGATCACCGCCAGTGCGGCGGCGCAGGACAGCGCATTACCACCATAAGTGCCACCCAGACCGCCCGGAAGCGGTGCATCCATGATCTCGGCACGACCGACCACGCCTGACAGCGGCATGCCGCCCGCGAGGCTCTTGGCAACCGTCACCAGATCAGGCTGGATACCCGAATGCTCGAAACCGAACCATTTGCCGGTACGCCCGAAACCGGACTGGATTTCGTCGACAATCAGCACGATGCCATGTTGCTCGGTCAGCGCACGCAAGGCCTTCATGAACTCCACCGGCGCAGTCAGGAAGCCGCCATCGCCCTGCATCGGCTCGATCAGAATCGCCGCCACACGCTCCGGTGCGACCTGGGTGGCCAACAGCTCGTGCAACGCCGCCAGCGCGACTTCGCTGGTCACGCCGCGATACTCGTTCGGGTACGGCGTGTGGAACACTTCGGGGGCCATCGGGCCGAAATTCTGTTTGTACGGCTGGCTCATGCCGGTCAGCGTAGTGCCAAGCAGCGTACGGCCATGAAAACCGCCGCGGAACGAGATAACTGCCGGGCGATTGGTGTGAGCGCGGGCGATTTTCACCGCGTTTTCGACCGCTTCGGCGCCAGATGTGAAAAGCACGGCCTTGTGATCGATGCCGCTCTGGCCCGCGATGAGATGGCTCAGGCGTTTGGCCAGATCCAGATAGGGCTGATAGGACGCCACCTGGAAGCAGGCGTGGGTGACCTTGGTCAGTTGCGCCTGAATCGCCGCGACCACGTTGGGGTGGTTGTGGCCGATGTTCAACACGCCGATACCGCCGACGAAATCCAGATAGCGCTTGCCATCGACGTCCCACAGTTCAGAACCCTGCGCGCGGTCGATGACCAGCGGGTGGGCCGTGACAATGCCTCGCGGCACGAACTGATCGCGCTGGCGGAGCAGATGAGGTGTTTCGTCGACTTTGCTGTTCATGGTTTTACCTGTCGTGGGCCTGGCAGCCGACGGGGTGGCTGCGATGCTGTTCAGGTTAAGCGTTCAGCGAAATGATCTACGCCGAACTTGCCCTCTCAGATGTCCAGATCAACTGTTTTTCGCCTCGCAAACGGCAGATTCCTTCATGCCTTGCGAGCACCACGCAATCTGCCGGGCAACGCTGCTTTTCAGTCATGCCGGTGCTCTGCAAAAGGCTGTTTCGACAGATCCTGCTTCCGACTTGCGGCATCATGGGGCTCCACTTTCACACTCAGGAAAAGCCCATGCCCGCCCTGCTCTACAAAGCTGACCCCGCACGCGCCGAACGCTGGCGTGTCCTGTTTGCCGAGCATGCGCCGGACATTGAATGGCGTGTGTGGCCGGATATCGGTGACCCGGCCGATATCCACTATTTGGGGGCCTGGCTGGCACCTGACGATCTACAGGAGCTGCTGCCCAACCTGAAGGTGCTGTTCGCCTTGTCTGCGGGCGTCGATCAACTGGACCTGAGCCGTATTCCCGAGTCCTTGCCGGTGGTTCGTCTGCTGGACCCCGGCATCAGTCACGGGATGTGTCAGTACGCGTCTTTGGCGGTACTGAGCCTGCACCGGGAAATGCTGCGTTATCGGCAGCAGCAGGTCGAGGGCGTCTGGAAAGCTCATCCGCTGGTACCGGCGCACAAGCGTCGCGTGGGTGTGATGGGGCTGGGCTTGCAGGCGCAGCATATTCTGTCGACCCTAAAACCATTCGGTTTCGAGCTGTCGGGCTGGGCGCGTAGCGAGCATCAGGTAGAAGGCGTGACGTGTTATGCGGGTGAAGGACAGCTGAGTGCGTTTCTTGGTCAGTGCGACATTCTGCTGTGTGTGTTGCCGCTGACCGGGCAAACCGAAGGCATCCTCAATCGCCAGCTTTTCGAGCGCCTGCCCCAAGGTGCCGCACTGATCAACATGGGCCGTGGCGGGCATCTGGTGGAAGCGGACCTGCTTGAAGCACTGGACAGCGGCCAATTGAGCGCTGCGGTGCTGGATGTACTGCAACAGGAACCGGCACCGGCTGATCATCCGTTCTGGCAACACCCGAAGATCATGCTGACACCGCATGTCGCGGCCATGACCCAACCGGAAAGCGCCTTTCCTGGCCTGCTCGATAACATTCGCCGCTTTGAGCGTGGTGAAGCGATGCAGGGGCAGGTGGATCGGGGCCAGGGTTACTGATGCGTTGGATTATCGTTCCCCACGCTCCGCGTGGGAATGCAGTTCTGGACGCTCCGCGTCCGATCTTGAGCGTGCTGTGCTCTGTGGATTTGTGACGCGGAGCGTCACGACCTGCATTCCCACGCTGGAGCGTGAGGAACGATAATCTCAACTATCGTGCCGACGCTCCGCGTCCGATCTTGAGCCAGCAGCGCGGCGCAGATCTGTGACGCGGAGCGTCCTCGCACTGCGCTGTTACAACCCCCCCACATGAAACGCCTTCACTTCCAGGTATTCATCCAGGCCGTAGCTGGAGCCCTCGCGGCCAAGGCCGGATTGTTTGACGCCACCGAACGGGGCGACTTCCATGGAGATGATGCCGGTATTGAGGCCGACCATGCCGAACTCCAGCGCCTCGCCGAAACGCCATGAGCGACGCAGGTCCTGGGTGAAGTAGTACGCGCCAAGGCCATAAGGCGTGGCGTTGGCGAGTGCCAGCGCTTCGGCTTCGTCGGTGAAGCGCATCAGTGGCGCAACAGGCCCGAAGGTTTCTTCGTTGGCCAGCAGCATGCCCGCATGGGTTTCGCCCAATACCGTTGGCTGGACGAATTGACTGGTGCCATCGGGACGGCCGCCATGCAGCAACTTCGCGCCCTGGCTCAGCGCATCATCAATGTGCCGGGTAACCTTGCTGACTGCCGCCGGGTTGATCAGCGGGCCAATGGTCACGCCCTCTTCCAGGCCGTTGCCGACCTTGAGTTTGCTCACTTCCTCTACCAGCCGTGCAGCAAAACGGTCGTAGATGCCGTCTTGCACCAGAATCCGGTTGGCGCACACGCAGGTCTGCCCGGCGTTGCGGAATTTGCTGAGCATGATGCCCGTCACCGCCTGTTCCAGGTCCGCGTCGTCAAACACGATGAAGGGCGCGTTGCCGCCCAGTTCGAGGCTCAGACGCTTGATGTGTTCGGCGCTCTGGCGCATCAGCAAGCGGCCGACCGGGGTCGAGCCGGTAAAGGAAATCTTGCGCACCACCGGGTTGCCGGTCAGTTCTTCGCCAATGCCTGTGGGCATGCCGGTAATGACGTTGAACACACCGGCAGGAATACCCACGCGTTCGGCCAATACCGCCAGCGCCAGCGCCGACAAAGGCGTGAGGTCCGATGGCTTGACGATGATCGGGCACCCGGCAGCCAAGGCTGGCGCGCACTTGCGGGTGATCATTGCGTTGGGAAAATTCCACGGGGTGATTGCGGCGCACACACCCACCGGCTGCTTGAGAGTCATCAAACGGCGGTCTGTGCTGGGCGCGGGAATGGTTTCACCGTAGGAGCGGCGCGCCTCTTCAGCGAACCATTTGACGAAGCTGGCACCATAGCGGATCTCGCCGCGTGATTCGTTCAGCGGCTTGCCCTGCTCAAGGGTCATGATCAGCGCCAGGTCTTCGACGTTGTCGAGCATCGCCTGATGCCAGCGCTCCAGCAGGGCCGCGCGCTCGGCAGCGGGACGTGCACGCCAGGCGGGCCAGGCACGATCCGCAGCTTCGATGGCGCGACGGGTTTCAGGGCCATTCAGGGCCGGAACCTGCGCGATCGTTTCGCCGGTCGCCGGGTCGCTGATGGTCAGCGTTGCACCATCGTCAGCGCTGATCCATTGCCCATCGACGTAGGCGCGGTCTACCAGCAAGCTGGAGTCTTTCAACTGATTCTTGAGCATGGTCGAGTCCTGTTTCGGGATACCTGCCAGTCTAGGCAGGCGCCGCAGTCCAGGATGCTGAAAGCAGGATAACGGCAGCGTCCGATGCTGAAATTTGCTCTCGGACGGCAGCCTCTACTGCTTCAACGAGCCCAGCAGGGTTCGCAGAAACCGCTCGCCCGCGTCCATCTGGCTCTCGTCGATAAACTCGTCCGGCTTGTGTGCCTGCTCGATAGAGCCTGGCCCGCACACCACCACCGGCACGTTGAGCCGCCCGGCGAACAGACCGCCTTCAGTGCCATAGGAGACCTTGATGTGCTGAGTGCCCGGTTCGGCAAATGCGTGCAGCATGCGCACTGCTTCCACACTCGGATGAGTCTCCAGCGCCGGGTACTCGTTCATCACTTCGATTTCGATAGCGGCCACGCCCGACAATTGTTTCGCCTCGCGTACCAGCACTTCGGCGCGCTCGCGCAGTTGCTCCAGCAGCACGTCGGGATTGTCGCCCGGCAGGTTGCGGTATTCGAATTCCATGGTGCACAGGTTGGGCACAATGTTCAGCGCCTTGCCGCCATCGATACGGCCGATGTGCACGGTGCTGTAAGGAATGTCGTAACCCTCGTCACGCGCGCCCTGCTGTTCGATCTGCTTCTGGCTCTTGCGCAGCTCGGCGATGAAATCGCTGGCCAGGTGAATCGCGTTGACCGCTCTTGGGGCCAGCGAGGAATGTGCCTCCTGGCCTCGACAGAAGGTGCGATAGGACGCCTTGCCCTTGTGGCCGACAGCGAACTGCATCAGGGTCGGCTCGCCAACCACGCACAGGAACGGGCGTACCGGTGCCAGATGCAACACATCCAGCAGCCGCCGCACGCCGACACAGCCGATCTCTTCATCGTGGGACAGCGCCAGTTGCAGCGGACGGATCAGGGTCATGTCCGCGGCATCGAGCATCGCGTCGATGGCCAGGGCAATGAAACCCTTCATGTCGCAGGTGCCACGGCCGTAGATGCGCCCGTCGCGCAGGGTCGCCTGAAATGGCGGCATCGTCCACGCCTGGCCAGCAGCAGGAACCACGTCGGTGTGCCCGGAAAGCAGCACACCCGGCACATCACGCGGGCCGGTGCTGGCGAACAGGTTGGCCTTCTTGCCGGTCTCGTCCTTGACGATCAACGACTCGATGCCCTTGCTGGCCAGCAGTTCACGGACGTATTCGATCAGTGCCATGTTCGGCTCCGACGACACGGTGTCGAAGGCGATCAGGCGTTTGAGAATTTCCAGGGCGCGGGGGCTCATGAGGCTTTACTCGCTTGTTCGGTAACGATTTCAAAACGGCGAATGTCGAACGGGCTGATCGAGGTGCTGGTGGTGCCGGTGCTGATCAGTTCAGCCATCACGTCGCCCACGCCCGGACCGAGCTGGAAGCCGTGACCGCAGAAGGCAAATGCATAGAACAGGCCATCGACCTTACCGCTGCGGCCCATCACTGGCAGCGAGTCCGGCGTGTAGCCTTCAATGCCGCTCCACACGCGGATGATGTTCAGGTTGCCGACACCGGGCAACAGCCGACGCATCTGCTGCACCTGATTGATGATGCTGCGCGGCTCGACGTAGGCGCGGCGGTTGACCATGTCCGGCTTGCTGCGAAAACCACCGCCGATGACGATGTTGCCACGTGCGATCTGCCGAAAGTAGATCACTTCGTGAGGGATTTTGGTGAACACGCCGATGACGGTCGGCAGCGCATAAGGCACCGGTTCGGTCACAGCCATCTGCGGGCCATTGGTTTCCAGCGGTACGGGCTCGCCAAACTGCGCGGAGAGTTTTTGCCCCCAGGCACCTGCGGTGATCAATAATTGATCGGCAGTGAAAATGCGCCCGTCAGTGGTAGTGACTTCAAATTCGTTACCGACCTTTTCCACATGGGCCACTTCGGTACGCTCTTCGATGCGCGCCCCGGCACGAATCGCTGCGCGCGCAAAAGCCGGTGCAGCCAGACGTGGGTTGGCGTGGCCATCGTGAGGCGCGTAGGAGCCGCCCTTTACGTCCGGCCCGAGAAACCCGAAACGCTCGTGCAGTGCCTTGCCGCTGTAGATTTTCAGGTCCAGCTCACGGGCCTCCGGGGCCGCTGCATAAGCTTCCAGCTCAGCGATTTCATCCTCGCGATAGCAGACGCGCATGTGCCCGCTGGGCAGAAACTCCAGGTCTTCGCCGATCAGCTCAGGCAACCGCTGCCACAGTGCTCTGGAGCGGTTGGCCAGTTCCAGCTGACCGAGGTGCCGGCCTTGGCGCCGCACGTTGCCGAAGTTGACGCCGCTGGCGTACTGGCCGATCACGTCGCGCTCCAGCAGCGTCACCGACTTGCCGCGCTGACGCATAAAGAACGCCGACGCCGAGCCCATGAAGCCGCCACCGACAATCAGCACATCCACTTTCGGTTGTTTCATGAGGCCACCTCGTCCACCAGCATCGACAGCGGTTTCACGGGTGCCTGCCCGCGCTGACGACCGACCTGCTCGACCGGCACACCGGCCTGGGCAGCGATTACTTCGGCACCGGCCTGCGAGCAATAACGGCCTTGGCAACGGCCCATGCCAACGCGACTGAAAGCCTTGGCGCGGTTGACTTCGCATGCGCCTTTTTCACGCACCACGCCGCGCAATTCACCGGCGCTGATCATCTCGCAGCGGCAGACAATCGCTTCATCGGGCAACGCAGCTGCCTGGGCAGCAGGCCAGGGAAACGCTTCGGTCAGCCCGACACGGAAGCGGTCCATGACCTGCAGATTCTTGCGCACCTCTTCGCGGCGCGAGTTATCCACAGGCCGGCCAAGATCGTCCAGCAACGCCATCGCCGCCAATCGCCCTGCCTGTTCGGCAGCATCGGCACCACGGATTTTTGCGCCGTCGCCCGCTGCATAAACGCCGTTCACCGAGGTGCGACCGTCTTCGTCGACCGCCAGCACCCATTGCCCGGACGCGTCGTCGAAACGCAGTTGGCATCCGGCCAGGTCAGCCAGTTGAGTTTCCGGGCGCAGGTGATAACCCAGCGCCAATGCATCGCAATCGACGGTCAGCGAGTTACCGTTGGCGAGCTTCACGCGCACGCCGGTCACACCGTCCTGCTCGCTGCCGATAATTTCTTCGGGCTGCACGCCCAAGTGCACCGGCACTTTAGCGCTGTACAACTGGGCCAGCAGTTTCATGCCGTTGAACAGCAAGCCAGGGCGCGCGAGCAATTTGGGCATCGCGCCGATGCGCTTGCTGAACGGCGAGGTGTCGAGCACAGCGGCCACATCGGCACCGGCTTTGACGTACTGGCTGGCGACCAGATAAAGCAACGGTCCGCTGCCCATGAACACCACGCGACTGCCGATGGACACCGATTGCGACTTGAGCGCGATCTGTGAGCCGCCCAGGCTGTAGGTGCCTGCCAGTTGCCAGCCCTTGATCGGCATAAGCCGGTCGGTGGCCCCGGCACACAGGATCAGTGCGTCGTATTCCACCACGGTATGCACGCCCTGGCTGGCACAGCACAGCTCGCCGTGCGTGAGGTTCCAGGCCAGTGTGTCGGGGCGATAGTCGATTTGCGCGCGCAGGCGATCAAAGCTTTCATGCAGGTCACGCGCCTTGGCTGCTTCGGTGCCATACAACGCTGAATAATCGCGCTTGAAGCCTTCTGGCTGACGGCGATAGATCTGCCCGCCGTCGCGCCGGTTTTCGTCGATCAGAATCGGTTTGATGCCCGCCGCCAGCAAGGTTTCGGCGCAACGGGTGCCCGCTGGGCCAGCGCCAATGATGACGACTCTCGGGCTGGCAGGGTTCTGAACGTCTAACCGTGAAGAAGTGGCCATTTCGCCTCCGGTTGGGTGGTGACGATATCGAGTCCGTCGCGGACTTCGTTGGAGCAGGCGCGCAGGCGCTCGCCGTTGCGGGTCCAGACCCAGCAATCCTGACAGGCGCCCATCAGGCAAAACCCGGCACGACGTCCGGAGTCGAACTCGGACTGGCGCAGCGTGGCTTTGCGGGTCAGCAACGCCACCATCAAGGTGTCGCCCTGCAATGCTTCTATGGGCGCGCCATCGACCATCAGGCTCACAACCGGGCGATCACGTTCGCCCAGTCTCACAAAACGGCCACTCATGCGTAGGCTCCCACGGTCACAGGATTAAGGTTTTCTTGTACGGCCTGCAGCTCGTCGCTGTCGCGATGGCAGAGGATTTCGCTGCCGCCTGCGATCATGCGACGGCTCGGGGCAGTCTTGTTGCACAGGCCTTCGACACGGGCCGGGCAACGGTTGAGAAAGGTGCACAGCTCGGGGTTGTTGGCCGGGGCGCTGATGGGTGGCAGCTTGCCGCTGGTCACACCACAGGTTTCCAGCCAGCCCTGACGCAGTTCTGGCACTGAGTGCACCAGCAGGTCGGTGTACGGATGGAATGGCACACGGCTGAACGCTTCGCGGCTGCCCTCTTCGACCTTGTGGCCGCTGTACATCACCACAATGTCGTCGCACAACGCGCGGACGGTGGAAATGTCATGGCTGATGAACAGGTAGGAAACACCCAGCTTGCGGCGCAGTTCGCCGAGCAGTTCAAGGATGCACGCGCCCACCACGGTATCCAGCGCCGAGGTCACTTCATCACAGAGGATCAGGTCCGGCTTGGCCGCCAACGCGCGGGCCAGGTTGACGCGTTGTTTCTGCCCGCCCGACAGTTCGTTGGGGCGCCGCTCTGCCAGTTCACGGGGCAGGCGCACCAGGTCCATCAGTTCGTCGATGCGATCGCGCAGGGCTTTGCCCTTCAGGCCGAAATACATCTTCAGCGGGCGCGCCAGAATTGCGCTGATGCTGTGCATCGGGTTGAGCGCGGTGTCGGCGTTCTGGAACACCATCTGGATGCGCCGAAATTGCTCTTCGGTGCGTCCCGCCAAGGTGCCGGACAAGTCGGCACCGTCGAATGTCAGGCTGCCGTGCGCCGGGTCCAGAAGACCGGCGACCACACGGGCCAGGGTCGACTTGCCCGAGCCGGACTCACCGATCACGCCAATGGCCTGGCCACGGCGAATGGTCAGGTCGATGTCTTCCAGCACGCGAATCATCGGCATGCCTTGCAGGTTCTTTTTGCCATAGCCCGCCGTCAGGCCCTTGATGGTCAACAGCGTGCTGTCCTTGACCACTTCGCTGGCCGGTTTCAGTACTTTGTCGGGCCGCGCCGCTGCCAGCAGGCTGCGGGTGTAGGCGTCTTCCGGGCCTTTGAGCAGCGCTGCAGTGCTGCTCTGCTCGATAATCCGCCCGCCATTGAGCACTACGATCTGATCAGCCATCTGCGCCACGACGGCAAGGTCGTGGGAGACATAGACCGCCGTCGCACCGCGCTCGCGCACCACCCGCTTGAAGGCGCGCAGCACGTCGATCTGCGTGGTGACGTCCAGCGCCGTGGTCGGCTCGTCGAGGATCACCAGCAAAGGGTCGCTGATCAGCGCCATGGCTGCCATCACGCGCTGCAACTGACCGCCCGAAACCTGATGCGGGTAACGCTGGCCGATGCTTTCCGGGTTGGGCAAGGCCAGGTCGCGGAACAGTTCTACGGCCTTGGCTTGCAGGTCTGCACGACTGCCCAGACCATGAATCAGCGCGCCTTCGATAACCTGATCAATAAGTTTTTTTGCCGGGTTGAAAGCCGCCGCGGCACTTTGCGCAATGTAGGAAACACGGTTGCCGCGCAGGCCCTGCAACTGGCTTTCGGGCAGGCTGAGCATGTCGTGCTCGCCCACCTGAACCACACCGCCGGCCAGTTTGCAGCCGCGTCTGGCATACCCCAACAGGGCCAGCGCAATAGTCGTCTTGCCCGAGCCGGACTCGCCAATCAACGCCAGCACTTCGCCTTTTTCCAGCGCGAAGCTGACGCCTTTGACGATCTCCAGCTCGCCCTGATCGCCATCGGCAACCACGCGCAGGTCTTGCACACGAATCAACTGGCTCATTTTCAATGCCCTCCCGAGCGGCGACCGCGCCGTGAGGCGAGCCGGTCGATGAACAGGTTGACACCGATGGTCAGCGTGCCGATGGCCAGCGCAGGTATCACGATGGCCGGCGCGCCTTGACTCAGTCCGCCGATGTTCTCGCGTACCAGCGAGCCAAGGTCGGCATCGGGCGGCTGCACACCAAGCCCCAGAAAGCTCATGCCGCTGAGCAGTAACACGATGAAGCCAAAACGCAGCCCCAGGTCGGTCATGACCGGGTTGAGCATGTTCGGCAGAATTTCCCGGCAGGCAATGTAGATACGACCCTCGCCGCGTGTGCGCGCCACTTGCACGTATTCCAGCGCTTCGATATTCACCGCCAGGCTGCGCGCGATACGAAACGCTCCCGGCGTGTAGCTCAATACCGCCGTACAGATCAGCAGCACCTCGGACGAGCCGAACGCCGAGACCATGATCAGCGCCAGCATTTTGCTGGGGATCGAGATGAACGCGTCCATCAGGCGACTGATGATTTCGTCCAGCCATTTTGGCGCGACCACTGACAACAGCGCGCAAAGCGTGCCGATGCCGCTGGCCAGCACCGCCGAAATCAGCGCCAGGCCCACCGTGAAGCGCGCGCCGATCAGCACCCGGCTGAGCATGTCGCGGCCCAGGTAATCAGTGCCGAACGGATAAAGCGCGCTCATGTTTTCAAACATGTTGTCGGAAACTACTTCGCCGACAGCATGCGGCGCAAGCCAAGGACCGAACAGCGCGACCATCAGCCAGATGAAGCAGACCGTTGCGCCCAGCAGGCCAAGCCATGAGGTGGGGCGGGACGCTTTTTTGCGCAGCACCGGTGCCGGCGCTTCAGGCGTCGATTTCGCAATGAATTGAGTCATTGGGTTCTCAGCCTCGGATTGGAAAGAATTGCACACAGGTCGGCCATCAGCACCAGACCCAGGTAAGCGGAGCAGAACAGCATGGTGCAGCCTTGAACCAACGCCATGTCACGGTTGGTTACAGCGTCGACCATCAGGCTGGCGATGCCGGGATAGTTGAAGATGGTTTCAACGATAACCACCCCACCCAGCAGGTAGGAAAGGCTCAGCGCCACCGCGTTGACGATGGGCCCGATAGCGTTGGGCAAGGCGTGGCGCAGCACGATACGCACCGGGCTGACGCCCTTGAGGCGGGCCATTTCCACATACGGGCTGTCCAGTTGGTCGATGACCGCAGCGCGGGTCATACGCGCCATTTGCGCCACGATCACGCAGCACAGCGTCATCACCGGCAACGCGTAAGTGCGCATGAATTGCCACGGCGAGCTGACGTCACCGCCATACGACAACGCCGATAGCCAGCCCAGGTTAACGGCGAAAATCAGCACCGCCAGGGTTGCCACCAGAAATTCGGGCACCGCCACCAGGGTCAGCGTGATGAAACTCAGCGCCCCATCAAGGCGGCTGCCGCGGTACATCGCTGCGCCAATGCCCAGTGCCAGCGCTAGCGGTACCGAGACCAGCGCGGTGGTTGCCGACAGCATCAGGGTTTTCGGAAAGCGCCCGGCAATCAGCTCGGACACCGGCATCGCGTTGGACACTGACTCACCGAAGTTGCCGCCGAGCAGGTTGGTCAACCAATGCAGATAACGCACCACACCTGGCTGATCCAGGCCCAGTTTTGTACGCAATGCGGCGACCTGTTCAGGCGTCGCGAATTGCCCAAGGGCCTGTTGTGCCGCGTCTCCAGGCAACACCGCCGTAATGGCGAAGACCACGATGGAAACGATCAACAACGTCACGATCGCCGCGCCGAAGCGCTGCACGATCAACCAGAGTGTGTTGCTATTCATCTGCATCCTCCTGCTCGGTTCAGCGTTGCATTTACGCGTCCAGCCAAACCTGCTCGCTGAACATGTAGCCCATGAAGCCGCCCAGCGGGTTGCTGGAATAGCCCTGAACGCGCTTGTCCACGCCGTCGATGTTGCTGATGAACACGGGGATGCCGATGCCGCAGTTCTGGCTTACCAGGGTCTGCATGTCGCCGTACATTTTGGCGCGCTTGGCGTCGTCGGTTTCCCCGCGGGCCAGCAGCAGCAACTGGTCGAACTGATCGTTTTTCCAGCCGGATTCGTTCCACGGTGCCGAGGACTGGAAGAACTGCGAGAAGATCACGTCGGCGTTCGGTCGCGGGTTGATGTTGCCGAAGCTCAGCGGGTGCTTCATCCAGTGGTTGGACCAGTAACCATCGCTCGGCAGGCGGTTGACGTTGAGCGTCAGCCCGGCCTGTTTGGCCGACTGTTGCAGCAGCACGGCGATGTCCACCGAACCGGTCGCAGCAGGCGATGCCGCTACGGCCATGGTGATTTTTTCCATGCCGGCTTTCTTGAGCAGGAATTTGGCCTTTTCCGGGTCATAGGCGCGTTGCGGCAGGTCAGCGTTGAAGTAGCGCGAGCCGGGCGCAATCGGGTGGTCGTTACCGACGCGGGCATAGCCACGGAACACAGCCGATTTGACCTGTTCACGGTCCAGCAGGTACTTCATGGCCTCGGTGAATTCCGGGCTCTTGCCGGGCATCTGGTCCTGGCGAATGATCAGGTCGGTGTAGTTGCCGGACGGCGCATCCACAACGCGGTGCTTGGCGCTGGCCGCGATGCGTGTGGTCGAACGCGGGTTGACCTCGTTGATCATGTGCACGTCGCCGGACAGCAGCGCGTTGACCCGCGACGGCTCGTCGGCAATGGCAATGAATTCGATCTCGTCCAGGTACGGCAGGCCTGGCTTCCAGTAGTTAGGGTTGCGCGCACTGACCGAGCGCACGCCAGGGTTGAATTCCTTGACGGTGAACGGGCCGGTACCGATGCCCTTGCTGAAATCAGTGGTGCCTTCGGGCACGATCAGCAGGTGCGAAACCGCGAGGATCGATGGCAATTCGGCGTTTGGCGAGCTGAGGGTGATCTGTACTTCCAGCGGGCCGGTGGCCTTGATCTCGGAAAACTGCGCCATCAGCGGCAGGACTTTAGAACCGGTGGCCGGGTCCTTGTGGCGCGACAGGGAGAACACCACGTCGCCAGCGGTCAATGCCTTGCCGTTGTGGAAGGTCACGCCCTGGCGCAGGGTTACGGTCCAGACCGTGGCGTTGTCGCTTTCGATCTTTTCGGCCAGCTCCATGTGCGGAACCAGATGGCTGTCGAAACGGGTCAGACCGTTGTAGAACATGAAATGGCGAACGTAGTCGGTAGACAGCGCGCCTTTGGCCGGATCAAGTGTGTCAGCGGTGGAGCTGGACATGCCCGCTACACGAATGCGCCCGCCTGGCTTGCCTTTGACAGGCGCATCGGCGTCATCGGCAAAAACCTTGCCCGCTGCACCGAACAGGCTGGTGGAGCCCGCCGCAACCACACCTGCAACACCCAGCATACGCAGCGCATCGCGCCGCGACAGACCACGATTGAGACCTTCGAAAACACGCAGGCTGTCTTGGCCTGTGATCAGCTGGGAGTCGGTTTTTTTGTCAGCCATATCAGTTCTACCTGTCGAAAAGGGGAAATTCCGAGTTGCTCACGGTTGGCCGGAGCGTCCTTCAAGCACACACGACGGTTAAACAAAAACTCAGTGGCGGCTGTCCTGATAGCGGTAATACGCGCCTACCAGCGGCAGAAACCACGGCTTGCCGAAGTGGCCGGGAATGGCTGGCCAGTTCAGGTCTTTCCAGGGATTGGCCAACGCCTTGCCTTCCATGACCTCAGCCATCACCCGCCCCATGTGCACCGACATCTGCACACCATGGCCGCTGTAGCCCATCGAGTAGAAGACGCCGTTGTGTTCGCCTGCACGCGGCAGACGGTCGGACGTCATGTCCACCAGTCCGCCCCAGCAGTAGTCGACCTTGACGTGCGCCAGTTGCGGAAACATCTGCACCATCGCCGCTTGCAGCACCTTGCCGCTCTTGGCATCGGAACTGCTATTGGACATGGCGAAGCGTGCCCGCCCGCCGAACAGCAGGCGGTTGTCCGGGGTCAGACGGAAATAGTTGCCGATCAAACGGCTGGTCACGTAAGCGCGCTGGTTGGGAAACAGCTGGTCAATCAGCGCCTGCGGCAACACTTCGGTAACGATGACGAAACTGCCGACCGGCACGATGCGTCGGCGATACCAGCCCAACCCGCCGTGCTGGCAGGCACCGGTCGCCAGTAACACCTGCCCGGCCTGAATGGAGCCTTTCGAGGTGTTGACTACGAAGCCGCCACGGTTGGCTTTCCAGTCCTTCACCGTGGCACCCTGATACACCTTTGCGCCGTGGCGCACAGCCGCATCGGCCAGGCCCAGGCCGAAACGGCCAACGTGCATCTGCACACCGTTGCGCTGCAAAAGGCCGCCGTGGAATTCGTTTGAATCGATTTCGCCGCGCACGTCCTCTGCGGACAGCAACTCTACGTCGGCATCCACCTCACGACGAATCAGCTCGCAGGTACGCGCCAGTCCTTCGTAATGTCCTGGCTTGGCCGCCAGCTTGAGCTTGCCGTTAAGCTTGATGTCGCAGGCGATGTTTTCCTGCTCGATCACCGTGACCACGCTCTGCACCGCACTTTCATAAGCCTTGTAATACTCGCGGGCCTGATCGGCCCCCAGGGTCGCGCTCAACGATGCGTAGTCCTGAGCCACACCGGTATTGCACTGTCCGCCGTTGCGGCCCGACGCTTCGCCGATCACCCGGCCAGCTTCCAGAACCACTACGCTGGCACCTTTCAAGGCCAATGCACGCGCCGCCGCAAGACCGGTGAAACCGCCACCGACCACCACAACGTCAGCCTGCCCCTCCACTGCGCCGTCCTGCGCGCCGGTAAAGTCTGGAGCCGTATCGAGCCAGTAAGACTCACTGCGCATTCTGTTCCCCTTGTCACTCATAGAAGAGCACCTTGAAAAAATGCCGGTGTTGCGCGAGTTGTCCGGTTTAGAGGCCGACCAGCCCGGCCAGCCCGCCAATGTCCGGGATCTGGTGGTATTCGTAGAAGCTGTTGGCTGGCTGTTCATGACCGCGAGCCACGAATGCCTTGTTCTTGATTTTCATGTCGTGTGCGGAAAACAGGTCGTAACGGAAGCTTGAAGACACATGCAAGATGTCTTCCGGGCCGCAACCCAGGTTGTCGAGCATGAACTCGAACGCAGCCAGACGTGGCTTGTAGACCTTGGCCTGGTCAGCGGTGAACACCTTGTGGAACGGCGCGCCGAGCTTTTCGACGTTGGACATGATCTGGCTGTCGCTGGCGTTGGAGAAAATCACCAACGGGATCTTGTCGGCGATTTTCGACAGACCGGCGGGCACATCGGCGTGTGGGCCCCAGGTCGGCACGGCGTCGTAATACAGCTGGCCTTCTTCGCGGTATTCAACGTTCCAGCGCTTGCAGGTGCGAGCCAGTGCAACCTTGAGAATTTCGTCGTACGGCATCCAGTCACCCATGACCTGATCCAGACGATACGCCGAAAAATCCTTGACGAACTGATCCATCTGTTCGGCCGGTACGCGGTCGGCGAAGAGCTCGCGCGTCATGGTGCCCATGTGGAAATTGGTCAACGTGCCGTAGCAGTCGAACGTAATGAATTTTGGTCGAAGAAAGCTCATTGTGTGCGGTCCTGAAAGTTCGTTGAGGTCATGGCATGACGAGCAATCCGGCCTCATTTCCAAGGGCGGTGATGCACGCTGCAGCACAACCTCATTACAACACCGTGAAATCAGCATATGGCGTTAAAAGTGATGGCTGCTTGATAGAAACCACCGTTTTGAGGTGCGCGCTCAGCAGACTTTGCGGGGCGCTCCAGCCTTGGGCAGCCCCCGGTTTTTGGCGCTTTTTTGACCCTTTTCAGGGCGCTCGGGCTCAAACACGCGGGTTTGCACCGCAGAAACTGCGCCGCGCCAGTGATCTGCGAGCAGCAAATTCCGGCGGCTATATAAAGAGCCTGAAACCGAAGAAAAACCACAAGCATTTGCTGCCGGGTGCCCACCCGATTTAAGCAGTAACTGTGGTCTGGCGAACGGCGGTTTGTGGAATCTGCCGAATGCTTGCAGACCTCTTGTCAGCGCCCGCAGCAGGTGGGATACAGCAAGCCTGCCGCAGCCTTTTTATTTACCGGTGCATCCTTCTGGACGGAGACACGTCATGCTCGCTCAGCAACGCCTCGACTTTGAATTTCGCCCCATGACCGCAGCCGATGTCGGTAACGCTCATGAGTTATCCATTGCCCTGAAGTGGCCGCATCGACTGGAAGACTGGACCATGCTGCAACGGGTCGCCCAAGGCTTTGTTGCAGTGCACAACGGCCGCTTGATCGGCAGTGCCTTCGCCTGCCATCAGGGCGAGTTTTCCACGATTGGTCTGGTGATTGTCAGCGACGACTATCAAGGCAAGGGCATTGGCCGCAAATTGATGGAGCTTGCTGTCGGCTGCGTGCCGCCACGCACCGCCATCCTCAATGCAACACTTGCCGGCGCCCCGCTGTACGAAAAAATGGGCTTCGTCAGTTTTGGTGAGGTCCAGCAGCGTCAGGGGCAGGCACAACTGCCTGACACAACCGCATTGAAAGCACAGGAAAGCAGTCGTGCGCTGAGCGAGGCTGATCATGCTCGCGTGCTGGAACTGGCCAATGCCGGTTCGGGTATGGACCGTTCGGTAACGCTGGGCGATGTGCTGAATAACCTTGAGCACGCAGTCGGCATCGAACGCGATGGCCAGTTGCAGGCTTTTGCCCTGCTGCGTCCGTTCGGCCGTGGCCTGTGCATCGGCCCTGTCGTCGCCCAGACGGTGGAACAGGCCAGGCACATGATCGAGCAACTGCTGGCCAAAGTGCCTTACGCCTTTGTACGCATCGACATCCCGACCGACTGCGGCCTGGCCGACTGGCTGGACGAAGCCGGCCTCAAGCGTGTCGATAGCGTGACCTGCATGAGCATGGGCGCAGTTCCGCAAGCCAGCCAGGGCGTGCGCCAGTTTGCGCTGATTACCCAGGCGATCGGCTGATCGCCCGGAAAAACATCATCGTGCCAATGCTCTGCGCTCAGCGTTACACAAAAGTGCGGATGAGCTCTAAAAGCGGGGCTGAAACCGCAGTGGCAGGCTGGGCAGAAACCTACAGTGGGAGCGAACTTGTTCGCGAAGACGGTAATTCAGGCGATATATTTTCGAAGAATATACCGGCCCTTTCGCGAACGAGCGAAGCGTCGCCCGGTCCGCTCCCACAAGAGTTGGGTATAACGCCAAGCGCACCGCGTTGGAACGATCATCGATGAATCATAAATTCTCATCCAGGAGCCCAACCCAATGCCCCACCCCACAGTCCTGCTATTGGCCCGCGCTGACCTCAGCCCGGTAGATACCGAATTCACCACCGGCCCCATTGATGCGCATGACCCGTTCGACAGTGGCCGCCGCACGGCATTTGTCGATGAACAGGGTATTGCGGCTGGCATCGTTGAATTGGGTACGGCGCTCTCGATAGAGGCCTACCCCTACACCGAAATGCTGGTGATGCATCGCGGCAGCGTCACGCTGACCTCTGGCACCGGCAGCATCACCATCAGCACCGGCGAAAGTGCCGTGATCGGTCGTGGCACGCAAGTACGTATCGAAGCGCAACCGGACAGCCTCTGGGCGTTCTGCGTATCCACTCAGGCCAATGGCCCCGACAAACCCGGTATTACCGCTCTGGACCGCCTCGCCATGCTCACACCGTCCTCACCGCCAGACCCGGCGATCATGATCAGCGCGCTGCCGCAGTGCCGCAGCAACAACCTGTTTGAAGACACCGCAAGCACTTTGCGCATCGGCGTCTGGGACTCCACACCCTACGAGCGCATCTCGCGCCCGCACAAAATCCATGAGCTGATGAACCTGATCGAAGGCAGCGTAGTGTTGAGCCTGGAAAACGGCCCTAGCCTGACCGTGAACACAGGCGACACCGTATTCGTCGCCCAGGGCGCGCCTTGCAAATGGACCAGCACGGGGTATGTGCGCAAGTTTTATGCAGTGACGTGAAGAAAGCTATCGCGCCCTTCAGTCTTGCAGGGCGCAATATACTTACATGTTTAGCTCTCGCCAGCGCAGTTAATCCAATGCAGCGCTAAAAGACAAGAATTAAAAATTTCTTTCGCCAATGCACGAAGAATCAGAAGTTTCCTACTTGCCTTCCGTGTCGCTTGTGTTAAAAAAACAATAACTAATTTCAGAAAGTTAAAACTTGCTCCTGACGAGCACATCAAGGCAGTCATGCGCTTTATGCATCGCTTAACCTTTATCTATCATGTTGACTGGAGATACTTTATCTGACCGACGCATTCACTGTGCGCACGACTTACTAGCCCTCCGCGACACTCTATAAGCTGAACGATCCGTATGGGCACGAACGACCGCTGCCCCGTTTCGTCTCGCGTTTACCTTATTCAAAATCAATATGAAATTACTCATTTAACTCAAGGATTATTCCCTATGAAAACCAACAAGACCTTATTGGCTTCCCTTGCTTTTGCAACACTGTACACCAGCGTTACGGCGCAAGCGGGACCCCCGGTTACTGTGACGTTCAAGAATCTTGGAACGGAGGTGGCGGAGTATAAGCCGGTCACTCGCAACGAAATGTCGACTCGGCTTAATGCCAGAACGGCTATTGCTCCGAAAGTCCAAATTGGAGATTCAAATGTTTACTCGGTGCAAAGCACTCTCTCGCCGGATACCAGCTACGCCAGTGTTCGCTACGTCATGGGTTCCAAGGTTTGCGTATTCTCGACCACCTTCATAAAGCTTCCCGGTGCAGGCGGGGCCAAGGTGCCGAAATGGAACCGGACTGCAAACTCTGAAGGCGGCGCAGTCTGCGCGGCGACGTCTCGCGCCACCAATCTCTCCACCTACGCGTGGGCTGCTGAATTCACCATGAAATAAGCCCCCGGAGCGTGCGTGTCGCATTTTGATACGCACGCTTTTCAGCGGAAAACTAAAGCGGTGTCTGGCTGGGCCGATATAAAGAGTGAATATAAAGCCATGGATTGGCCTCTGCCGCGAGGACGCAGCATGATTGATACAACATCCCTCACACACCTCACCCATAAAACCGCACTAACGACTGTCGAGAAAAGCACCTCCGCCACGACTTTAAACTCCAGCCTGAAAGAACTTGACTCTGCATCTGCTATTGACGGTGCCACCTTCTCGACATTGTCCAGTCAATTAAGTAGTAGTGCCGCACGAGCTCAGGCTCGCGACAGCAGTCTTGACTTCAAAAGCCTGAGGTCTCTGGCAAACAGTATTAGTGACAAAATTGCAGGCAACAGCTATCACGCCAATAGGAAACTGCACGACGCAGAGATTCCGGATACGGACGACCCTGCGCGGCTCGAAAGAGCGAGGCAGGCGACTTCGTTCAAGAATGGATCAGGCACCAACCCGTTCGCAGGCTTATCTCAGGATCAATTGAGGTTGGTTATGTATGACGAAAGTGGCGACTTCACCATTAATGAGAGAAGCGCGGCTTCGTCCGAAAACCATGTTCAACAGGAAAACTGGAACAGGGCGATGTGTAAACGCTATACCGACGAATACAACGAAACCGGCAAAAGTACTCAAACGCTGGTCATGCTTCTCGCCCACTACGACCAGCTGCCACCCATAGAAAAAGCACAATACCCCGCCAATTACGCCGCGCTCATCACATCGGACGACAGCTCGGCCATGGACATTTTCAACGCGCTGAAAAGCCAGTCAGATATTCAGGAGGCTTGAGCGCCTACGACGGAGCACGCGGTTTCGCGTGCCCGGTATTGCTGTCGGCGTCCTGCCGAATTGCCGCTCGCCGACAAAACGGCCATTTCATTAGTCGTGGCTCAGGGCCAACGTATAAAACTTGCTGTCCACCGCAATCAGCGGAAAGCTCGCTGGCAGGTCCTTTTTCTCGATCTCCCGAAAGCCGTGCTTCTCGTAGAAGCGATGCGCGGCATGAAACTTGTCGGTCGTGCCCAGGAACACCTCAGTAACGCCCCTGCTGCTGGACTCCTTGATCAAGCAGTCCAGCAGCCTGGCTGCAATCGAGAACTCTTTGCCGCGAAACGGCGCGGCAACGAACATCTTGCGCAGCGCTGCCTGCCCAGAGCCGATGTCCTTGAGCGCGATGCTGCCGACGACCTGATCACCTTGCACCGCGACCCAGAAATCACCTGTGCCGGTCTGGTAAAACGTGGGAATCGCCTTCAGATCAGGCTGATCCTCGGCGGTGATGGGGATACCGAATTCTTCACGCTGGATGGGCAGGATCAATGCCGACACACCTTGCTCATCGTTCGGCACAAAACGACGTACCTGAATTCCGGTCGCTGTCACAAACCACCTCCTTGCCATCGTCACAAATAGAAATGAGTATTCCAGACAAGCAAACGCCCCGACAAGTCGAGGCATTTCCATGAGCATTTACGGGGTCCGTATGTGGGGACGGACACGGAGATGTTTAATTACAACATGGCTCCGGCGACCTCGCAGTTACGACGGTTGCCGTTGAATCAGGCATTCAGTCTTGCCCCTCCAACCCCGGCCGTGGACAACTCCCGACCGCCGCGATTGAGCTGATCACTGGCCTAATGCGCTGTGGCCGAAGCGATAGCCATATGAGCAGATTTTTCGACGCATGAACGGCATAGGCTAGGCCATCCATCATGTGGTCAAACGTCGCGGACGTGCGGGCTCACAATGTTAATCGAGTCACATGGAGAGAGAATCGATACTCCGGTGCGCAGCGAAATTGACGGTTTGGGTACACAGGCTAAACAATGCAGATCTGCATTACGTTGCTCCGGCAGTTCTGCCGCTGCGCGAGAGGTGCTGAGCGGATTTGGGATTTTATTGTTTTACCAAGGAACGGGTTTATGGCTGACGTAAAGAAAATACCTTACTACACGATGAAACGGTCTATTTTTCGTGGCAAAGTATGGAAAGAAAATGATGGCCTAGAGGGGGCTGTCCCCATCAATACTCCGCAAAAAATCTCCTATAATCGTTGCGCGCCTGGTCAAGCAGTCTTAAAGCCCACAGAGCGCAGTAAAGAGCAACGTATGGCGCAACAAACAGAAGCGGGAGGTAAGAGATCGCTTACTGAAGTTAAAAATAATAAACCATCCTCCGGGGAAACTAAACCCTCAAAGCCCTATACGCGAGAGCGCGATGCGGAAGATAAGGAAAAGCTTCCAGAGTTTGATCTTCAGGATATTCCTTTGGCCATGGACAAAATAGGTTGGCCGACAGCTGCCAAGATCGCCAAACGGTGGTTCGCTAGCCCTAAGCATATCTACAATGACCAACCCAATTCAGTTCAACCCATTAATGACACAACAGTGACATTAAAATGGGCTTTTAAGTATGGAAGCGTAGCAGAAAAATTTAAAGAATTAATTGAAGAAAAAATTCATTCTGAAAAAGCAATTGCAGGTGCTAAACAAAAAATCCTCAAGCATGTAAAAAATAAATTCGATGATTCTAGTTCGGCAGCAAATCTTTCCTTTGATACGTCTCCTTGGATAGGGGATATCAGGCAGTTTCATATTGACTGGCAAATTCAGTTTCAGGCAATATCAACAAGTAACACTCTTGACGGCATGAGTTTAACTGATCTCACTGCCACGCTAGGAAATTTTAATATCTATGCTGCTATTGGCAGGGTTGAAGTTGCTGTGGAAAAATTTTACAGATATGACGATACAGCCAGAACCAAAACTTTTTGCGCTGAAGCTACGGCGACCATTACTAGTGTATATACCTACCTGAAAGATAACTATTCCTTTAACGACAAAAATGATGGCAATAGTCAATATCTAGGGCACTGGAACAAAAATGACATGATTCTTTCCTACTCTGCCGTTGTCAGTGATCTTGTTGACGGTAAGAAAATTCATACTAATATGGGTAATACTCCTATAACTGAAACTAAAATCAATTGGGACGATTTGCCTGGCGGCCAGATTGACAAGCCAGTAGATAAAAGAACAGGTATTGTCAGAAAATTTATGGAAAAAGATGTTTGCTGGCCTGTGTACAATAGCTCTTATAGTGAGTGGAGAGAAAAGCATGGTCGGGGTGGCGATTTTATGATTTACAGCAGACCTGAAATACATAAACTAAAAAAGCCTATTATCATAAAGCTGGATACATTATGCAAACCCTCAGAGCCCATGTAAGAAAAATGTACCTCAGGTCTTTTTTCTTCTTTGTTTTTATATTTATTGCTTTGGTTATTTACTCCACTGCATTTAACGTGCTAGACAATACTGACTGCCAGAGCTACAACCACACTAAAGAATTAAACGGAGGCACAAAAAACTTCGACAATGAGAAATTTATAATAAATATTTGCGGAGCCGGACTCAACAACAGTCTTTTTAATGGCGATGGCATGGAGAGGGTCCGGCTGACTATCTTCGACGATCAAGGCGAGCTGTTAGCCAGGAGATACTATAGGATCTTTTGGGACGGCCAGCCCGGACATGAGCCGCTTAAGTTTTCTGAAAGCAGTATTACCTATCAAGACGACAAGGAGCAGAAAGATCACGCAATCACTATGCCTCCTACACGCTTGGAGTGGATTCGGGCAAGGCTTCCCCTATAATTTTGGTCCTCATACGAATGGGCTTATTACGGATATTAGAGAAGCCCTGATGCAGTGGAAGCGCTCATTGATAAGGATTTAGCCAGAGACTGTACGAGCCCTCTGATTGACTCTGAAGTAAAGGGCGTAAAGTTTTATTTATTGAAGTGCCTTGATCTCTACCCCGGTAAAGAACTCAATGCTCTGGTAAAGAAGTTTGTAATAAAGCCGGGCCCTACCTACAGGCAAGATAATAAATGACTGACGCCAACGCTGATATTTACACGGAGGTTGTGCGGACGCTATTCAATCGTCGAGTCGCAATCTGAACGGTTCTATATCAAGTACTCAATTCCAGGACCAAAAAAAACCGCCTGATGAAGGCGGTTTTTTTAGAGGACGCTAATTACAACTTCGGACCCGCAGCCTTGATGGCGTCGCTCACGTCGAACTTCTTGAAGTTCTCCACGAACAGGCCAGCCAGGGCCTTGGCGGCTTCGTCGTAGGCAGCTTTGTCAGCCCAGGTGTTGCGTGGGTTGAGCAGGCCGGTGTCGACGCCGGGTACCGATTTCGGTACGTCGAGGTTGATGGTGTCCAGGTGCTCGGTTTCTGCACCGATCAGTGCGCCGCTCTGGATGGCTGCGATCACGCCACGGGTGGTCGGGATGTTGAAGCGCTTGCCGACGCCGTAGCCACCGCCGGTCCAGCCGGTGTTGACCAGGTAGACCTTGGATTTGAAGCCGCGGATGCGCTTGATCAGCAATTCAGCGTATTCGCCAGCCGGACGCGGGAAGAACGGGGCGCCGAAGCAGGTGGAGAAGGTGGACTTGATGCCCGAACCCGAACCCATTTCGGTCGAACCGACCAGTGCGGTGTAACCCGACAGGAAGTGGTAGGCAGCCTGTTCTTCACTGAGGATCGACACCGGTGGCAGGACGCCGGTCAGGTCGCAGGTCAGGAAGATCACGGCGTTTGGCTCGCCGCCGAGGTTTTTCGGTGCGCGTTTTTCGATCAGTTCACGCGGGTAGGCCGCACGGCTGTTCTGGGTCAGGCTGCTGTCGGCGTAGTCGGCTTTTTTGGTGACCGGATCGAGTACGACGTTTTCCAGTACGGCGCCGTGCTGAATGGCTTTCCAGATGACCGGCTCGTTCTTCTCGGACAGGTCGATGCACTTGGCATAGCAACCGCCTTCGATGTTGAACACCACGCCTTCGCCCCAGCCGTGCTCGTCGTCACCGATCAGGTAACGGCTTTCATCGGCGGACAGGGTGGTCTTGCCGGTGCCGGACAGGCCGAAGAACAGGGTTACATCGCCCTCTTCGCCCATGTTGGCTGCGCAGTGCATCGGCAGAACGTCGGAAGCCGGGAGCAGGAAGTTCTGCACCGAGAACATGGCTTTCTTCATTTCGCCGGCATAACGCATGCCTGCGATCAGCACCTTGCGGGCTGCGAAGTTGATGATCACGGTGCCGTCGGAGTTGGTGCCGTCACGCTCAGGGTCGCAAACGAACCATGGCGCGTTCTGGATTTCCCACTCGTCCTTGCCAGCCGGGTTGTACTGTTCAGGGTTGATGAACAGGCAACGGCCGAACAGGTTGTGCCACGCAGTTTCGGTGGTCATCTTGACGGGCAGGTAGTGCGCAGGATCGGAGCCTACATGAACGTGGGAAACGAAGCGCTCGCGCTCGGCCAGGTATGCACCGACACGGTTCCACAAGGCGTCGAATTTCTCGGCCGGAAACTTGCGGTTGATCGGGCCCCAGGCGATGGCGTCCTGGGTGCTCGGCTCTTCAACAATGAAACGATCGACCGGCGAACGGCCAGTACGATGGCCTGTCTCCACAACCAGTGCGCCAGTGTCGGAAAGTACGCCTTCGTTACGGGCAAGGGCTTCCTTGACCAGTTCGTCGGTGCTCAGATCGGTGTGCACAGCGTTGTTGATTTGCGTCATGAGGTTCCCCGTCGGCCTGTAGCCGAGTGCTCCAAACGGTTTTGTAGTAAAAAAACAACCACTACTACAGCGTAAAAGTGGGCCGGATTATGCCAGAAATGCCCAGAAATGGTAGGACCCTCCTGTCAGAACAGCATTACAAGGGCCCATACCGTATTCTGAGGGGCTTTACGCGTTGATCAATGGCGCGTGTCAGATGGCGAATCGACACCGCCGCCAGCAAACAGCTGTGCAACGTCAGTGGCATCGAACAGGTAGCGCTCGTTGCAGAACTGACAGTCGATCTCGATGCTGCCGTTGTGCTCGATGACCAGTTGCTGCGCGTCCTCCAGGCCAAGACTGACCAGTGCGTTGGCCGAGCGCTCGCGCGAGCAACTGCAGCGGAAACAGATTGGCTGAGCGTCGAACAGGCGCACCGGGTCTTCGTGATACAGGCGATGCAAAATGGTCTGGTTGTCCAGGCCGAGCATTTCTTCGGCAGTCAGGGTGCTGGCGAGGGTAATGACATGTTCCCAGCTGGCATCGCGCTCTTCCGGGTCGGTGATCTGTGCGGCAGGCAGTTGCTGCAGCAGCAGGCCGCGGGCGCGATGACCGTCAGCCTTGAGCCAGAAACGGGTGCCCAACTGCTCGGACATCACGAAGTAGTTAGAGAGGCTTTCCGACAGGTCGACGCCATCCAGCGCCACAACGCCCTGATAGCGCTTGCCCTTGTGCGGGTCGACAGTCAATGCCAGCGAACCATCAGGCATCAGGTCCTGCAGGCCCGCGTCTGGCGTGATGAGCGTTTCGTCATAGCGGGCGATACCGCGCAGCTCACGTTCGCTGGAGCATTCGACCATCAGCAGCGGTACAGCGCCGCTGGAGCGCGCCTGCAAAATCAGCAGTCCGTCGAACTTGAGGGTGCCGACCAGCAGAGCGGCGGCAGCCATCAGTTCTCCCAGCAACTGCGCGACCGGCTCCGGGTACGGGTGCTTGGCGAGTACTTCGGCATAACTGCGTTCAAGGGCTACCAGCTCTCCACGAACGTCGCTTTCGTCGAAGATGAAGCGCTGGGTGAAATCGGTGTCCGGTAAATCATGCATAGGGAAGGTATCTGAAGTAATGACAGTGGATGGCACGCGGCTGAGCAAGCACCGTCCGGCACTCGAAAGCGCCGTGGCCATGCGGATTGACCGGCATTTTAGGAGCTATCCGGTGCGCTTCCAAGCGGGTTGGCCGTTCGGGCTGATCGCCGGAGCCGCCATGCGCTGTTTTCAGTCGTTGTTGTGGCTGGCACGGAAACCAAAAAGCTCCCGGCGTTGCTTCTTGGTGGGCTTTCCGTCGGTAGTTACACCCAGGTTGCCAGCCTTGCGCTGAGCGGCCGCGCGTTCTCTTTTGGCGATGCTGTCCGGTGTCTCGCTATACAGCGTCTGCGCCTCAGGCGCACCCCGGCGAACGGTGGACAACGCTTCGACCACTATCGTGCGCTCATCGAAGCCCATGCGAATCTGAAACTCGTCGCCTGGACGAGGCTCCTTGCCGGGCTTGCAACGTTCGCCGCGACAGTGCACCTTGCCGCTTTCGATAGCTGCTTTGGCCAATGCGCGTGTTTTGAAAAAACGTGCGGCCCACAGCCATTTATCCAGACGGACCTTGTCATCTTCTTCCGGCTTTTGCGCCATTTGAATTCCTCATCAGTGCAGCAGTCTGAACGTTATCGGGCTCATCAGGAAACGCGACTGCGTCGCTCGCCTGATGTGTACATACCCACACGAACATGAAGTAACCGATCCTTGCTTGTCAAAAACAGCTATTCCCCTTTTCATTGCCCGACCCCTACATGGAGCGCGACGTGACAGATTTTCCAACTTCGTTGACCGCCCCCAGAAAAGGGTGCGCGGGATGCACGGGCAGTCCGGAACTGGATTTCTCGTTTGACTACGCGTATCAACCGATCGTGAACCTTCACGACCAGTCGATTTTCGCTCACGAGGCGCTGGTTCGTGGCCCCAATGGCGAAGGTGCGATGTCCGTTCTGAGTCAGGTCAACGACCAGAACCGCTACCGCTTCGATCAGGCCTGTCGGACCACCGCCATCGCCGGTGCCGCGAAACTGGGCATGAACGAGCGTTTATCGATCAACTTTTTGCCCAACGCCGTGTATCGTCCCGAGCTGTGTATCCGCAGCACGCTGGAGGCCGCCAGGCAGCATGACTTTCCTGTCGAGCGTTTGATTTTCGAAACAATCGAAAGCGAGCATGTGGATAACAACGGGCACTTGAGCAATATTCTGCGCGAGTATCGCGAGTTCGGCTTCATGACCGCCATCGATGATTTCGGTGCCGGGTATTCCGGACTGACGCTGCTCGCGGACTTTCAGCCAGACCTGATAAAGCTCGACATGAACCTGATTCGCGACATTCATCGTGATCGCGCGCGTCAGGCTATTGTTCGGGGTGTTGTCACAATGTGTTCGGACTTGGGGATTAAGCTCATTGCCGAAGGTATAGAGCAGGTTGAGGAGCGGGACTTTCTCGCCGATTGCGGCATTTTCCTGATGCAGGGCTATCTGTTCGCCAAACCTGCATTCAAAGCCCTGGCGCAGATAGCACCTGACGTCTGGCAGAAGTCTTGAGACATACGGAATTGCATTGAAAACATTCGACCATCTGACAGTCATCGGCCTGCGCGAGTGGGTAGCGCTTCCCGACCTGGGGGTGGCGGGCCTGCGGGCAAAAATCGATACCGGTGCGAGCACGTCAAGCCTGCATGCCACCGAAATCGAACCTTTTGAGCGCGATGGCCAGAAATGGGTGCGCTTCAACGCGCATCTGGGCACTGTGGTTCAGTTGCGGCATCGCCGCTGCGAGGCGCAACTGGTCGCCATGAAAACCATTAAAAGCTCCAACGGCCACGCGCAGGTGCGTTACGTCATTCGCACCACGCTGGCCCTGGGTGATCGTATCTGGCCAGTGGAATTCACACTGGCTTGCCGCAAGTCGATGCGTTATCGACTGCTGCTGGGTTCCAAAGCGCTGATCGACGGCCAACTGGTGGTCAATCCGGGCATAACTTACGTACAAGACAAGCCGGTGTTCCCGGCCTCTACTTCCTCAGGTGTTGCATGAAGATCGCTGTGCTTTCGCGTAATCCGCGTCTGTATTCCACCCGTCGTCTGGTCGAAGCTGGCATCGAGCGTGGCCATGAGATGGTGGTGATCGACACCCTGCGCGCCTATATGAACATCGCCAGCCACAAGCCGCAGATCCACTACCGCGGCAAACCTCTGGAGGGCTTCGATGCGGTGATTCCGCGCATCGGTGCCTCGGTGACTTTCTATGGCTGTGCGGTGTTGCGTCAGTTTGAAATGATGGGCGTATTTCCGCTCAATGAGTCGGTCGCCATTGCCCGCTCGCGCGACAAGTTGCGCTCGCTGCAACTGCTGTCACGTCGGGGCATCGGCTTGCCGGTGACAGGCTTTGCCCACTCGCCTGACGATATTCCCGACCTGATCCAGATGGTCAACGGCGCGCCGCTGGTCATCAAGGTACTTGAAGGTACTCAAGGGATTGGCGTGGTGCTGTGCGAAACCGCTACGGCAGCCGAATCGGTGATTGAAGCCTTCATGGGTCTCAAGCAGGACATCATGGTGCAGGAGTACATCAAGGAAGCGGGCGGTGCCGATATTCGCTGCTTCGTTGTCGGTGACAAGGTCATCGCCTCGATGAAGCGTCAGGCCAAACCGGGCGAGTTTCGCTCCAACCTGCACCGTGGCGGCAGTGCCAGCCTGATCAAGATCACCCCGGAAGAACGCATGACTGCATTGCGTGCAGCCAAGGTCATGGGCTTGAGTGTGGCGGGTGTGGATATTCTGCGCTCCAATCACGGCCCGCTGGTGATGGAGGTCAACTCGTCACCTGGCCTGGAAGGCATTGAAGTCACCACCAGCAAGGATGTGGCCGGGATGATTATCGAGTATCTGGAGAAAAACAGCGGCCCGCACATGACCCGCACCAAAGGAAAAGGCTGACAGGGCGGCGACTCGACTCAATCGCTCAGGCCATGAGCTTGTCTGCGGATAAGCTGGCCTGGGCACTTCACTACCGTACATCTGTTAAATGCGCCGAGTAATCGATTCAGCAGCGCTATCTTCTTTCTGCAAACCCGCTTCTCTCCATCAGGCCGAAGACGACGTTTTAGCCACCTTCGCGCCGAATCGCCCTCTCGCCTCGCGACATAAATCAACACATTTCTGCTTATTTGTATGCCGATTGAGCATGAGGTAGTCGTTTACGGCATTAGACGTATGCGCGTGCCATGGGAATAGTTGCGACTTTTTTCGCCTGCTACAGAGCCGGGATGCTCGTCTGCGGTGACCTTCTCGGGACATTTCCAAAGGGATCCCCTGCCCTGAAACTGCTTTGAAAAGCACGCTCGGCGCATCGGTCTTGGACTTGCCCAAGCCACTTTGAACAAGGGTAATAATATGAAGAAGGCAAAGCTGAGTCTGGCTTGGCAGATTCTTATCGGACTGGTACTGGGTATCGCGGTGGGTGCGCTGCTCAACCATTTCAGCGCCGAGAAGGCCTGGTGGATCACCAATCTCCTGCAGCCTGCGGGCGATATCTTCATTCGTCTGATCAAGATGATCGTTATCCCTATCGTTGTCGCATCGCTGATTGTAGGCATCGCGGGTGTGGGCGACGCCAAGAAACTGGGGCGCATCGGTCTGAAGACCATCCTCTATTTCGAAGTCGTGACCACCATCGCCATTCTGGTGGGCCTGGTGCTGGCCAATGTGTTCCATCCGGGCACGGGTATCGACATGAGCACGCTGGGTACGGTGGATATCTCCAAATACCAGCAGACAACGGCCGAAGTTCAGCATGATCACGCGTTTATCGCGACCATTCTCAACCTGATCCCGTCCAACATCTTTGCTGCCATGGCGCGTGGCGAGATGCTGCCGATCATCTTCTTTTCGGTGCTGTTCGGTCTCGGGCTTTCCAGCCTGCAGGCAGAGGTCCGTGAGCCTCTGGTGAAGCTGTTTCAGGGCGTCTCGGAAACCATGTTCAAGGTCACGCACATGATCATGAACTACGCGCCGATCGGCGTGTTCGCGCTGATTGCGGTGACCGTCGCCAACTTCGGTTTCGCCTCCCTGTTGCCGCTCGCCAAGCTGGTGATTCTGGTATACGTGGCCATCGCCTTCTTTGCCTTCGTGGTGCTGGGGCTGATCGCTCGGGCGTTCGGCTTCTCGGTGATCAGGCTGATGCGCATCTTCAAGGACGAGCTGATTCTGTCCTACTCCACCGCCAGCTCCGAAACCGTACTGCCACGCGTGATCCAGAAAATGGAAGCCTACGGCGCGCCGAAGGCGATCTGCAGCTTCGTGGTGCCGACGGGCTACTCGTTCAACCTCGACGGCTCGACGCTCTATCAGAGCATCGCAGCGATCTTCATCGCTCAGTTGTACGGCATTGACCTGTCGATTGGCGCGCAGCTGATGCTGGTTCTGACCCTGATGGTCACGTCCAAAGGTATCGCGGGTGTGCCGGGTGTTTCCTTCGTGGTACTGCTGGCAACGTTGGGCAGCGCCGGTATCCCGCTGGAAGGCCTGGCGTTTATTGCCGGTGTCGACCGGATCATGGACATGGCGCGTACGGCCCTGAATGTGATCGGCAACGCGCTGGCCGTGCTGGTCATCTCGCGCTGGGAAGGCATGTACGACGATGAAAAGGGCGAGCGCTACTGGAACTCCCTGCCGCACTGGCGCAGCAAGGAACCTGTACCGATGGGCCAGCCGACGGCTGACTGATCTTTGCCAATGTGCTGACAAACCCCGGACCTCCGGGGTTTGTTGTTTTCAGGTCGCCGGTTAGACTGCCTGCCTTACCAGAGGAATGAACATGAACGACGCACTCGACAATGACGAAGAAGAATTTGCCGCCTCGACCCTGATCGAAGCCATCGAGAACCAGATCGAATCCGGTAATCCGCCAGCGGCCAAGGCTGTTTTCAACATGCTTACCCTGGTTAAGTACGAGCGTGAAGACATTCTCGAAATGATGGCGCACGTCCTGGCCATCGAAATCGACGCCTTGCTGGAGCAGGACCGTCCGTTCGATACGCAATGGTACGAAGCAGCGCTGCGGGCCCTGCCCGATCTGCCCCCGGAAAAGTAACCTTGCGGTCAGATCGTGCCAGCAAGATATATGCTGCAAACACTCCAGACGCTGACTACACTGCAAATGCCCCGCTGCCGCATGATCCTCCGGGGCTGCCACGCCAAACCGGCTTCAACGGTCATCCAGAACCGACGAGCGCAGATTGGACACGTCGATTCCAGAGCGCACCCGCCAGCCGGCGAGGTCGTACTACTACAAAAAGTCTGGAGTACCTATGTCGTATACCCCTGAGTTGGTTGCCGAACTGGAAATCCTTGCACTGTTCAATCTGGGAAACACCCAGGAAGGCCTGAAAGTCCACCATGTAGCGGCACCCACTGCCGTTGCAGCAGCAAAAAGACTCTTCGATAAAGGACTGACGACCCAGGTCGATGGCGGTTATCTGACCAGCCTCGGGCTTGAGGCCGCTCAACATGCCCAATCACTGTTGACCATCCTCAACGTTTCCAAACAAGCTGCCTGACAGGCGCAGGGCCTGCGCACAAAAAAGCGTGGCAGGCCCTTCACTTATCTGAACGCCGGTCGATACAGGATTCTGGCGTCAGAATAACAACCCGACTGAATCCTTTTCTCTCGGCTGCAAACCTTCTCCGCCATCTTTGCTCAGTAATTCCACGCCTGCACAGGCCAGATGCCTTGAGTTGCGATGACGCGTAATCCTGAAATTCGCCCCGACCTGGATGAGGGCATCGACCGCAAGGTTCTCAGCCAGTTGCGCAACCGTTTCCTGTCGCTCAATGACGGGCGATATGCGCGTGCCCTCAAAGGCATGTCGACCCGCCAGCAAAGCGTTCTGACCCTGCTGCCGCTGTTCTTTCACGTCAACCACCCTCTGCTGCCCGGTTACGTTTCCGGTGGCACGCCTGCTGGCGTCTCGCAGTACGAACCGGACACGCTGGCGCTGGCCGAAGCGCAACGCCTGACACGCTCCTTCTCTTACAAGGTCCGGCGTGGTAACGCTCCTCAGCCGATTCACGGCCTGTTCCTGATGGGCAGCCTCGGTACGCTGGCCCAGGCTGAACAAAGCGACATGGACGTATGGGTCTGTCACGACAGCGAACTGGAGCCGGAGGCCATCGCCGAACTGCGCAGGAAATGCCAGGCCCTTGAAGCCTGGGCCGCCACTATGGGGGCAGAGGCGCACTTTTTCCTGATCGACCCGCAACGTTTCAAGCGTGGGGACCGCGACTCGCAGCTCAGCTCTGACGACTGCGGCACTACCCAGCATTACCTGTTGCTCGATGAGTTTTATCGCACGGCGATCTGGCTCGCAGGGCGCACCCCGATGTGGTGGCTGGTGCCAGTCTATGAAGAGCAGAACTATGAGGATTACACCCATACCCTGCTGAGCAAACGCTTCATTCGCGCCAGCGAAGTGCTCGACCTCGGGCCGATGTCGCACATTCCTGCGGCGGAATTTATTGGTGCCGGCTTGTGGCAGTTGTTCAAGGGTATCGAGTCGCCCTACAAGTCTGTTCTCAAGCTGCTGCTGATCGAGGTTTACTCCAGTGAACATCCCCGCGTGCAGTGCCTGAGCCTGCGTTTCAAGCAAGCGGTGTTTGCCAACCAACTGGACCTGGATGAGCTGGACCCGTACGTGGTTGTGTACCGGCGTATCGAAGAGCATCTGCAGGCACGCAACGAGCAAGAGCGCCTCGAACTGGTGCGGCGCAGCCTGTACCTGAAGGTCAACAAAAAGCTCACCGGCTCGAGCCGTCAGCGCAACACCGGTTGGCAACGCCTGCTGCTGGAGCGCCTGACCTCTGAGTGGGGCTGGGATGAACGACAACTGGCGCTGCTCGACAGCCGCAGCCAGTGGAAAGTGCGCCAGGTGGCCAGCGAGCGTCGTGCACTGGTTAACGAGCTCAATTACAGCTATCGCTTTCAGACCCGGTTCGCCAGCACGCAAAGCACCGCCGACGCGCTCAATGCTCGTGACCTGACCATACTCGGTCGGCGCCTGTATGCCGCTTTCGAGCGCAAGGCGGGCAAGGTCGAGTTCATCAATCCGGGCATCGCTCCGGACCTTGCAGAAGATACGCTGACGCTGGTGCATTCCCCTGATAAACGCGAGCCAGGCAAGCATCAGTGGGCCCTGTACAACGGCAACCTGGGTATTCACGAGTGGCCGAACTTTTCGCCGATCAAACGCAGCCGGGAATTGCTCGAGCTGCTGACCTGGTGCCACCGCAACAACGTGATCGACACCACGACCCGCGTGGCGCTGCATCCGGGCACCAGTGACTTGAGCGAGTTCGAGTTGTTCAACCTGCTCGGTGCCTTGCAGCAGAGTATTGAACTGCCGCTGCCCGAGGTCAGCGACGATGAGCTGCTCATGCCCAGTACACCCAGCGAGATACTGTTGCTGGTCAATGTCGGTGTCGACCCGCTCAGGCATCACCGCGACCTTAATATTCTGATGACCACCGAGCGCACCGACTCGCTCAGTTATGCGGGTGTCCGGGAGAATCTGGTGCTGACGCTGGACCAGATCACCCTCAATACCTGGAACGAAACGCTGGTCAGCCGCTATGACGGCCCGCATGCCCTGCTCGACTGCATGAGCGAACTGCTCGGCAGCCTGCCGCAGAGCGGTAAGCAGCCGCAGATTCGCGTGCACTGCTTCTGTCATAACCGGGCACCTGCCATCGCTCAGCGGGTTGAAGAACTGATCAGCACGGCCCGGTTATTACTCGCCAGGCGGTTGAACCATCGTTATCTGATTCAAGTGCAGCAGCAGTATCACGTGCTGGAGATCAAACCCGGGCAGGTCGGTCATGTAGTGGTCAACAGCCTGCCAGGCCTGTTCAATTACCTGGGTGAAGAGCTGCCGTTGTACAGCCCTTTGCATCTGGACCCTCACGCACTCGATGGCCACGATCTGGCCCTGATCCTGCCACTTGGTCAGCCTGAATGCATTCAGGTGTTCTACCGAATCAACGAGCCGGATGCCGACGTGTACGTGCTGGACGAACACAATTCGCTCTGGCACCAGCGCCTGCCGTATCACGACGAACAAAGCCTGCTGACGCCACTGCAGCGTTTTCTTCACTCGCTGGTTTATCGCCGAGGCGCGTCATTGCCGCTGGACGATCCGTCCGAGCCGGTTTCGCTGGAAACCCTTTATTACCAAGTGCTGCCTTCTGGCCCTGGGCTTGCCCGGCGTGTCGAACATCGGTTGGCACCGACTGCGGCGGACAAGGCGTTTTATGACGTGCAGGCAATCATCGAAGAAACCTCGCCCGGACAGCTGAGCGCCACGCTGTACTGCGATAACTGCGAGTTTTCCGAGCTGGAATATGGCGATCAGCTGTATGCCGCCGTTGCCCGGCAAATTCTCGGCAAACGCCTGGAACCCCAGCGCTATCGCTGTTACATCACCGACCTGGACCTGTCCGGGCTGCTGGATGACCGGCATGGACAAAGCATCCTCTTCCTGCATCACAAGGCCGAGCTGGAAAAGCTGTTGAACGAGGCGATGGACCAGGCCTGACGTACGCTTGTCCTGCCCCGCGCGCCTAACGTTCCAACGCCGAGCACTGGCACGATAGGTGTTCTGCGCGCCGCCTCTCGTTCCGCACGCTCCAGCGTGGAAATGCCGTTCTGGACGCTCTGCGTCCGCTCTTGAATGCGGAGGCGCTTTACGGATGCAGCGCCTTCGATTACTCGTACTCGCCCGCTGCTTCCGGCTGATACTCCACCGCCAGCAAGGTCAGCTTGAGGGTCTTGCCGCCCGGTGCTGGCCAGTCGATGTGCTGGCCGACCTGCAAACCCAGCAACGCCGAGCCCATTGGCGCGAGGACCGAGACGGTGCCGTCTGCGCCTGCATCCTGGGGATAAACCAGCTTGAGGTGATAGTCCTTGCCGCTGACTTCTTCACGGCAATGCACACGCGAATTCATGGTCACAACGCCCGCAGGCACTTCATCGTGGCCCACTACCTGATCGGCGCGGTCCAGTTCGGCCTGCAACGCCTGGATGCCCGGCGTGTCTTCGTCCTGGCTGGCGATAAAACTCTCAAGACGCTGTACGTCGAGGCGGGTGAGGATGATCGAAGGTGCTGTGGTCATGGTCTGGGCAGACTCCTTTATTCTCCATGAATAAAACAAAACCCCGCCGGGGTGGGCGGGGTTCTACGGGCCTCTCAATCTGGAGAAGCAGAGTCCGACACTAACACAGCGCAGTAAATACACAACCCGACGCGGCATCAGCCTGCGGTCTGGCCCGCAGTGGCTCGACGCTGGTCCGCTTCATGGCGAATCTGTCGACGACGATGGTCATCGGCCGAGCGCCATTCGCGGATGTCTTCGACATGACGGAAGCACCCGAGGCAAACCTTCTGCTCATCGAGCCGGCACAGGCTGATACAGGGCGACGGTACAGCCGGGCTGACGTTGCTGAAAAGCGGTTTGGGCGGTCGAACGGGGGACTGGCTCACGATCAGATCTCGTCGAAATCCAGTTCGACACCGGCTTGCTCAAGGGTGATGCGCGCAAGCATTTCGCTGAGCAGCTCATCACTGGTGTCGCATGCCCAACGGCTGTTCTCTTCGTCATAATCGAAATGGAAACCGCCGGAGCGGGCTGCCAGCCACAGCTGACGAAGCGGCTCCTGACGACTGAAGATCAGTTGCGAGCCGTTTTCGAACTTGACGGTGAGGACGCCGGCCGAGTTTTCCAGGTCGACATCCAGGCCGCTCTCGTCGAAAACATCTTCCAGCACCTGCTGCGTCGCATCGACGAGGTCGTGAAAACGGGCTTCGGTCAAACTCATTGCGGGAACCTCGATAAGTGTCTGCAAATAGCGCAGAGGGGCAAGATACGGACGCAGCCAGGCAAATGCAAAGCTTACTCATCATTGACGATGCACGAGCACTTTAATCCCGATCAACCACCGCTCTGCTGCGGCTTTCACGTCAAAGGCACGCCAGACGGGAGGCCGCTCGCATAGGCAAGGTGCCGGGTGGTCGGTATACTCGGGCGCAATTAATGCTTTTACAAAGGATTTCGCCATGAAGCGCCTGATCTCTTCGCTTGCTGCGCTTGTCGCGGTCGCTTGTCTTGTTACAGCCTGCGGCCAGAAAGGCCCGCTGTATCTGCCGGATGACACCAAAACTCCGGATGAACAAGCCAAATCGCAATCGCACAAGCACCTTTAAGGGAATTCAATGGACGCCTTCAACTACCGCGACGGTGAGCTGTTCGCGGAAGGGGTAGCATTGTCTGCCATTGCCGAGCGCTTCGGCACGCCGACCTATGTCTACTCGCGCGCTCATATAGAGGCGCAATACCGTGCCTACGCCGATGCGCTGAGCGGCATGCCGCATATGGTCTGCTTCGCCGTAAAAGCCAACTCCAATCTGGGCGTGTTAAATGTCCTGGCGCGTCTTGGCGCCGGTTTCGACATTGTTTCGCGCGGCGAACTGGAGCGTGTGCTGGCCGCAGGCGGCAAAGCCGAGAAGATCGTGTTTTCCGGCGTCGGCAAGACCCGTGAAGACATGCGTCGCGCTCTTGAAGTTGGTGTGCACTGCTTCAATGTCGAATCCACCGACGAGCTTGAGCGCCTGCAGGAAGTGGCTGCCGAGCTTGACGTTCGTGCGCCGATATCGCTGCGGGTCAACCCGGATGTGGATGCAGGCACTCACCCTTACATCTCCACCGGCCTTAAAGAAAACAAATTCGGCATCGCCATTGCAGATGCCGAAGACGTTTACATTCGCGCCTCGCAACTGCCAAACCTGGAAGTGATCGGGGTCGACTGCCATATTGGCTCGCAACTGACCACGCTCGAGCCGTTCATTGATGCGCTGGATCGCCTGCTGGACCTGGTTGATCGCCTGGGCGATTGCGGCATTCACCTGCACCATATCGATCTGGGTGGCGGTCTTGGTGTGCGTTATCGCGACGAAGAGCCTCCGCTGGCGGCCGACTACATCAAAGCCGTGCGTGAGCGACTGGCTGGTCGTGATCTGGGGCTGTTGTTCGAGCCGGGGCGCTTCATCGTGGCCAACGCAGGCGCGCTGCTGACCCGCGTCGAATACCTCAAGCACACCGAGCACAAGGATTTCGCCATCGTCGATGCGGCGATGAACGATCTGATCCGCCCAGCGCTTTATCAGGCGTGGATGGACGTCACAGCAGTGCGTCCGCGTGACAGCGAACCTCGTGCGTACGACATCGTCGGGCCGATCTGCGAGACCGGCGACTTCCTCGCCAAAGGGCGCGAGCTGGCGCTGGCCGAAGGCGATCTGCTGGCGGTCCATTCAGCCGGTGCCTATGGCTTCGTCATGAGTTCGAACTACAACACCCGTGGCCGTGCTGCTGAGGTACTGGTCGACGGTTCCCAGGCTTTTGAAGTGCGTCGTCGCGAAACCGTGGCCGAGCTGTTCGCTGGCGAAAGCCTGCTGCCGGAGTAATCCCATGCTGCTGCGTTTTACCAAGATGCACGGGCTGGGTAACGACTTCATGGTCCTGGACCTTGTGAGTCAGCACGCGCACATCTTGCCCAAGCATGCCAAACAATGGGGCGACCGCCACACCGGTATCGGTTTCGATCAGCTTTTGCTGGTCGAGGCGCCGAACAATCCGGATGTGGACTTTCGCTACCGAATCTTCAACTCCGATGGTTCCGAAGTCGAACAGTGCGGCAACGGCGCGCGCTGCTTTGCCCGTTTCGTACTCGACAAGCGCCTGACGGCCAAGAAGCAGATACGCGTCGAGACCAAGAGCGGCATCATTGAGCTGGATATCCGCAGCGACGGGCAGATCAGCGTCGATATGGGGCCACCCAGGTTTGTCCCGGAAGAAATACCTTTCGAGGCCGCAGAGCAGGCCACCCGTTACAACGTCGAGGTAGACGGGCAGAATATCGAACTGGCTGCTGTGTCCATGGGCAACCCGCATGCAGTACTGCGTGTCGATGACATCAATAACGCGCCGGTCCACGAGCTGGGGCCAAAGATCGAGCATCACCCGCGCTTTCCGGCACGGGTCAATGTGGGCTTTCTCCACGTGGTGGACCGTCAGCGTGCGCAGTTGCGTGTCTGGGAGCGTGGTGCCGGGGAAACCCAGGCCTGTGGCACCGGCGCCTGTGCGGCGGCGGTTGCTGCCATCAGCCAGGGCTGGATGGATTCGCCGCTGCTGATCGACCTGCCCGGAGGTCGCCTGTCCATCGAATGGGCTGGCCCGGGACATTCTGTCATGATGACCGGCCCCGCCGTCAGGGTTTATGAAGGCCAAGTTCGTCTTTGAGTGAGTAACTGCCATGACCGATCAACCTCCCGCTTCAACAGGCACCCCCTGCGAATCGCCTGTCGATAGCGCAGCGCCAGACCTTGAAGCAGAGGCGGTCATCGCCTTCCTGCTTGAGCACCCGGACTTTTTCGCCGAGCACGACGAGCTGCTGGTGTCGATGCGCATCCCGCACCAGCGTGGCAATACCGTTTCGCTGGTCGAGCGTCAGCTAAAGCTGCTGCGCGAGCGCAACATCGAAATGCGTCATCGCCTGTCGCAGCTGATGGACGTCGCACGGGACAACGACCGCCTGTTCGAAAAGACCCGACGCCTGAACCTCGCCCTGATGGATGCCACCAGCCTGGACGAGCTTGTCATCGCTGTCGAAGACAGCCTGCGTCAGGATTTTCAGGTGCCCTTCGTCAGCCTGATCCTGTTCAGTGACAGCCCGATGCAAGTGGGGCGATGGGTCAGCAGCGCCGAAGCACAGAAAGCAATCGGCGGCCTGATTGGCGAGAAGATCATCTGCGGCGCGTTGCGTGAGCATGAACTGGCGTTCCTGTTTGGCGCAGAGCAAGGCAAGGAAGTGGGCTCTACCGCCATCGCCAGCCTCAATCACCTGGGCCTGCATGGCGTGCTGGCCATCGGCAGTCGTGATCCGCAGCATTACAAAAGCTCGGTCGGCACCCTGTTCCTCAGTTACATCGCCGACGTCCTGAGCCGCCTGCTGCCGCGTTTCGCTCACTCTTTACGCTCGGTTCGCTAGCCATGGAACAGCATCTGGACGCCTACTGCATGCACCTGCGCAGTGAGCGCCAGGTGTCGCCTCATACGCTTGAAGCCTACCGGCGCGATCTGGGCAAGGTTCTGGCATATTGCCAGAAGGCGCAACTGTCGAGCTGGAATGATTTGGATATCCAGCACCTGCGCAGCTTTACCGCCCGCCAGCACCAACAGGGCCAGTCTTCACGCAGTCTGGCGCGCATGCTGTCGGCGGTGCGCGGTTTCTACAAATACCTCAATCGCGAAGGCATCTGCCAGCACGACCCGGCAAACGGCCTGTCACCGCCCAAGGGCGACCGGCGTCTGCCCAAGACGCTGGACACCGACCGCACCGCGCAATTACTGGACGGTGGCGTTGAAGATGATTTTCTGGCTCATCGCGATCAAGCCATTCTGGAACTGCTTTACTCATCAGGATTGCGCCTGTCCGAACTGACGGGCCTGAACCTGGACCAACTGGACCTGCGCGACGGTCTGGTGCAGGTCCTGGGCAAAGGCAGCAAGACCCGCGTACTGCCGGTCGGTAGCAAGGCTCGCCAGGCGCTGGAAATATGGTTGCCGCTGCGTGCCCTGACCAATCCGCAGGACGACGCCGTGTTCGTCAGCCAGCAAGGCAAGCGCCTCGGCCCGCGCACGATTCAAGTGCGGCTCAAGGCGGCTGGTGAGAGGGAGTTAGGGCAGAACCTGCATCCGCACATGCTGCGTCACTCGTTCGCCAGCCACCTGCTGGAGTCGTCACAGGACTTGCGCGCCGTGCAGGAGCTGCTGGGTCATGCGGACATCAAGACCACGCAGATATATACGCACCTGGACTTCCAGCATTTGGCTACTGTTTATGACAGCGCCCATCCCCGAGCCAAACGTAAAGGAGCTGCAGATGATTAAGCTGGTGACGTTTGATCTTGACGACACGCTCTGGGACACCGCCCCTGCCATTGCCGGTGCCGAAGTCACACTGCGTGACTGGCTGGCCGAACACGCGCCAAAGCTGGGGGCGATTCCTGTCGAGCACCTGTGGGAAATTCGCTCGCGCCTTGTGGCTGAAGACCCGTCCTTCAAGCACCGCATCAGCGCCTTGCGACGCCGCGTGCTGTTCCATGCGCTCGAAGATGCCGGCTACGACCCGGACGAGGCGCAGGACCTTGCCGACCGCGGCTTTGAAGTCTTCCTGCATGGCCGCCATCAGGTGCAGATTTTCCCTGAGGTGCAACCCATGCTGGAAATTCTCGCCAAGACCTTCACGCTGGGCGTGATTACCAATGGCAATGCCGATGTGCGTCGTTTGGGGCTGGCAGATTACTTTGCCTTCGCGCTGTGCGCCGAGGACCTGGGTATCGGTAAGCCCGACCCCGCACCGTTTGTGGAAGCGTTACGGCGCGCAAAAGTCGATGCCAGCGCAGCCGTGCACGTAGGCGATCACCCGAAGGACGATATAGCAGGTGCCCAACAGGCGGGCATGCGCGCCATCTGGTACAACCCGCAAGGCAAGGCCTGGGACGCAGACCGGCTGCCGGATGCCGAGATCCACAACCTGTCGCAGCTGCCGGAAGTCCTGGCACGCTGGGCCTGAAAACGGTCTGATGTTCGCTCAATAGAAAAAGCCCGCAGCGACGGCGGGCTTTTTCTCATACAGCGTCTGCAGCCTTAAATCGGGCGGCTACCGTATTTGTTGTCAGGCTTCTTGGGCGGATCGGCGACCACGTTGGCCTCCACTTCCTGCACCTTGCCACCACGCGCCAGGAACTCTTCCATGGCACGCGCCAGAGCATCGCGCTCTTTGTTCTTGGCTTCTACGCTAGGCAGTTCATCGACCGAGACAGCGGCCTTGGCCTTGCCTTTTGCGGGTGCTGCCGGAACGTCGGAATCGTCTGGCTCGGCTGCGTCGTCTTCCGGGGAGGCTGCTGCAAGCTCCTCACCGTCTTCGCCTTCCAGGTCGTCTACCAGGTCGTCGTTAGTATCGTCGTCGTCGCTCATGTTCTACCTCATGACTTGCGAAAGCTGATTAGTTATAGCCCAACCGCCCGGAAATGCTAAGGCGATCGGAAAAATTCCATAACCGCTGACTCCAGCGGTTATATCCACTCACCCTGAAGGGTGGCGAGGACGTTACGAGACCCACCAGCGTCTCGATGTTCGCCCAGGTAAATACCTTGCCAGGTGCCCAGCGCCAGTCGCCCTGCCGTCACCGGCAGAACCAACTGGCAGCCCAGCAGACTGGCCTTGAAATGCGCTGGCAAGTCATCAGGGCCTTCGTCGTCATGTTCGTAGCCGTCCACGCCCTGGGGCACCAGACGGTTGAAAAAACGCTCAAAGTCACGACGTACCGCCGGATCGGCATTTTCGTTGATGGTCAACGAAGCCGAGGTATGTTGCAGCCATACATGCAGTAGCCCGACACGACAATCGCGCAACGGGGGCAAACCCGCGACTATTTCGTCAGTCACCAGATGGAACCCGCGGGGCCTGGCCCGCAAGGCAATTCTGGATTGATGCCACATACCGTTCTCCGCACCTTCGGCGCGCATTCTAACTCGACTGAGAAAAAAGCAAAGCGCGCAATAAACCGGCTTCCCTGCAAGTTGACGAAGACTGTCGATACATCGTTACCTGCGCTGCGTCACGGTGCCGAAATCATTGACGCGGGCAAAGTCAATGACAGCAAAAATCCGCGGTATATCCGCAAACGTCAGACAAAAAAAATGCCCGGAGACCGGGCATTCTTTTTTGCATCTGCGGCTGCTTACAAGTTGTAGCCACGCTCGTTGTGTTGCGCAAGGTCCAGACCGACAGACTCTTCCTCGTCGGTAACCCGCAGACCCATTACAGCATCCAGGACTTTAAGGATGATGAAGGTCACGATCGCGGTGTAGACGACGGTGAACGCGACGCCCTTGAACTGAATCCAGACCTGGGCACCGATGTCAGTCACAGTGCCGAAGCCGCCCAGTGCAGGTGCTGCGAACACGCCGGTCAGGATCGCGCCGACGATACCGCCGATACCGTGAACGCCGAACGCATCCAGGGAGTCGTCGTAGCCAAGCTTGCGCTTGAGGCTGGTAGCGCAGAAGAAGCAGATCACGCCTGCCGCCAGACCGATGATCAGAGCGCCCATCGGGCCGACTGTACCGGCAGCCGGGGTAATAGCGACCAGACCGGCAACCACGCCCGACGCGATGCCCAGAGCGCTTGGCTTGCCGTGGGTCAGCCACTCGGCGAACATCCAGCCCAGTGCGGCGGCAGCGGTAGCGATTTGAGTCACCAGCATCGCCATACCGGCAGTGCCGTTGGCCGCAGCGGCGGAACCGGCGTTGAAACCGAACCAGCCGACCCAGAGCATTGCTGCGCCGATCAGGGTGTAACCCAGATTGTGCGGAGCCATCGGCGTGGTCGGGAAGCCTTTACGCTTGCCCAGTACCAGGCAGGCCACCAGACCTGCTACACCGGCGTTGATGTGCACCACGGTGCCACCAGCGAAGTCGAGAACGCCCCAGTCCCACATCAGGCCACCGACGCCACCCCAGACCATGTGGGCGATTGGCGCGTAGACCAGAGTGAACCAGATACCCATGAACACCAGCATTGCGGAGAACTTCATGCGTTCTGCGAAAGCGCCGACAATCAGGGCAGGGGTAATGATCGCGAAGGTCATCTGGAAGGTGACGAACACCGCCTCAGGGAACAACGCAGCAGGACCGGTAATGCTTGCTGGCGTGATGCCTGCCAGGAACGCTTTACCCATACCGCCAAAGAAGGAATTGAAGTTGACGACGCCCGCTTCCATGCCGGTTGTATCGAACGCAATGCTGTAGCCGTACACGACCCACAGGATGCTGATCAGACCGGTGATGGCGAAACACTGCATCATCACGGACAGAATATTCTTCGAGCGAACCATACCGCCGTAGAACAGGGCGAGACCGGGGATGGTCATGAACAGGACCAGAGCGGTCGAGGTCAGCATCCATGCAGTGTCGCCAGAGTTCAGCACCGGCTCGGCCACTGGGTCAGCCGCCAGGGCAAGACCAGGTAATGCGAGGGACAACAGGGCACCGAGCCCTGCGAATTGACGCAGAGTCATATTGTTTTCTCCTGGGGCGTTGGGTTTGGCGGCTTAAATAGCGTCTGTATCGGTCTCGCCGGTACGGATGCGAATGGCCTGTTCCAGATTGACCACAAAAATCTTGCCGTCACCGATCTTGCCGGTGTTGGCGGCCTTGGTTATGGCTTCGATGACACGATCCAGATCCTTGTCATCAATGGCGACATCGATCTTCACTTTGGGAAGGAAGTCGACGACGTATTCAGCACCGCGATAAAGCTCAGTGTGACCCTTCTGACGCCCGAAGCCTTTGACTTCAGTGACGGTGATGCCCTGCACGCCGATTTCAGACAACGACTCGCGAACGTCATCCAGTTTGAACGGCTTGATGATGGCAGTGACTAGCTTCATGAAAACTTTCTCCCGAATTTGGTGGACTTGCCCCAGGAAAACAAACCCGACTCAAGTCTAAGCGCAGTGCCTGGCTTTGTAACGTGTCGGCCGCCTGATCAGGCCAGGCCAACTCCAGAAAACCGCTTCTGACGAAACACTTCCCCGCTCCGCCTGCCGCACTGCATTCGTCACAGCGACTGCATCAGTGCATGGGTCATAAGCCACTAAGCAGAAAGCTTGCCATCTCGTGAATATTCATTGAATACAGGCTCTTGGGCAGGTTTTGCCGGGTCAAACCGGCTTCGCGACCAAGGTAATGCACACTAATGGTGCTCATGTGCACGCCGCAGCGCTCCATAAGCGTGCGACTCGCCCCGTCAAATTGACTATAGACACTGCGTGTTACACTGCCGGCTTCTGATTCAGGAAAATCATCATGCTCGCGCCCAAAGCCTTTCTTGACGCCCTCAGCGGCCACGCTTCCCGTCTTTTCAACGGCGAAACGCCAGTACCCCGCAGCGAATTCGAAGCCCAGTTCAAGGCCCTGCTGCAAAGCGGCTTCAGCAAACTGGACCTGGTCAGCCGTGAAGAATTCGATAGCCAGATGGCCGTCCTTGCCCGCACCCGCGCCCGCCTGGAAGCGCTGGAGGCCAAGATGGCCGAGCTGGAAGAAAAGGCTGGCGGTGTTGAAAAGGACGAGTAATTCCTGGCCTGATATCTTCGCCGGTCGTCAGACCATTGCGATCAGGCGATCTCGCTTCTGATCGCTTGTACCACCATGCTCGACAATCGCTCGGTCAGAGGATTGGGATTCGCCTCGTGCCTGTGCAACGTCAGGGCTATCGAAGGCAGAGCGGGCAAACCCCGGTCTTCGATATTCAGAAGCTCAGTGCCCGATTGAAGACCAAGAGCCGTTCTGATGGTGTAGCCCAATCCAGCCTCGGTGGCCGCAGACAGACCATTGAGACTTGAGCTGGTAAAGGAAAGATGCCAAGGGATCCCGGCAAGGTTCAATGCGTCAGTGGCCTTTGAATGGAAGGGACAAGGCGCATCAAATGCAATCACAGGAAGTGGGTTGCCTGACTCGACACGCCAGTCCAGATACCGGTGTGACGATCCGATCCATTGCATGGGCAGCTCTACGATCGTTTCTTGATACCCATTCTTTTTTACACCCCCCCACGCCACCGCAAGATCGAGAGAACCATTTTCGATGCGGTTCAACAGATCTGCATTACGTGCAATACGTGCCTCGACTCGAACATCGGGGTGGGCTCTGGCGAATCGTCCAAGCACTGTCGGCAGGAAACTGCCCAGGTCTTCCTGAAGCCCGAGGCGTACCCAGCCTTTGAGTTTGAGCTCCGACACTGCCGTTATGGTCTCGTCGTTAAGGCTCAAGAGGCGCTTGGAATAGTTAAGTAACACCTCCCCGGTGTCCGTCAACGCCAGCTTGCGTCCGGCTTTCTTGAAGAGTGGAGAGCCTGCCTGAGCTTCCAGTTTTTTCAATTGGGCACTAATGGCTGACGTAGAGCGGGCAAGTTTCTGCGCGGCCTTGGCAAAACTGCCCAATTCGACCCCTGTTACAAAACTGCGCATGACATCCAAATCGAAATTCACCGGTCTCATAACAATCCTGCTTTTTGGGACGAACACGCAAAATAATTTGATATTCGAGACGATACTCTCATGAGAATCTTGCGACCCACAACCAATTAAATAGTGGGATTCTTATGACTGTCGATAACGGTCACCGTTGGAAAGTGCTTGGCGTCGGCGTGGCCGCCAATGCGAGCTTTTCAAGCGTCGTAGGGGGGCTGCCCGCGACGGCGGTCTATATGCGTGCCACCTACCAGTTGGATAACAGCGAGCTGGGGCTTGTACTCGGCGTTTTAGGATTGGGTATCGCCATCAGCGAGATCCCGTGGGGGCTGCTGACTGACCGCTGGGGAGACCGTCCCGTACTGCTGACTGGCCTGCTCAGTTCGGGGATTGCATTGCTGATATTGGCCATGCTGGCCTCTTACGCACCGACGGTCGTATTGCTGGCGTTGGGCCTGTTCGTAGTGGGCCTGCTTGGCAGCAGCGTCAACGGAGCCAGTGGGCGAGCGATCATGGCCTGGTTCAAAGAGGGTGAACGGGGGTTGGCCATGAGCATTCGCCAGACGGCCGTTCCGGGCGGTTACGCCTTGGGGGCCATCGTGCTGCCCTATCTCGCTTATACCTACGGGTTTGTAGAGGTCTTTACTGCATCAGCCTTGTTCTGCCTGATAGCGGCGTTGTTCGCCGGGTTCTGGCTCTTTGAACCCGACTTCTCCAGCAGCGCTGCAAAAAAACAGAGCATGGAGACAAGTGCGAGCCCGGTTATGACAGCCAGGTTATACGTCAGTACTGCGACCGCTACGGCATGCAGCCGGTGATTCCGCTGCGCAAGATGCATCGCAAGCCTCGACCCGGCCTGCCTCGGCTGTTTGACAGGCCTCAGTACAAAAAACGCAACGTTATTGAGCGGGTGTTCAGCTGGCTTAAGGAAAAACGTCGGATCTTTATGCGTTACGACAAACTGGCCAGCAGCTTTAAAGCCATGGTCACACTGGCCTGCATCGAAAAATGCTTGCGGGCTGACTTTTCAGACAAACCCTAGCAGCCTGGCCAAGTGTATCGTAAAGATATCCCGGCCAGCCTCGATGATAAAGCAACGGTCTGAAGCTGTTTTGTGTTGGGGCTGTCCTGTCCTGGGCCGGTACCGGCCTAGATGTAGCGGTTTGCAATCGAAAACGGCCGTGCTCGCAATCAGCGCACTTTTCGGCTCAGATTAACTGCGACTGACGCAGTCCTCTGGCTCACATTAGCTGCGAATGAAAATGAGCGAAGCAGATCGGCAAGTCAGCCGCGAGCATTTTTTCGTGCAGCTCAAGCGCAGGCGGATGAACACGTTAGTGAGCAGCGTTTTGACCTGATTGGCCTAGCGTCGAATTGCTCCAACAGATCATTTATGCGGAAGCAATGACAAATCAGGATGGCCATATGTCCACATCAGCGTGGAGCTTCTTGAGCGACATATCCGCCAGTTTTGAATCTTTCTTCGGAACCCACAAGCGCTGATGACCACATACTAGGCCATGTACGAAAAGTCCATGGGGTTCATGCAAGGCAAAAAAGGCGAGGAAGCGGATTCTACGGATTGTATGAGTATTCCGAGCTTGTTTTTAACGCAGCATCACGGATGCGCAGCCACTTTTCGTACAGGGCTTTAGGTGACGCAATGCCGTTGCTCATCTGAAATCAGTGAGAAGAGAAGGATCAATGGCAGTTACCAAAGCAGTCTTCACCAAGGGGTCGATGTTGCGGCATGTAGTATTCATGACCAGCACCAGTGCGACCAGCCTGCTGTCGATCTTTCTGATCGAAGTGCTGACCGTGGTTTACATCGCGATGCTGCGTGACGACAGTTTGCTGGCTGCGTTCGCTGTAGCCAAAACCCTGATGTTTTTCCTCATTTCGATGATCCTGGGCATCGCCGTGGCGGTCTCGACAACGGTTTCGAGAAGCCTGGGCAGCGGCGTGCCGGATCAAGCTAGACGCCTCGCCAGTAGTGGTGTGCTGCTTGGCAGCATGGCTACCGTTTGTGGTGCTGCGCTTGAGCTGGTAGTTCTCGACCAAGCCATCCGCATGTTGGGCGCAGAGGGCAACAGTTTTACAGCGGCGCGTGAGTATCTGTGGCTAACCCTTCCGGCTTCGGTGCTGGTCGCTGTCGAGCAGCTGTGCGTGCAGATACTGCGCAGTGCAGGCTTCGGCAAACAGGCGATGTGGACCCTGCTGACGGCGACGGCCGCCGTTGCCATCGCAGATCCGCTGCTTATTTTGGTGTTCGATCTGGGCCTGGTGGGGGCTGGCATCGCCTACCTGATATCGAGCCTGATATCGGCCTGTCTGGGGTTTTACTACGTTCACCGAGTCGCCCATCTGACCTGTCGGGTCAGCCTGAAGAACCTGTCAGGTGACATCAGAAATATCGGGCGAACCGCCTTGCCAGCGGTGATTGGCAACCTGGCGACTCCAGTGGGCATGGCATACGTAATGGCTGCGATGGCGCCGTTCGGGTCTCAGGCGCTGGCGACTATCGGGGTGATCGATAGGGTTATTCAGGTTGCTTTTTGTGTCGTGTTCGCCTTGCCCGGTGCGCTGATCCCTATACTGGGGCAAAACCTGGGCGCAATGAACACTGCTCGCGTGTCGCAAGCCATAAAGATAACGTACGGATTGTTGATCGCCTACGGCTCAGTGACCTCGCTGTTACTCATTCTGCTCGCTGAGCCATTAGCCAGCTTGTTTCATGTCGCCGGTGAAGGTCTGGTCGTGTTCTTCGCGTTCTGTCGATGGGGTGGCGTCCTCTGGACGCTGATTGGGCTGCAATTTATTGCCACCTCAGTCTTCCTCAGTATGGGGCGACCTGCGTACGTCACACTGTTCGGCTGGCTGCGCGCCAGCCTGGGAACCATGCCGTTCGTGTGGTACGGGGCACATAAATTTGGCAGCGTCGGGGTAATGCTCGGGCAGTTGATGGGTAACACCATAGTGGCCTTTTGTGCCTGCTGGCTCGCGCATCTGCTCATGAAAAAGATGTTGGACATCGAAATTCATTCAATAGGGAACCGATCCCTCCACCGGGGTAACTCATAGTCCACGTTTTGCCTCCCCTAGCCTGGCTGTCGGGGGGTGAGCAGGATGTGCAGAAAATCAAAAAAACAGACTATAGAGGACTCGCATGACTGCCTACGATGTAGAAAAGGAATGGAGAAGAATTTCCAATACTGCCGCTAAGACCCACCAGAACAATGATTTTGAAGGTTTCACCTACCAGGACTTCAGAACACATGTACCGATCATGGACAAGGAAGGCTTCACGGCGCAGACCGAACGCTGTCTGGAACGCAACGAGCGAAACTGCCTGATCGGCTTTACCAGTGGCACCAGCGGCAACCTCAAGCGCTGTTATTACTACTACGACTGCGAAGTCGATGAAGATAGCTCACGCTCCAACGTCTTCCGCAGCAACGGCTTTATTCAACCCGGTGATCGCTGCGCCAACCTGTTCACAATCAACCTGTTTTCTGCCCTGAACAATATCACCACCATGATGGCCGGCAACTGCGGTGCGCATGTAGTGTCGGTGGGCGACATTACCCTGCTGACCAAGAGTCACTTTGAGGCACTCAACTCGATCAAGCTCAACGTACTGCTTGGCGTACCATCGACCATCCTGCAGTTCATCGATGCCATGCAACAGCACGGCGTGCACATTGACATCGAAAAGGTCGTCTTCAATGGCGAAGGCCTGAAAACCTTCCAGAAGAAAATCATCAGGGAAGCCTTTGGCGAACAGGTTTCCATTGTCGGTGTGTATGGCAGTTCCGAGGGCGGCATTCTGGGTTTCACCAACAGCCCGTGCCACACGGAATATGAGTTTCTGTCCGACAAGTATTTCATCGAAAAAGAAGGCGACAGCATCCTCATCACCTCGCTGACCCGAGAGAACTTCACGCCGCTGCTGAGGTATCGCCTAGGAGACACCGCAACCCTTTCGATGAAAGGCGACAAGCTCTACCTGACAGATATCCAGCGGGAGGACATGAGCTTCAACTTCATGGGCAACCTCATCGGGCTGGGCATCATTCAGCAAGCCATTAAACAGACACTGGGCCGATCGCTGGAAATGCAGGTCCACCTGTCAGTGACCGAAGCGCGCAAGGAGCTGGTGACCGTTTTCGTTCAGGCCTCCGAAGTCGATGAAGACGAACGCGCCAGAATCGAAACAGCCATCGCTGATATCCCCGACATCAACGAGGCGTATCAGAAAGACCAAGGCAGCGTGTCGGTCCTGCGCAAGGATGCCAGAGACTACGCCGTCTCGGAGCGAGGCAAAATGCTCTACATCATCGACCGCCGAAACTGAATGGCTGATGTGAACGAGTGAGTAGCTGCACCGGCGGGGCCTTTGGCGGTGTCGGGGCAGTTTTTTAGAGGGTTCATGTATAGGAATTTCAATAATTCCTATACAGGGTAATCCTCCTAAAAAGCACCCTCTGTGTGATGCCAACGTGGCGTCGATGTCGGCAAAAAGCTTTTTTCACCCATCACCCACGCCGAAAAATGGATTGAAAGCGACTTTTCTGTACCTTTTCCAGATTTTGGACGCACCTCTCCCGTATCAGGCCGGCACGTACCTCAATTGCGCGATGCTGTGGGCATTTTTGACCAGGCTGTTACCGCTGATGCAGAATTGACCCATGTGACGACTTGGCGTTGCCCCATAAGTATTCAGCCCAAAGTCAGACCTGCTAACGCTTTACGGAGTAGAAGCTTGGGTCAGCGAAATTTCGACACATGGGTCAATTCTGCATCAGCGGCAACAAGCAATGGAACTGAAAACCAACGTAAGGCATGGTTAGAGTTTGCTAATCCCCTCAGATTGCGGGGATTAGCGAACTTTGATTTTCTGAACGAGTTTATGGCACCGCTTTTCAGGGTGATATCACCTGTCGTGGCGCTCGCTGAAGCGGTATCATAAAACGTGGTTTTATCGTATTGGCTAGGCTGCATTAGGGGGGACGGACAGGCTGGGCTTAAGTGCACTTTCTGTTACGTTGTTCCCCAAGCCCCCGACAATACAATATTAGACGTCAGCCCAGCGAAGCTTCAGGTAGTCGACCACCTGCTGAGTCTGTGAGGCCCGCAGAAACATATGTCGAAATAACATGCACCCGGAAATCTCAGTCAGAGAATCATTCAGGTCAAGCTGACGGGTAATTTCAGGCACGCCCCCCTCGACAGTCCAGTCGGGCTCGGTTTCTGATGCCGTTCCCACTTTATACAGAGCCATACCAATATATAACGCTGTGCCAGTTCCGCTGACGGTATCCGCCCACCACTGTGTGATGACATCATAACGCGCAACCTCACGAGCAAACGGCCAGTATACCTGCGGGGCGATATAATCAATGATGCCGTCAATGACCCATTTCCGTGTGTCTGCATACGCAAAATCGTAATTAGACGCACCGGCCCGCGTATCAGACCCTAGCGGGTCGTCAGATTTATTCCGCCAGACGCCTGCCGGGCTGACGCCAAACAAGACATCCGCTTTTACGGCGGCTATTTTTTTATGGCATGTATCAACCAGCGAATAAGTGTTATTCCGCCGCCAGTCGGCCTTCGTGGTAAAGTTCGTATTGTATTTCTGATAGGTGGCATCATCCTGCAGCAGGGAATCCGCGGTTTCATAATAAAAATAATCATCGAACTGAATCGCATCAACATCGTATTTGGTGACAATTTCTTCAACAATACTACCAACCCACGCTTGAACTTCAGGTATGCCGGGATTGAGAACAAAGCGGTTCGCTGCGGCCCCAGTCCACTCAGGATGCGTATTAAACACGCTGGCTGGCGAGTCAGATGATGAGTTATTCAGTTCTTCCATTGTGCCATCGCTGGCGCTCATCGATATGCGGTACGGGTTCACCCATGCGTGCAGCTCAATATTACGAGCATGCGCCTGCTCAACAGCATAAGCCAGTGGGTCGAAGCCGGGATTTTTTCCGAGCGTACCCGTCAGGTACTTCGACCATGGAAGCAGATCTGATGCGTAGAATGCATCTGCGCAGGGAACAACCTGGAATATGACGGCATTCATTTTCATTGCCACAATCTCATCAAGAATGCCGGTCAATTCTTCTTTCTGTTTACTGACACGTGCAGCCTCATCAGTGATGGCCACAGATGAGACTGACGGCCAGTCAAGATTCGTAACTGTCGCGACCCAAGTCGCCTTGAGGTTTTTGTTCGCAGTTGCCATTGTGGTTTCTCCTTTGTACAGGGTTCTGAGTGAACGAAGAACGCCTGCTCTCACAGGCGTTCTTCAGGCATCGTATGGGAGCGGCGTGTCAGCTCAGTTGCACGTCTTTCATCGCAGGAATATAACCGTAGTCATATTCTTCCTGCACGAACGAGCGATCCCCCTTCAACAGGATTCTCACCGTCGGCGCTTCGGTCCCGCCGATACGATAATCCTCGCCTTCGGTGGGCACGCTGTCGATGAAAGAAGTTACCAGACCGTTCGGCATGACGCAGTGCGAATACGTCTGGAAAGGCTGCTCGGGCGGATTACCGAGCACAAGGCCGGAAGCGTTCATTGGCCGGTACGGACCAAACAAATGTTCGCCGACAAAGCCGTACACCCCGTCTGGCCCTGTAATACCATCGGCATACGTGAACTTGTGACTGATGGTGAACAAGTAATACTTGCCGTCTTGAAAAACATAGTGCGGGCGCTCTGTCTGATCGTTCACGCCGACGGCCGTCACCAATGGCGGAAGTATTTCCCACTCTTCGCCACTGAGATCTTTTGCAACCGCCAGACCGATACAACCCACCTGGAATCTGGCACCCCTCACGTCTTCATGACCCGGCGGCACAGGGCCAAGTTCGGCAGCCCCTACTGTGTGCGAGCCGCGTTCACCGGCGACATTGCCTTCAAACACCATGTACAACTTGCCGTCATTGGGATCAATGAACGGACTGGGATCGCGAAAGTTCCAGCTCGAGTTCTGCGCTTCGGTTTGATAATACGTTCCATCGGCCTCGAACAGTTTTTTGACCTGGGTAAAGTCTTTCAACTCCACGCCCTGATCGGACGTCACAATACGGCCACGTACTTTGGCGATCGCTGCGCCGGGTGTGACGCAGGTGTAATAAAGATCAATATCGCCTTTGTCATTCAACAGTATGGGTGTGCCCGCCCACTCTCGCGTCGTGGGCGATACCCCCTCGGCCATTACACGGCCACCAAAGATCCAGTCCTTGCCGGTACGCGAGTACCAGTAGCACATGCGTGCGCGGCCATGACGATCTTCCCAGTCACGCTTGATGTCATAACGGCCATTGGCGTCGAGATATTGCGGATCATCGGGGTGACGGTCAGCCGTCAGGGTCAGGATGACCGACCAGCCGTTGACCGAAACCACCGTGCCATCCAGCTCGCGCAGCGGCATGGTGTCCCAGATGAATACCGTATCACTCATGACCGGAAAGTCTGGACTGACCAGTGGCTGCGTGGTGGTCGGGTCATTTTCATTGACCTTCAGCGCGTCGGCGCGGGCCCAGACAGTGGGTGCGTAGTTGATGTTACCTACTAGAGGACTATTTTTGAGCTGGCTTACAGCAGAGCTGCTATTGGACATAATTGATACCTTTAAATAGCTTTGAGAGGCAGCAGCGACGCTGCTGTACCTCTGTCGCTCAAAGGCGATGACTCAAGGCTCACGGCCTTCACATGATTCAACGTCCCGCAGCGGGAGCACTTGACCTGGAGTTCGGTGTAGTCACCGATGCGAGCCAGCAGCTTCTTGCACTGCCCGCATCGGTAGTCTTTCAAAATTTGCATTGGTCTCCTTGTGCTTCGCCCAATAAAAAACCCCGCCTGGGCGGGGTTTGGGGGATCGCAATTTACTGGTTGGCGCTGTTTAAAAGCCCGTGTCCGGCGGCTGCCCTGAGGCGCAAATCGCATATCGTGGAACCTTTTTACCCCCCTCCGGAAAGGCTGGAAAGGGGCTGTTTCGGAGTAGGTCGAGTTTGGCCGGAGTTCAACACGAGTTCGACCGCAGTTGCGCAATTGACCCGGATAAACGGTACGAGACAGCGCTTTTATTGAGGGCGCTTCAGAAAAAGGAATTTCCTATGAAAGTGCTATGACTAATCGAAAATTTGGGTAGCTAGGAAAGACTGGAGGACACCCTGCCCCTTCATCCCAACCATGTGCATTTGCTCTACGGCCATGTGGTTGCACCTAAAGCGCTGGTGGCCAGTTCGCTGCGGATGAAGCCCGACCACCTGTTTCTGGCAGAGCTGACGGGCGATGAGGCGTGGCACTACATTGAAATGCAAAACACCGGTACCGGAGGCACCGTATGTACGGCGCACGCCAACGATGCCGAAGCAGGATTCGCTCGGGTGTGCGGCTTGATCAAGCAGTCACCGATCGGCATCGGCCTGGACTATAGCTACATCGAGCGCCTGGTACGGACCACATTCGACGTGGTGGTGTACATGGAAAACACCTACATCGAGGAAGTGCATTACGAACCCGAACACAAGCTGGCCTTGCTCAATGGCCAGCGTCAACGAGCTGCCTAGGAGAACGCCATGTGGTGGAAAGTCTCGTTATCGATAGTGGTCATGATGGTCGTGTGTTTTGTGATCGGGCTGTACGCAGGGGGGCGCTGTTTCTGCACCTGACTCAAGGTCACTTCGCGGGCTTGTCCTGGGACACACTGTGGGAGGCCCGCAAACTACCCTGGAACGACCGGCGGATGCTGTACGTGCCTTGGTCGTGGTGTGTGACGGCCGCCCTGACGTTCCTGCCAGTCGGCATCACGCTGATGGCCATTTTCATGCGCTTGAAGCCCAAGACCTCGCTGCACGGTGATGCCCGCTTTGCCAACAACCGCGAGCTGCGCCAGTTCGAGTATCAAGGCGAGTACAAGAACACCAGCAAGTAGGCATTGCACCCGCATCTCTCCTGATACTCCCGCATTTTCAAACCATTCCAATGCACCACCACGCAGACGGCTATCGGCCGCCTGGGGCCGAGCGGTGTCCGGAAGCACCTTGCAGGAAATTCTCAATGGAGAATCAGAAGGACACCTGGGCAACACTTGTCGGGTCGAAAATCCTAATGCGCAGTGGATGAGTGGAACAAAAAGTAGAAAAGCAGCCACTCATACCGCTGGCAGTTTGCTTAAAGGGCTGCTGATACTAGTTCTAAAATTTCCCGATACGAAAAACAGGAGAGGTTCGTGAGTACAAATAAGAAAGGTATTGATCTATCTCATTTTCAAGGTGATGTTGACTTTAAAAAAGTTTCTGAGGCTGGCATTGAGTACGCTTTTATCAAAGCAACAGAAGGCGCTACCGTACAGGATGCAAAATATACCACGTATCGTACGGACGCTAGAGTCGTTGGAATAAAAACGGGGGCATATCATTACTTTCGAGCACTCAGTAGCTCGCCGGAAGCACAACGAGATAACATCGTTAGTACACTTACTGCTGCTGGCTTCGATGCATCAACTGAGTTTTTTGCCATTGATGCGGAGCTCGAAGGCAACGAAAAAGCCACGCCGGACGAAATGGCTGATAATCTTCATAAATTGCTAACTTTATTGGAGAGTGAAAAAATTTTACAAGGAAAAAGACCTTTTATATATTGCGATAATAATTTCTGGGCAAATCATATTTCAGGGGATAAGTATGCCTTTAGTGAATACCCTCTGTGGATCGCTAATTGGAATGTTAGTGAACCTAGGATTCCCGCTACATGGAAGACAGCAGGTAAAAGCTGGTCAATTTGGCAGCACAGTAATAAAGGTCGCATCGACGGCATTGAGGTTGATGTAGATCTTAACTGGGTCCGTATTTGATCCAGTGATTTTGTAATTGGGCTAAGCGCTAATGACATTAACTGCATCGCAGCTGGTAGCCTATTGAAAGCACGTTTATCGTCCAACAAACTATAGGGTGTTGGACGATAACGCCGAAGACAAGCCTGCTACAGTTAATGTGAGCCCGAGTGATCCTTCAGTCGTAGATAATCTGAGCCAAAAAGCGTGCTGATTGCGACCCGTTACAGGTAGTCATTACGCACGCATCGCCCCCCTGATATCCCCACCAGTGTGAGCATTCTCAGGTTGTAGATGGACATATGAACCTCTAAGGACGCAGGGGCAGAATGCGGGTGGAGCCGTTGATACTGAACAGTGCGCGGGAGTCATCCAGGCTGTTGAGCTGCCAGTTGCTGCGGCCATATCGCCGGGGCGTATGAGGTTCAGTGGGCTCAGTTGAGTGCTGCCAGGCGGGGCGACTGACAAGAAACGCTCACCACCGCGATATTCCAAACCCACGACCGAAAAGGGCGGAGGTGCCACCGCTTTGACTGAAGGGCAAATATCTGAGTTCATCCAGTATCACCAAGTCTGTGCGAAGCAGTGCCTGACCACGGTGCAGTTGCCGTACTACGAGATCGGTCGTAATGCTGCCCGGCACTTGATAGAAAGCCTCGAAGTCTCGGGAGCCCAGCCGAGTCCAGCCAGTGGATTGTCCGCTGGTGGTCAGGGAATCGTTATGAGCGACTTGCAAGGGATAGATCACGCATCAACGCTGAGCACTTACTGCTTGTATAGCGGTCGTTGAGATTCAACCAGACGAACGACGAACCACAACAAAAAAAGCGCCCCTCAGGTCGCTTCCTTTGTTGTTTCAGTGAGTAACGGGATTACCGCGGCATGTTATCGAGTTCGCCCCACGCCATATCACGCACAGCATCGCTGAAGCTGCGCTCACCTTCGAGGGCAACGCGGTTTGCCTGGTCCAGGCGCTTGGCAGTAGCGTCCATTGCTTGCCGCTCGCCGAGCAAGTCGGCGCGCAGCCGCTGCAGCAATGATGTGGTCTGTTGAAGCTCCATCGCGCTCTCTTCGCTATCCATACCGCCCTCCTGAGCACCGCTTTCACGTTGCATCAGCAACGCTTCCCGACGAGCAACCAGGTCATTCACTTGTGATGAGATCCTGTTAAGTTCAAGTCCTGTTGCCGTGCCGGCTTTCACCCCTCTGTCAGCCAGTATTTCCATGGCATATCCGAGCGAACTCCGACTTTTTTCAACACTGAGCACTTGGTCCAAAGCCGAAGTTTCCTTCTGCGTGGTCTGCTTGCCGGGTATCGAGTAGACCTCTTGGCTAGCTTTGCGCATGGCATTTACAGCTTGATCCAGTGCCTGATGATTTCGTTTGAGCGACGCAAATGCCCACCCCACACGCTCTCCATCGGCGTTGCGGTCATCAATTTCAGGCGCTGGCAATTCAGGAATGCGCAAAAGCAGCCGGTCTATATACGCGGACGCCATCCCATAAGCCTGCTGGAACGAACCGATAGCATTCGCCTCACGTTCATGCGCCGAATTCATAAGCTCAACTCTGCCCTCAAGTTGTCTCCACGCGTCATTCGTTGTCAGCGCAGCAGCCTCTCCTGGGGTGCGCATCGGCGTCTCTTTACGTGGCGATGGAGGGCCATACGGAACTTCACCGGCCTGAGTTCTCTGCCCCAGAGCCTGAATACCGGATTGCTGTAATGCGCGTAACGGCGATTGCAGCGCTCTGCTTCCTGCTTCCAGCACCTCGATACCTTGCAAACCGTCATAAAGACCGTATCGGAACTGGATTTCTGCCTCGAACAATTGATGCGATGTCGCGCCAGTGGCCGAAACGTTCAGCAGCGGCAGCCCTATTCTTGAAGTCACGGGGTTTTCATCGGTGTTATGCACGGCGATCGCCGCCAGCCGGTACAGGTCAGGTGTGTTTTTGATCTTGTCCAGAACGCCGCGCCAATTCAGTTCGCTTGCTGAGGAGCCCGGCAAACCCAGCGCACGTGCCGACGCCTGCTGCTCGCGCGCCAGTAGCGCGTCATTGATGGCGAACCTCGCCTGCGGACGCATCTCGAACACGTATCGCACCTGATTGATGTTGGGCAACGACTGGAAACAGCGCATGACCTGATCAAGGCCAGGTGTTTTGCGACGCAGTTCCGCCATGTCGTTCAGTTTGCTGCCAAGCCCTATATGGCCGATGGCGTGAAAGACTACGGTTTCTAGCGATTCACGCCCGAACAGGTTGAACTCCACCCGCGCTCCGGGAATTGCGCGGGCATGATGCTGGACGGCGCTTTGTTCCTGCTGACGCAATTGATGCAGCATCTCCACTACCGAGGCGCGATCAATTTCGGAGCTCGCCTGCCACACACTGTTGCCTGCGTTCGACATCTCTCGGGCCGCATCAAGGCGCTGACGGCGCAATGCATTTCCATCCAGGGCACCACCGGCTTCAACGTTACGCGCCTTCGAACTTTGTATACGGTCAATCATCTGATTGATTGTCGCGATACGCTCGCTGGGGCTGGTCGAATAAGCGAGCGCACCCAACTCCCCGATATTGTCAGGAAAGGCGCTGGCCAGACGCTGACGCATCTGGCTCCACTCGTTGGCCGTAATGGGCTTGGCGACTTGCGTATCGAAGGTGCGTTTATAGCTGGCCGTCGACAGGAAGGGGCCGCGGCGCTTATCGTCCACCACGCTATCGGTCGGCAGTTGCACATCGCTTGACGCAACGCGGATGCCGGCGAGCTGCAGGTTACCGTTTCCAGTAGACGCATTTATCAACTTTTGAGGGCGATCGCCGAGCGCTGAAGAGAGCGCGCCTCCCAGATTCAAGTTGCTGTTGAACTCCAGATTGAAATCCGTGCGCCCCTGAAATTCCAGGCCGATAATCTCTGCCCAGGCGTGATCCAGGTGCAACTCCATTTGTCCCCAGTGCGCGCCAGCCTGCACCGTCGCGCCTACCGACAGCGCCCCCGACGCGGTACTGCGTCGGTTGTCGGCGCCGGATGCAGCAGCATCTGCCGACGGTTTCTGTGGTCCATATTTCTGGCTCAGGCTAAACGGCGATACGCTGACGTTTGCCCCCACCGAGCCATTCAAATTGGTTTCGAACAGATCCAGACCAATCGAACCACCGTTCACGCCAGTGCGCAGGATCTGAGTACTATCGGGGTGATTGACGTCGAATAACAGCCGCACGAAATCAGAGATCGTCGAAGGCGCGATAATCACGGCGGCGCCTTGACCATGCTGGTATGCCCCGGAAATACCCAGGTTGGCGGAGCCTCCCCACGTTGAGTTCATCGAGCGACCCGGCCGCGAATCAAGAACACGGCCACCAGTGCCAAGGCCTGGCTTGAAGTCGATTCCGACCCCTGACGTCGCTGATACGGAGGCCTTGGCGTGGCGCACAAAAAACGCGACCAACCCGGCATCGCCGTCCTTGCCGTCACCGATGCGCTCCACGCCGAGTACCTGAAGCGCCTCGCCAGTTATGCCGACGCTAAACGCATTAAGATGTTTCCAGTCGGCGCCCCCCAACGACCCGCGAATTTCCAGACCGCGCGACTGCGTCGAGAAAAAGGTACTCCTGTTGAACAGATCTAGGAGTAAATCGGACATACGCGCGGCCATTTCGTCCGGCGCGGCATCGGGCGGCAAGCCAAGATTTTTGAGCAACTGGGTGCGGCGTGCCGAGCCCGGCAACGATATCTGTTCGCGAAACGTCGTCACCACATCATCGAAGGCCGCTAATTGAACCCAAGAAGACAGACCGAGTTTGCACAACCCCGGAAGCCTGGCATCTTGCTGAAGCCTCTCCGCCATTTCCAGCGCCTGCGTATCGGTGCTGGTCAACAGCGCATCATAGTCCACCAAACCCGCCATCAACCCTGATGTTCGCAAGCCGTGTGGCGCATGGCTGCTGGCACTGTCAGCGCTTCCATCATCCGCCGGCAAGCGTACGCCAGCACGCATCATTTTTTCGCTGACCTCGCACAAGACGCTCAACAGCTCAGCCTCACGTTCGCCCATACGATCAGCGTGCAGCGCCGCGCCACCCGCCAAGGCTTTAATACTCTGGTTCAGGTTCGGCAAAATATCTTCTGATCTGGACAAGCCGACCGAAGACAGCGCTTTATTCACTTGCGAATGCTGCCGCCGCCATAGCTCGGCCAGCCGGAACGTTGGCGTAGAGGTGGTAGACGTCAGATCGCCAGCACTCTCGCCGTCCCCCATATCGCCCATGATCACGCCTTCATGGAAGCCTATCTTGCGCAAGTCGCGTAACAGCGCTTCCAGCTTCTCTTCCCGCAGGTTCAACAAGCGTTGCGTTTGCTGATGTGACAGCCCGAACTTTTCTCCGTCGGACGGTCCTACGGCTGAAGCGACGCGTACTTGCGCGAGCGTCGGCAACTGTTCGAACAGCGTTTTACCTGACGTATACGCCTGCTTCGCCTCATAATGGAAACTGGCCAGACGCCTCTCCTGGGTTGTCGGCGGCAGTACGACGCCAAGCTTGTGCGCCATTGCCCGCATCGTGTTTTTCGTCACTCCGCCCAACACATCTCTCGCCAATGCGCCAACCTGAGCGCGCGTCGTATCAACCACTGCCTGTACGCTCGACGTCATCGTCAACGGGTTGTTCGCTGCTGTCCCCATCAGCGTCGTAACCGCAGATGCATCATGATGCGGTGTGCTGATACGACTGGCTTGCTGCTGGTTGACGCGGGCGTTGGTGCCTGCAAGAAAGTTCTCCGACGGCAGTTCGTCTGCCTCCGGTTCGGGCTTTACGCGTGCTGGCAAGGGACGATTGTCGTGCGACGTCATCGCAGGCAGCAACGTGTGCCAGTTATCACCCAGCTGCAATTGTATTTGCCCAGTTCGAGTGGCGCGAAGATTCGAAGGGTGATCAATCCCCGGCAGAATTATCGGCACCGGCTCCCAGTCATCTTTCGCGCTCAAACGTTTCAACTGAGGTCGCTGGTTATGAGGATGATGCAACACGAGCAACTGATCGTTGAGCCCTATGGCGAGGGCGATGGGGCGCTGCATCAGGGGAAGTCGGCGGGCTTTGCCATCCGCGTCGGCGGCGATCAGCAGACCTGATTCCATCAGCGCGACGCTCTGGCGATTGCTGTGAACCGCCAGCGCCTGCACTGGCTCGTCAAACTGCGCGATAAGCCTGGAGCGTAACTCCACTGTATCCGGGATAACCGCCAAAGGTCCCCCCGCAGGATGACGCGGCAGTTCGGCATCAGTCGGCAACCAAGAGGTACGGCCCTCCAGTTTCAGTTCGACGACCTGCCGTGCATCCCCCAATAAAGCAAAAACCGGTTTCCTGTCGACAAATCCCAACGCAGAGGAATAGAGAGCGGTCACCCCCGTCAGTTGTTCGCCGCCCGGCTGTCTTAACCGCTCCCATGGCTGGTCAGGAGCCGGTTGATAATGCAGCACGCCGTCGATATGCCCCACCTGAGCATGACCATCAAGCTGAACGTGCGACTGCACAGCGGTCTCCGACGGAACATGCAGCCCCTCGGTGTAGAGCAGCAGCAACGGGCGATCCAGCAGATACGCCGGCCGAAACAGCACCTCGTTCTGCGCTCGCTGCAAGCTCATGCGCCGCCCGTTTTGATCCTGCAACATGAGATGAACAGTGTTGTCCCTGGACAACCCCATGGCGGTCACGGCCCAACCTTTGCCCTGCGCAAAATCGCCAGGTAATTTCAGCCGGTGGGCTTCAACAGGCCCGGTGCCTTTCAGATCGGCCTGATAAATACGTCCTTTATCATCGAGGATCAGCGCAGCGTTGCCGCGCGGCAATGGCAGTAAATCAACGGGGCGGGCCGGACTCTGCTCGACCCCCAGGCCGCTGGCTTCTGGCCGCAAAAGCTCGACAGGACGGGAAATGCCATTTGAATGAACCGCGCCCTCATGCAGCCATTGCACCTCGCGACCGGCGCCAATGCGCACCGCCGCGCCTTCGGGAAGCCGTTCGGTCGGCACGGACTCGGCAGACGTGTCGGTTGCGCGCCAGAGTTGCCTGCCGTTGTGTAGATAGACATCGCCATCAGCCTGCAAACCAATCATCCGCAGGGGCTCTCGGGGATCCGCGCCAGGCAGCGTCAATGACGTCCAGCGCTCTTTCATATTTGCGGTATGAACCACACCGCCGCGCTCTATGTATGCTCGATCATGGGAGGACTGCCAGACTCCTGTTAATAATCCTATCGGCGGTTCGGCAAGCCGGGCAGCCACAGCATCGGCAGTTATTTCTCCGCTGATGCCGTATTCAATGTCAGGGTGGACCGTCAAAACGGCCATCAACATGCCTGGTACGGATGTGAAAAACGCCTCATTACGCGGCGCTAGCGGCTCGTGATGCATGGCGGTATAGCGCACTAGCTTGCCATTGTTATCAAGGCTGGTTTCGCTTTGAACCGACGGTCGCTTTGCCAGCCAGGCATTAATGACGCTCACCCCATCTGTATGACTTCTGATACGAACATGCCTTCCGCGTTGCGACGGCACCGCTTGCAGTCCGAGCACCTGACTATTCAAACTTTCATGAGCCCGATTTCGCATGCCGCCCTTGTGAGACGACGGGCTTTCATCAACCAAGGGCAATGGTTCAGGTAGCTGAGGCGGGCTGTTAGCAGGCGAGACACTGTCTGCATGATGAGGGAGAGGGTTGGCAGTAAATCCGGAAGAGGTAACCTTTACCATCGTTATTATTAAACTCCTGTATATAAAATATATATCCTGTTTATTACCCACGAAGAACCAACGGCATCATGCCGAATAGGAGGTGGTCTACATCTCCATTACAAGCTTGTGACTGGAATACTATGGGCTCTACCGATTAGAGCCTTCTTCGTTGCGGTAATAAACGACAGTAACTGAGTGGCTGTGCAGCCAGATCGGTTCCCACGACCGTCATCAAAATGTCACAAACGAGTCCGGCCTTACCATCACTCCGGCGTGTTCTCTTTGGCAAGGCAGGGCGAATCGCCCAGGGACTGCTTCGCACATATCTGGTGATACTTGATGAACTGGGGTATTTGCCTTTATGCCAAAGCGGTGGCGCACTGCTATTTCACCTGCTGTCCAAGCTGTACGAACACACCAGCGTGGTCATCACCACTATGGACAGTGTTAGGCAAGCAGTGCCCATAGCGATGGCCTTTAGGCATGACTTGAAGGCTATTCAGGCAAGGGAGTGAAAGCTTAATTTATTTTGTCTACACCATCTTAGTTATACGAGACACCCCTTCAGATGCAATTATCTTAACGAGGTCTTCACGAGTACTGACTACTGGATTACTTATGAAGTTTCTTACCCAACGATACAGATACTCGACGTAGCCAACAAATCTCTCTGCATGGGACAAGACAGCGTGGCGATCGTTATCTGACAGTCCAATTGCCATCCAAGAAATAATTAAATTATTCGTATGTGAGTCTGAATTAATTATTGCACGATGTGGGTCGTCGATTAAATTTCCTTGCAGGATATTCCATAAAAATTCCGTAGTGCCTTTTTGCAAACAGTTTTGCGAGAAAGAGATCAGTAGCGTGTCAGGAACAACCAAATCAAGTACCAAGTTTAATCCCGAGTCCGTGATTAACTCAAACTGAGTACCTGTCTGGGTCGGAGCGGGTAACCGCAGGTCTTCGGCCAACGATTTAATTACCTTGGTAAAGTTATTGATATTCATAGTACCTCAAAACGTAGATAAAGCAGAGCAGGACAGTCCGTTGATACGGGTTATTAAGTTTACCTATAGAAGAGTAGGTGGTTCGCCGCTCTTTTTCAGTTCCATTGCAACGAGTAAAATCTTCAATCAGGTGTCGCTGAGTGAGTTGCATCTCGATGTCCAAGAAACACTGGCGGTATGCAGTCTATATCACGGTGGAGGCTTGCTGGGTCGCTCGATACATGCGGGGTTATCCGGGTTCAAGGGCAATGGCTCAAAAGTACGGTAAGCGGTTACTTCAGTTACCACGCGGTACCACGGACGCGAACTTACTGGTCGCATCTGGTGTGACCGACAATAGATAGGAAAAGAGGAATAATTAAGCGCGCTGCGATTAAAACGTTGGTCTTTTTCATCGCACTCCCATCCAATCTACTGGTTGCTCGGCGAAGCGGCAGTGATGTTTAAAATGGCAAGCATGGGAGCGAAATCAAGAGCTAAGCTGGCAGATGACTTTGGCCTTGGCATCATTGGACTCTTCATTGTCGTACCTGCAACCTTAATCGGCACAGTGATCACAGCATCGTTTTTTGGTGGAAAATGAGTCCCCGCGGGAGGAGCTAAATGCTTAACAAACCATCCAGCAGCCTCAGAAGGTCTACCAGATGCCTAAACAGACGAACTTTACGTCCACGACCTATGGCTAAATGACCGACACCAACTGCCGCCAGGAAAAGAATGACCATGACCGAAGAAGAAATGCGTCAAGCATTGTTTGGCTCGGGCGGGCCAACAGTGCGCTTAGCCGCTCCACAAGCTCATCCAAATACAGGCAACAACCAATCTGCGAAAGCCGCCGCCAAGCGAAAGATGGCCAGGAATTTCGTACCAAAGCTCGTGGTAATGTTACGTGTAGGTAACGAGTATGAAGGCACGACGGAGTTGATCACACACGAAGCCGACACGCTCAGCCGCCTTCAGGCTGAAGTAGATGCAATGAAGATTGCACGCAAGAAATACAGGTACGTGGAGCTGGTATCGGTCAAGCCCGCCAATTAAATCTGTTAATTTATACAGGCAGTGAGTCAGTCTTTTACTTTGACGGTCGTTGAATCCTCAGGCCGCTGGCCGCGCCGGTCGTAGAGGCGGGTGGTACTGATGTTCGCGTACCCCAGCCACATCTGCACCTTCGATATCGGCGTCATGCTCCAGAGCATTGGTCGCCGCCGTTGCTCGCAAACCATGCACACCCAACCGCTCGACCTCGATGCCTGCCACGCGTGCCCACTGCGCAACAATGGTGTAAAGACCATTCCCAGTGGCACCGGTGCCGGTGGTTGTGCCACGCATCGAGCGAAAAAGCGGACCTGGCACGGCAGCACGTTCAACATCCTTTCCAGGTACGCATAAATGCGCTCAGCTGCCAATGGATAAAGGTGCAGAAAGCGGGTCTTGCTGCCTTTGCCATGCACCCGCAGGTGCTTGATGCCACGTCGCTCCTACAGATCGCCGGTCTTCAGTTGCGGCGCTTTTTGTAGGTTTTCGAAATTAATGCGACTAAAATTCCTCCATCGAACTGAGCGAAGCGGATGGCAAACTCTACGGCCGTGGCACTGCGGACATGAAAGGCTACATTGCCTGCGTGCTGGCGCTGGTTCCGGCGTTGACCCAGGCATCGCTGCACATGCCGGTGCATATCGCGCTGTCCTACGACGAGGAAGTGGGTTGCCTGGGCGTACGCTCGTTACTGGCATCGCTGCGGGCGCGGCCGGTGAAGCCGATGCTGTGTGTGATCGGCGAACCCACGGAGTTGCAGCCGGTGCTCGGCCACAAGGGCAAGGTCGCGGTGCGCTGCGATGTACAGGGTGCTTCGGCCCACGCGCCCAGTGGCGTCAACGCCATTGAGTATGCGGCGCAGTTGATCGGTGAACTGGGTCGCCTGGGCGAAGCATTACGGGCAGCTGATGCCCTTGACGAGCGCTTTGATCCGCCGTTTTCGACCATTCAGACTGGCGTGATCAGCGGCGGCACGGCGTTGAACATCGTGCCCGAACAGTGTCGTTTCGATTTCGAAGTGCGTGCGCTCCCCACCCTGGACCCGCAGCAGATCGTTACTGCCCTGCACGCCTACGCCGCGCAAAAACTGTTGCCGGCCATGCAGGCGGTCAGTGCCCGGAGCGAGATTCGCTTCACTGAATTGTCGAGCTATCCGGGACTGGATATTCCCCTGCACAGCCAGGCGGCGGAATTGATTGCCGGTTTTTGCGGCTCCCGGGCGTTCGGCACGGTTGCCTTCGGAACCGAAGGCGGGTTGTTCGACCAGTCAGGCATCCCGGCAGTGGTCTGCGGACCGGGCAGCATGGAGCAGGGGCACAAGCCGGACGAGTTCATCAGCGTCGAGCAACTTGACGCCTGTGACGAGATGCTCAAACGTGTACTGGCGTTCGCGTCGCAGCCATGAATCGCCCCTGATTTCAGTGATACAGTTGCGCGCCGAAATACGCTAACGTCTCGGCGCGCCAGTCATGGACTGGCCACTCTTCCCGGCTATTCGAACGTTCTATGGATGGAAGCATGACTGACAAACGTCCCCTTACTCGCTGGTCCCTGGCCGCAACTCTATTGCTGTGTGTTGGCACTTCGGCGTTCGCTCAGGACACGGCACTGCATTCCGGCAAGTACGAGCAGTTGATGCTGGCCGTGACGCCTGATCATCAAGTCGAGGGTTATTACTCGGAGACGCGTGGCGAGGCATTCAGCTGTGCGTTCTATCTGCAAGGCAAGGTCGAGGCCGGGAAGGGCGCAGCGGTGTCGTCCTGGCTTGATGACGTCTACCCAGGAACACTGAAGGCCTCGGCTGATGGCGTGGTTCTGACGATAGAGCAAGGCCGGCAGCACCCTGGCTGCATGAACGTGTTGGTACCGGACATCGCCACCGGCATGGATCTGACCCGGACCGCCAGCAAGCAGTGGGTAGGTCTGGTGACCGTCACCGCGGACAAGGCCTGGCTGCAAAAAACACCGAATGCCAAAGCCACCCGAGGCGCCTATATCGTCAAGGATGACGTTGTCGGGGTTCTGGCATTCAAGGATGGCGCGGCTCAGGTCGAGTTCATCAATGCCAATGATCGCTCGTTTACCGGGTGGATCAGTCAGGACCAATATGCGCGTTTGGCCGCGCCCGGACGCTGATTGCAGACAGCACCAGACACGTTGGCGAACTTGGCCCACTCCCGATTAAGTGGGCTGCAAAGGCGGCTACCACGTCCAGGCTTTTTCGGTGAATTCCGCAGTTGGGGGGTAGTACGGTGTGTAGGAAGTTCAGGTACTTGTTGAACAATACCTCGTTCTGAAAACGGGCCTCGAAGCCGAGCGTGATGTCGGAGCGGTGCGTGATGATCATGAGGCGTTTGCGGTCAATCGTGACAAAGTTGTACTCGACCCAGGGCAGGCTTTGTTCATGGTGAATGGGGTTTTCCCAGTTTAGTAGCTTGACGGCTGCGACACAGGCGATGGCTGCCGGACCGATCAGGAAGAGCAGTGAGCCGGTGAGCGCGGCTATGAAAATGAATATCAGGATGACGGCTATTGCAATGCCCTTGAAGAAGGACGAGGCGAAGTCAGGGTAGTGGAGGTAGTACTCCAAGTGGGCATAGTTGTTTTTTATGGTGTAGTTGTAGATGGTTTTTTGGCGGATGAGCAGGCCTATGAAGTA
>NZ_JAWHPJ010000032.1:0-519 GCF_032587815.1 Pseudomonas syringae group sp. 26L6
ATAATAGAATAAAGAGCAGAAATATTAAAATAATTAAAACAATGATATCAAATTTTGGACATATTATCAAAACTTATCTATCTAATTTTCCTAAAAATAACTACCCAATATTAAACACATTTAAATTTATAAATATCTAATTAAAATTAATATTAAACCAAAACCAAACAAACATAAAAAAAATATTTAAAAAACTAAACTTACAAAAAAAAACAATCAATATATCTACATTCTCAAAAACAAACAAAAAAACTCCCACATCCCTTTTTTTACTTACCTTTAAAAATATAAATATATCAACTATCTCTCCTCATAAATTCAATCTTTTAAACATACTCCTCATACTTATCTAACTCTAATCTAACACTAATCCTAACCAAATACTCACAAACTTAAATATATCTAATACTAAATAATCATCTTTAAAAAAATTAAATAAATAAATTTTAACAATATATCCAAAATTTAATATCATCACTTCAATTATTCTAATATTTCTACCCTTTATTCTATCATTTT
>NZ_JAWHPJ010000033.1:0-135789 GCF_032587815.1 Pseudomonas syringae group sp. 26L6
AATGCTCCGCGTTGGCATGCAGTTCGTGACGCTCTGCGTCACAAATTTGCGCCGCACCGAATACTCAAGATCGGACGCAGAGCGTCCAGAACGGCGTCCCCACGCGGAGCGTGGGAACGATAGTTAACCTACGCATCAAGATGACTATCGTGCCAATGCTCCGCGTTGGCATGCAGTTCGTGACGCTCTGCGTCACAAATTTGCGCCGCACCGAATACTCAAGATCGGACGCAGAGCGTCCAGAACGGCGTCCCCACGCGGAGCGTGGGAACGATAGTTAACCTACGCATCAAGATGACTATCGTGCCAATGCTCCGCGTTGGCATGCAGTTCGTGACGCTCTGCGTCACAAGTTTGCGCCGCACCGAATACTCAAGATCGGACGCGGAGCGTCCAGAACGGCATTCCCACGCTGGAGCGTGGAACGATAGTTAACTGACGTATCAAGATGACTATCGTGCCAATGCTCCGCGTTGGCATGCAGTTCGTGACGCTCTGCGTCACAAGTTTGCGCCGCACCACATGTTCAAGATCGGACGCGGAGCGTGGGGACGATAATCAACGCCACGAAATCCAGCCGTTACAAACGCAATAGGGTTTTCCACGCGCGGCTCTGGAATACGGTGATTGCCTGTTGCACGCGTGCATCAAGGACTTCATCGCTGATATCCAGATTGGCCAGCTCTTCCAGCTTGCGTAGTTCGCCGTACAGGCGGTCCAGCTCCGGCAGGTCCAGTGCGCCGCGTGCCCAGTGCAGCCAGGCCTGAATGCGCTCGATGCGCGGTAGTTGTTCGGCCAGGTCTTCTGGCTGCTGCTGATAGCGGCTCAGTTGCAGCGACGTCGCTTCTTCACCCAGCAGGCGTGGCAGCCAGCTGCTCAACAGCGCAGCGCCCTGACGATTGCCACGGGTGTTGCGCTCTGTGGTCCAGCTGCGCGCCAGCAACCAACGGGAAGTGTTCAACGAGAACTCGCCCCAGCGGGTGTCCTGCAACTCTTCCAGAAACTGCTCGTGGGCGGCACCGCGTACATCCGCATCTTCCTGCCCGGCCTGAACCAGCGGGCGCCAGTCTTCCAGCAAGGCGTCCAGCGAGGTACGCAGTTGCGCGGTCGAGGCCCGTGGGGCGGCCTGGCCAAGGCTGCTGGTCAGGGCACGCAACTCGGCGAGCATCTCGACCCAGTCCTGCAGCAGACGCCAGTGGCCGTTGAAACGGTATTGCTCGGCCAGACGCTGGCTGCTGCCCAGCAGGTGCCAGGCCAGCGCGGAGTAGGCTTCGTCGAGCGGCGTTTCTGCATTCAGTGCGGGTGCTGGCAGGCTCAGCGAGTAGCTGCTGGCATCAAGCAGGCGATAACCGCGCTCTGCCTTGCTGATATCGCACGGCATCAACGGCAGCGTTGCAGCCAGCTCGGCGGCCAGTTCCAGCAGCGCGGCAGGTTCGCCTTCGCGCAGTTCAAGCTCCAGCTCGCAGATTTCTTCCTTTTGCTTGCCTGCAACCACCTGGCCCAGGTCCAGCGCGGCTTCGATCACCACTTTGGTCTTGCCACGACCCCAGGCAATTTCGGCCTTTTCACGGATGAAATCGGTGGTGAACAACGGCTTGATGGTTTTCTTGTCCAGCCCGGCCAGTTGCTCGGGCCAGCAATCGCCTTCGAGCTTTTTCAGGTCGAGCTTGGCTTTGCTCAGGTCCCAGTTGTATTCATTGCGCTCGGACAGGCCGGCAACACTTTGCCCGCGCGTCTTCATGGTCTGGATGATCTGATCGCCATCGCGACGGATGCGCAGGGCGACTTTGGCCTGTGCCAGCTCGCCCTCTGGGGTATCGAAATACTGGTTCGACAGTTCTAGGCGCTCCCAGCCACTCTTGTTGCGCTTCTTGAGCAACGGGTGTTCGCGCAGTGCAGCGAGGGTCTCGCGGCTGACGCGGAGTTTGATTTCTGTTTCTTTTTGCATGGCCGGGGGAATCCAAACGCTGATACTGATAAACGGGAGCGCAGCCCATGACTGAACGGCTGCTAAGGCCGTCAGTGTACAGGACATGGCCCGAAACGGTTTATTCCTGGGTTGCTATGGCCCTATGATGGGCCGTGTTTCGTCTTGATTACAGGAAGCGCCCATGCCGTTGCCGTCCATGAAAGACCAGTTCGCCGCCTTGATCGCTGCGCCATCGGTGAGCTGCACGCAGCCTTCTCTGGACCAGACCAACCGGCCTGTCATTGATCTGCTCGCCGGATGGCTCGGGGAGCTGGGTTTTGCCTGCGACATCCAGCAGGTTTCCCCCGGCAAGTTCAATCTGTTGGCAACTTATGGCACAGGCCCGGGCGGCCTGGTGCTGGCGGGCCACAGCGACACCGTACCTTTCGACGAGGCGCTGTGGAAAACCGACCCGTTGAAGCTCACCGAAGTCGATGGCCGCTGGGTCGGGCTGGGCAGCTGCGACATGAAGGGCTTCTTTGCGCTGATCATCGAGGCGGTGCGTGGGCTTATTGATCAACCGTTCAAACAGCCGCTGCTGATCCTCGCCACCTGCGATGAAGAAAGCTCGATGGCCGGGGCTCGCGCACTGGCAGAGGCCGGACGTCCGCTGGGCCGCGCAGCAGTTATCGGAGAGCCGACCGGGCTCAAGCCGATTCGCCTGCACAAAGGCGTAATGATGGAACGCATCCACATCCTCGGGCGCAGCGGCCATTCGTCCGACCCGAGCCTGGGCCACAGCGCGCTGGAGGCCATGCACGACGCGATCAGCGAACTCAAGGGCCTGCGTACGCAATGGCAGGCGCAATACCGCAACCCGCAGTTCACTGTGCCGCAACCGACCCTGAATCTGGGCTGCATTCATGGTGGCGATAACCCGAACCGGATTTGTGGCCAGTGCTCGCTGGAATTTGACCTGCGCCCATTGCCGGGTATGGACCCTGAGGTGCTGCGGGCAGCCATTCGCCACAAGCTTGAGCCGCTGGCCGAGCTGCACCAGGTAAAGATCGACTATGCTCCGCTGTTCCCCGAGTGTGCACCCTTCGAACAGGCTGCTGACGCTGAACTTGTGCGTGTTGCTGAACGACTGACCGGTCATACGGCTGCAGCAGTAGCATTCGGCACCGAAGCGCCTTATCTTCAGCGCCTTGGCTGTGAAACGCTGGTGCTCGGCCCGGGCGATATCGCCTGCGCGCATCAGCCGGGGGAATACCTCGAAATGTCACGTCTGGACCCTGCAGTGCGTCTGTTACGTCAATTGATCGAACATTACTGCCTGACTCCCCAGTGAGCCCGGTACTACCAACGTTGAATAAAAGGAGATTGCGCGTGTTGCCAAGCCTGTTCCGACGATAACCACCACACCGTTGTGCGTGCTTTTTCTCTTCGTCCATTTTCTCTACAGGCTCTTGTTGTCATGCCCGAATACGTCAACTGGCTTCGCCACGCGTCTCCGTACATCAATGCTCACCGTGATTGCACCTTCGTCGTCATGCTGCCCGGCGACGGCGTTGCGCACCCTAACTTCGGCAATATCGTCCACGACCTGGTGCTGCTGCACAGCCTGGGCGTGCGTCTGGTGCTGGTGCACGGCTCGCGTCCACAGATCGAAAGCCGCCTGGCCCAGCGCGGCATTACGCCGCGTTACCATCGCGACATGCGCATCACCGATACCGAGACGCTGGAGTGCGTGATCGATGCTGTGGGTCAGCTACGCATCTCGATCGAGGCGCGCCTGTCGATGGACATGGCTGCTTCACCGATGCAGGGCTCGCGGCTGCGGGTGACCAGTGGCAACGTGGTAACTGCGCGGCCTATCGGCGTGCTGGAAGGTGTCGATTATCAGCACACCGGCGAAGTGCGTCGGGTTGACCGCAAGGGCATCAATCGCCTGCTGGATGAGCGTCATATCGTGCTGCTGTCGCCGCTGGGTTATTCACCGACCGGCGAGATTTTCAATCTGGCCTGTGAAGACGTTGCCACGCGTGCGGCCATTGATCTGGCTGCCGACAAACTGCTGCTGTTCGGTGCCGAAACCGGGTTGCTGGACGAGCAGGGCCGACTGGTGCGCGAGCTGCGTCCGCAACAGGTACCTGCGCACTTGCAGCGTCTGGGTGCCAACTATCAGGCTGAATTGCTCGATGCAGCGGCCGAGGCCTGCCGCGGTGGTGTGGCGCGCAGCCATATCGTCAGCTATGCCGAGAATGGCGCACTGCTGACCGAGCTGTTCACCCGCGACGGTGGCGGTACGCTGGTTGCGCAGGAGCAGTTCGAGCTGGTGCGCGAAGCGGCCATTGAGGATGTCGGCGGCTTGATGGACCTGATCACGCCGCTGGAAGAGCAGGGTATTCTGGTACGTCGTTCCCGCGAAGTGCTGGAGCGCGAGATCACTCAGTTCAGCGTGGTCGAGCGGGAAGGGCTGATCATTGCCTGCGCGGCGCTGTACCCGATTGCGGACTCGGAGTCAGGCGAATTGGCATGTCTGGCCGTCAATCCGGAATATCGCCACGGTGGGCGCGGGGACGAGTTGCTGGAGCGCATTGAAAACCGCGCCAGAGCGCTGGGTATCAAGACCCTGTTCGTCCTTACCACCCGTACCGCGCACTGGTTCCGTGAGCGTGGCTTCGAGCCCAGCAGCGTCGACCGCCTGCCAAGCGCCCGCGCGTCGCTGTACAACTACCAGCGTAATTCGAAGATCTTCGAAAAGGCGATTTAAGCCTGAGGGTGGACGCAGAGCATCCAGAACGGCATGCGGCGCGGAGCGTCGCACGATAAGTATTTTGTGGGAGTGAGCGTGCTCACTCCCACAGTAATTGCGCGTATCAATTGCTGATCGACAGAATGCTCGCCTGATACGACCCCACGAATGTGTCGAAATCTACCACTTCCTCGGTCGCTTCCAGCTCGGCCTGTTCTTCGATCGAGGTTTTGGCCTGGGCTTCGAAGTCTGCCTGTTCCCGAGCGCTCAGCGGGTGAGTGCGGAAGTATTCGGCGTGTGCCTGACTCTGGCGCAAAGAGAAAGCGGTAAAGCCCTCGTTATGCGCTTTCATGCTGGCCAGCACCTGGGCGGAAGGTGTAAGCGACGCATCGTCGATCTTTGCCTGTTGCACGGCAATCGACTTGATGTGCTCATCGATGCCCTGGGCCTGATCCAGCAGTCGGGCAATTGGTGTGATTTTTTCCAGCAGCTCGGTTGCCCAGGTCTTGAGATCAACAGGGCTGTTGTTGCGCTGCAGGCTCAGGCCCGGACGGCGACCTTCCTTGACCACTGCCAGGAAGTTCGAGCTTGCATTGGAACACTCATGGCTTGCCAGTTGCTGGCTTTCCTCAAGCGCGCAGTACAGCACGAACGCATCGATGAAGCGTGATTGCTCCAGGCTGATGCCGGTAGGCAGGAACGGGTTGATGTCCAGGCAGCGCACTTCAACGTACTGCACACCACGGGCCACAAGCGCCTGAATAGGGCGCTCGCCGCTATAGGTCACACGCTTGGGGCGAATGTTGGAGTAGTACTCGTTCTCGATCTGCAACACGTTGGTGTTCAGCTGAACCCACTCGCCGTTCTGGTCATGAGTGCCGACATCGACGTAAGGCTTATAAGGCGTGGCCACGGCCTTGCGCAGGCTGTCGGTGTAGCTGACCAAGTCGTTGTAGCAAGGGGTCAGGTCGGCCTGGGCGTCGCTTTGATAGCCCAGATCGCTCATGCGCAGGCTGGTGGCGTACGGCAGGTACAGTGTGTCGGCGTCGAAATGTTGTTCCAACTGATGTTTGCGGCCGCGCAGGAAGCCCGCATCCAGCGCTGGTGAAGCACCGAACAGGTACATCAGCAGCCAGCTGTAGCGGCGGAAGTTGCGGATCAGCGCGATGTAGGAATGCGATTGGTAGTCGCGCGCGTCGCCAGCAAAGTCTTCGGTCTGCTTGAGCAGCGCCCAGGCGTCTTCCGGCAACGAGAAATTGTAATGAATGCCAGCGATGCACTGCATGGTCTTGCCGTAACGCAGCGCCAGGCCCTTGCGGTACACGTATTTGAGCTTGCCGATGTTCGACGTGCCGTAATAGGCAATCGGTATGTGCTCTTCATCGGGCAGCGGACATGGCATCGACGGGCTCCAGAGCAACTCGTCGCCCAGCTTGCTGTAGGCGAAGCGATGGATCTTGTCCAGGCTATCGATGGTCTCGGCCGGGTTCTTCAGCGCAGGCGTGATGAACTCCAGCAGCGATTCGGAATAGTCGGTCGTGACCTGACCGTTGGTCAGTGCAGCACCCAGAGCTTGCGGGTGAGGCGTCTGTGCCAGTTCTGCGGTTGCGGTAACGCGCAGGCACTCGCGCTCGATACCGTGCAGGCACTGCTCCAGCAGAGAGAGGTTGTTGCGCTCGCCGAGCAATGCAAGACGACGGTTTAAAAGTTCGCTCAAGGTGTAATCCTTCACGCATCGGTCGCCCCGATATGGGGGTGGACTTGACGGTCTACAAGGGTGAAGAAAGGAACTGGCGTAGTCGCCTGGTTGGTCTGTAGCGCCTGTTCACAATCACTGCTCTATGTCGTACCACCCAAATGGACTCGGCACCACGCTAATGGTGCCGAAATTAACCTAAATGATGTCGATACGGCTAGGTTCTGTTCACAGTGATTGCTTTCATCAGCCTTTATTGCAGTCTAGATGACTGCGAATGTGCCCTGGGCTTTGGCGACGAGTTTGTCGCCCTGAACGACTTCAGCCTCGACCACCAGCGTGCGGCGACCCGCGTGCAGCACCTTGGCGATGCACAGGACTTCTCCCTCGGAGACGCCGCGCACATAGTTGATCTTGCACTCGATGGTGACACTGCGCTGGTCGAAACCGTGGGAGCTGGAGCAGGCCAGCCCCATGGCGATATCGACCAGACTGAAGATTGCCCCGCCGTGCATCACGTTGCCGCGATTGCGCAGATGCGCCTCCAGCGGCAACGCAACCTCCGCCACGCCCTCGTCCAGACGCCGCAGTTCGCAGCCGAGCATCTTGAAGTAGGCACTTTGGGTCAGATCTTCAGGAATATCCATCAGCGCTTCTTCAACTGCTTGGCATTGGCAAACAGCGAAGCCATTGCGTTGTTGATGGGCGCGGGTGCCGTGGTTTCCTTGCGTGGAGCGCTGTTCTGCTGGCGAGGCGAGGAACCTGGGCGTGCACCGCGTGCACCGTCGACCTTCTCGCCGGGCGTGTCGCTCATGCGCATCGACAGGCCGACGCGTTTGCGCGGAATGTCGACTTCCATGACCTTCACTTTCACCACATCACCGGCCTTGACCGCCTCACGCGGGTCCTTGATGAACTTCTCGGACAATGCCGAGATGTGTACCAGACCGTCCTGATGCACGCCGATATCGACGAACGCACCGAAATTGGTGACGTTGGTGACCACGCCTTCGAGAATCATGCCCGGTTGCAGGTCCTTGAGTTCTTCGACACCGTCCTGAAACTCTGCCGTCTTGAACTCCGGACGCGGGTCGCGACCCGGTTTTTCGAGTTCCTGCAGAATGTCGGTCACGGTCGGCAGACCAAAGGTCTCGTCGGTGAATTTCTTCGGGTCCAGGCGTTTGAGAAAGCTCGCATCGCCAATCAACGAGCGAATATCGCGGTCGGTTTCTGCCGCAATACGCTGCACCAGTGGATAGGCTTCCGGGTGAACGGCAGAAGAGTCCAGTGGGTTGTCACCGGTCATCACGCGCAGGAAGCCTGCGGCCTGTTCAAAGGTCTTTTCGCCCAGACGGCTGACTTTCTTCAGCGCTGCACGCGTCTTGAACGCGCCGTTTTCATCGCGATGCGCAACGATGTTCTGCGCCAGTGTGGTGTTAAGGCCGGAAATCCGCGCCAGCAACGCCACCGAAGCGGTGTTCACGTCCACGCCCACAGCGTTCACGCAGTCTTCAACCACCGCGTCCAGGCCGCGCGCCAGTTTGAGCTGCGAGACGTCATGCTGATACTGACCGACACCAATGGACTTGGGATCGATTTTCACCAGCTCGGCGAGCGGGTCCTGCAAGCGACGGGCAATCGAGACCGCGCCACGGATCGATACGTCGAGGTCCGGGAATTCCTTGGCGGCCAGTTCCGACGCGGAATAAACCGATGCGCCTGCTTCGGAAACCATGACCTTGGTCATTTTCAGACCTGGGTATTTTTTGATCAGGTCGGCGGCCAGCTTGTCGGTTTCGCGGCTGGCGGTGCCGTTGCCGATAGCGATCAGGTCGACCGAGTGCTTGGCACACAGGGCAGCCAGCACAGCAATGGTCTGATCCCACTGGTTCTTCGGCACATGCGGGTAAACAGTCGCGTAGTCGAGCAGCTTGCCGGTTGCGTCCACCACAGCGACCTTGCAGCCGGTGCGCAGGCCCGGGTCCAGACCCAGTGTGGCGCGCTGGCCAGCCGGGGCGGCGAGCAGCAGGTCGTGCAGGTTATGGGCGAAAACGTTGATGGCTTCGGTCTCCGCGCCGTCGCGCAGCTCGCCCAGCAGGTCGGTTTCCAGGTGGCTGTACAACTTGACCTTCCAGGTCCAGCGCACCACCTCTGCCAGCCATTTGTCTGCGGGGCGGTTCTGGTTCTGGATGCCGAAGCGTTCACCGATCATCAGTTCGCAAGGGTGCATGGCACCCGGCAGTTCTTCACCGACTTTCAGTGCGGAGCTGAGAAACCCTTCGTTGCGGCCGCGGAAAATCGCCAGTGCACGGTGCGAAGGCATGCTCTTGAGCGGCTCGTCGTGTTCGAAATAATCGCGGAACTTGGCACCTTCCTCTTCCTTGCCCGGCACCACGCGTGCGCTGATTACTGCTTCCTGTTTGAGGAAGCTGCGCAACTTGTCGAGCAACGATGCGTCTTCGGCGAAGCGCTCCATCAGGATGTACTTGGCGCCTTCCAGCGCAGCCTTGACATCGGCCACGCCTTTCTCGGCGTCGACAAAACGGGCTGCTTCGGTTTCAGGAGCGAGGCTCGGGTCGTTGAACAGGCCGTCAGCCAGCTCGCCCAGACCGGCTTCAAGGGCGATCTGGCCCTTGGTGCGACGTTTCTGCTTATAAGGCAGGTACAAATCTTCAAGGCGGGTCTTGGTGTCGGCCAGCTTGATGTCGCGAGCCAGCTCCGGGGTCAGCTTGCCTTGCTCTTCAATGCTGGCAAGAATGCTGACGCGCCGGTCATCCAGCTCACGCAGATAGCGCAGGCGTTCTTCCAGATGGCGCAATTGCGTGTCATCAAGACTGCCGGTCACTTCCTTGCGGTAGCGGGAAATGAAGGGCACGGTCGAGCCTTCATCCAGTAGTGCTACGGCCGCTGCGACCTGTTGTGGGCGTACGCCGAGTTCTTCGGCGATGCGGCTGTTGATGCTGTCCATAAAACCACCTGGAGTTGTGAGCAAAAAACTGGGCTATGTACGAATTGCCTTGCCTGAATATCGTCCGCCAGCATTTACTTTCAGCGCTGGCGAACCGCCACAAGGCCAGCGTTGCCTGACTTTGAGGGCGGCGCATTATACCCGGCGAAGGCGGATTAGGGGATCGGCCGACAAATGTGGTCTTTTTTCGGCGAAAAAGCCTGCACAAGTGCCGCCTTCAGTAAAATCTGCTAACAATGCACAAGGTGCGCATCACCGCAGCTACGCCATAATGCGCCCCGAGATCAGAGGAGCATCCGATGAGCAGCACCGCACAAAATGCTGAAGGCGAAAAAATCCTTATTGTCGATGACGATCCGGGGCTGAGCAGTCTCCTGGAACGTTTTTTCACCAGCAAGGGCTACCGGGCCCGCGCCGTGGCAAACGTGGAGCAAATGGACCGACTATTGGCCCGCGAGGTGTTCAACCTTGTGGTGCTGGACTTGATGCTGCCTGGAGAAGACGGCCTTTCAGCCTGCCGTCGTCTGCGAGCCGCGAACAATCAGGTGCCGATCATCATGCTGACCGCCAAGGGCGATGAGCTGAGCCGCATCAAGGGGCTCGAACTGGGTGCTGACGATTACCTGGCCAAGCCGTTCAACCCGGACGAGTTGATGGCGCGGGTCAAGGCTGTTCTTCGTCGTCAGGCTGCGCCTGTACCCGGCGCGCCCGGCAGTGAAGACGAGTCGGTCAGTTTCGGCGACTACGAGCTGTCCCTGGCAACCCGCGAACTCAAGCGTGGCGACGTGGTGCACATGCTGACCACGGGTGAATTCGCGGTACTCAAGGCTCTGGTCATGCACGCTCGCGAGCCGCTGACCCGTGACAAACTGATGAACCTGGCCCGCGGCCGGGAGTGGGATGCGCTGGAGCGATCCATCGACGTACAGATCTCCCGTCTGCGTCGCCTGATCGAGCCGGATCCTTCCAAGCCCCGCTATATCCAGACCGTCTGGGGCGTAGGCTATGTATTCGTTCCGGATGGTGCCGGTAATCGCTGATAAGCCGGTTGTCAGCACAGAAGTCCGTCGTTCCCGCCAGTTACGTCGATAATCTCTTTCAAGGTTATCGGCGTACTGGTTTTTTGCGTTCGTCCATCGGGTCCGGCCCGCGTTCGGCAAACCTGCGAGCCTCGCTCGCCTTGCAAAGTGTATGGCTGCAGTTATGAAGACTCCGCTCTGGTTTCCGCAAAGCTTTTTCTCTCGCACGCTCTGGCTGGTGCTCATCGTCGTGCTGTTTTCCAAGGCCCTGACGCTGGTTTATCTGCTGATGAACGAAGACGTGCTGGTCGACAGGCAGTACAGCCACGGCGTTGCGCTGACGCTGCGCGCGTATTGGGCTGCCGATGAAAACGATCGTGAAGCAATTGCCGAAGCGGCCGGTCTGATTCGGGTCGTAGGCGGTGGCGTGCCGGAAGGTGAGCAGCACTGGCCGTACAGTGAGATCTACCAGCGGCAGATGCAGGCCGAGCTGGGTGCCGATACGGAAGTGCGTCTGCGTGTGCACGCACCGCCGGCGCTCTGGGTCAGGGCACCGAGCCTTGGGGATGGCTGGCTGAAAGTACCGCTTTATCCGCACCCGTTACGCGGCCAGAAAATCTGGAGTGTGCTGGGCTGGTTCCTGGCCATCGGGTTGCTCTCCACAGCGTCGGCTTGGATTTTTGTGCGTCAATTGAATCAGCCGCTCAAGCGTCTGGTCTTTGCGGCTCGACAGCTGGGGCAGGGGCGCAGCGTACGCTTGCCGGTCAGTGACACACCCAGTGAGATGACCGAAGTCTATCGGGCCTTCAATCAGATGGCCGAAGACGTCGAGCAGGCAGGGCAGGAGCGCGAACTGATGCTGGCTGGCGTCTCCCATGACTTGCGTACACCACTGACGCGTCTGCGCCTGTCTCTGGAGCTCATGAACGACAATGAGTTCTCCGAAGGCATGGTGCGGGATATCGAGGACATGGATGCCATTCTTGACCAGTTCCTGGCGTTCATTCGCGATGGGCGTGACGAAGAGATTGAAGAAGTCGATCTGGGGCATCTGGTGCGCGACGTGGTTGCACCCTTCAATAACGATGAAGATAGCATCCGTCTGTGTCTGGAACCGATCCCGCCCTTCCCGCTGAGGCGCGTATCGATGAAGCGCCTGCTGACCAACCTTATCGGCAACGCCAGGCATCATGCCGGTAACGGTATCGAAGTGGCCGCTTATGTATCCGGTGACAGAAATGCGCCGTACGTAGTGTTGAGCGTACTGGACAGAGGCGCAGGTATCGATCCATCCGAGCTTGATACCATCTTCAACCCTTTCATTCGCGGTGATCGCGCACGCAGTGGCAAGGGGACCGGCCTGGGGTTGGCTATCGTCAAGCGCATCGCTGCCATGCACGGCGGCAACGTCGAGTTGAGAAATCGTTCGGGAGGTGGCCTGGAGGCGCGAGTGCGTCTGCCTTTAGGGCTGATGCTGCCGAGGGATGCTATCTAGAAAGAATCGTAAAGGTAATAAAGCGCCGTGCGGGTCATGGAGGATGTTCGACAGGTCGACGCATTCTTGAGGACTTGCACGGCAGCTTGCCTGACCCGGCCCTTGGCGGAGGTACTCCCTGTACCCCTAGGTCACGCCGATCCATTCGATCAACGCATCCCGGCCCCTTGGTCATGCGCGCACCTTCCTCAGGCCGCACAAACAAGAGAAGTATCGGCTTCTGAAGCCGATACCTTCTTCTGAATCAATACCAGTTCGGGTCTTTGCGCAGCTCTTCATTCAAGAGCTTTTGCATGCCCTCGTCAGGCTTACCCAGGTAGCGGTAAGTCGCGTGACGAGTTGGTGATTTATCTGCAGGCAAGCCCGCAGGTACTTCAACCAACATGGCGTAAGCATCTTCCATGTCGAGGCTGAAAGCCACGATCAGGCGTTTGCTTTTGCACGTATCGGCAGTTTCGCAAAGCGGCCCGACGAGATACTTGTCACCGTCTTCGGTGGCCGCTGTCATCTGCTGCTCGGAAGCCCCGGACAGGTTAATCACCCAATCCGGCAACCGCTCTTCCTTCTTGACGACCTTCGCCCAGGTTGTGCGGTACTCGGGAGCGGAGCTTAAAAGTTCGTTGACCCGAGACTGTCCATCATTGGCTGCCATGACCATGGCGCTGCCGCCCATCAACAGGGCGGCGGCCAGTGTGCGAAATGACGTGTGCATTATCAGCCTCGACCGCGACGACCGAAGAAGAACGACACAACGAACATCACCAGGAAGACGACGAACAGGATCTTGGCGATACCGGTAGCCGTGCCCGCGATACCACCGAAGCCCAGTACTGCAGCGACAATGGCGATGATCAGAAACGTGATTGCCCAACTCAACATAGTGATACTCCTTTTTGGTGCCGTTTTAATGTGAATACTGCGATTTTTCAGGTCGGGTCAGAAAACCCATTTTTGCTGCGGTGCGACTTCATCTACAGACACCAGGCCATCGACAGGGCGAAGGCTCGAGGAGGCATCCTTGACCGCTGGGGCGCTTACGCCGCGATAAGAAATGCTGCTGGTCTGGATGAATTGCTGTCTGGCTTGAGTTGCTTCGTTGGCTTGATTCCAACGCTGGAACTGCTGAATGGCGATCAGAGTGACAAGCAGTGCAAGGAGTAGAAAAAGACCTTGCTGAATGTGCAGGGGGGAGATACGCAATTGTGCAATACGCTGGCTGTTCATCTGCAAACTCCCCTGGCCTGAGTGGGCATTCAATCTGATGGGTCGTTGTATATCGACCTTGTTGAATGGGTTATTGCAGACTGCATGCCAGTTTGTTGGTGTAATTTAAGTCCTTTAAAATCAATGTCTTGCGTAGTTTTGCAAAGACGTCCTACCAGCAAGCTGCACGATTACACCTTTGTAATCGTGCGTTCTGCACGAAGCGTTCAGCGTTGTGCGCCTGTGCGATCAGCCTGCGCTACGCGCCATGACCTTCAGAGCGTCGCCATTCACTCCCTTGACGCCACGAATGTTGCGCGCGATTTCCACAGCCAGTTCCTTCTCTGCAAAGTTGGCAACCACGCCGTTCAGGCTTACCACACCGGCTTTGGTATCCACTTTGATGTTGAGTCCGTCCAGCGTCCGGCTGTAAATCAGGCTCGCCTTCACCTTGCTGGTAATCCAGGCGTCGCTCATTTCCTCGGTTGGGGTCAATGTCTGGGGCTGGGTCTTGGCAGCGATCGAGTCGGCTGCGCTCAGGCTGATCAGGTTGTTGACGCTGATCACCCCGTCAGTATTGCTTGCCAGGCTGCCCGCCAGCTCTTTGGCCTCGGGGCTTTGCGCGCGGCCTTTGAGGGTGACCACGCCATCTTTGCTATCAACATCGATGGTCAGCGCTTCAGTCACGCTGCTCCACAACAATTTGGATTTCACCGTCGCGACCAGCGTGGCATCTTCGAAACGCTGGGCCATGTTGGTTCGCGTACCAGGCTCGCTGGCAACGGCAGGGTCTACCTCCAGCTGGTTGTCGACCTTTTCGATGCCTTTGGTATCCAGCGCAATGCGTTCGGCCAGCTCACGATCAACCTCGTTTTCAACCTTGCCCTTCAGAGTCGCAGTGCCCTGGTCGACGTTTACATCGATCTTGAACGGGCTCAGATGTTTGTTCAGCGCGAAAGCTGTCCAGATCGAACCTTCCTGACGCGCCTCGGCGAGTTGGGTGGGCAAATCAGGTTGGGCGAGTACCGGGCCGCTGCCAAGCAGCGCAGCGGCGGCGGTGATCAGAGCAATCTTTTTCAGTGAAAACATATGAGCGTTCCTTTTGAGATGGGATTTCGTCTCCGAGTGGACGGCTTTAACGACATAAACGCGGATTAATCAGGCTGTTCGCCATTGGGCGTTCAGAAAGCTACCATGCATGCCGAAGAATCAATCAGAATTGACCATGCAACTTGCCCGATGATTCCGAGACTAACTGAGACAATTCATTAAGGAGCGTAGGAAAAATGGAAGCAGCCACTGAGAATCAGGGCCGTATTCTGCTTGTGGACGATGAGTCCGCCATCCTCCGCACTTTCCGGTACTGTCTGGAAGACGAAGGTTACAGTGTCGCCACTGCCAACAGCGCAGCCCAGGCTGACACGCTCATGCAGCGCCAGGTTTTCGACCTGTGCTTTCTCGATTTGCGTCTGGGTGAAGATAACGGCCTGGATGTACTGGCGCAGATGCGTATTCAGGCACCGTGGATGCGTGTGGTCATCGTGACTGCACACTCTGCGGTCGATACGGCTGTTGATGCCATTCAGGCGGGCGCAGCCGACTATCTGGTAAAGCCGTGCAGCCCCGATCAGCTGCGTCTTGCTACCGCCAAACAGCTTGAAGTGCGCCAACTGTCTGCTCGCCTTGAGGCACTGGAAGGCGAGGTTCGCAAGCCCAAAGACGGACTGGATTCCCACAGTCCTTCGATGATGGCCATTCTGGAAACTGCCCGCCAGGTTGCTGTGACCGATGCCAACATCCTGATTCTGGGTGAATCGGGGACCGGTAAAGGCGAGCTGGCACGGGCGATTCACGGCTGGAGCAAGCGGGCAAAGAAGTCCTGCGTCACGATCAACTGCCCATCGCTCACCGCAGAACTGATGGAAAGCGAACTGTTCGGCCACAGTCGCGGGGCCTTCACGGGTGCCAGTGAGAGCACGCTGGGCCGTGTGAATCAAGCGGACGGCGGCACACTGTTCCTCGACGAGATCGGCGATTTCCCGCTGACGCTGCAACCCAAGCTGCTGCGCTTCATTCAGGACAAGGAATACGAGCGTGTGGGTGACCCGGTTACCCGACGTGCCGATGTACGTATCCTGGCCGCCACCAACCTGAATCTGGAAGACATGGTGCGCAGCGGGCGCTTCCGTGAGGATTTGCTGTACCGCCTGAACGTGATCACTCTGCATCTGCCAGCCCTGCGTGAGCGCAGCGAAGACATTCTGACCCTGGCGGACCGGTTTCTGGCGCGCTTCGTCAAAGAATACGCTCGCCCGGCTCGAGGATTCAGTGAAGAGGCCCGTGCAGCGCTGCTCAACTACCGCTGGCCTGGCAACATTCGTGAACTGCGCAACGTCATCGAGCGTGCCAGCATCATTTGTCCGCAGGAGCGTGTGGAGATCAGCCACTTGGGTATGGCCGAGCAACCGGCGAACAATGCGCCGCGTGTCGGCGCCGCCTTGAGCCTGGACGAGCTTGAAAAAGCACACATCGGAGCCGTGCTGGCGACCAGCGAAACACTTGACCAGGCCGCCAAGACGCTGGGTATCGATGCGTCGACGCTTTACCGCAAACGTAAACAGTACAACCTGTGAAAGGCCTCAAATGAAGCTGGCCATGAAACTGCGCACCCGCCTCTTTCTGAGTATCTCGGCACTGATCACCGTTGCTTTGCTCGGACTGCTGCTGGGGCTCGTCAGCGTCATGCAAATGGCCCGGACCCAGGAATCACTGATCCAGCATAACTTCGCCATTCTGGATCTGGGCTTGAAGCTGCGCCAGAACCTGGGTGATCAACTGGTGTTGATGACAGGTGCCAAGCGCGATCAGGCTGAGCTGGAAAGAATCCAGAGTCAGTTTGAAGAGCTGCTGGAGGAGGGCTCGGTACAGGATACCCAGCAAAACGTACGCAATGGTTTCGAAAAGACCAAGGGCGATTACCGGCAATTCATCGATACCTGGAAGCAATACGGCAACGATGCGCGAGGCATACGCGGCGTACCGCAGCTGAGTGACAGCTTCGACAACCTGCGTAACGGCTTGCTGGCTGTACATCGCAAGGCGCTGGAGAACATCAGCAGCGCCGAAATCAACTCCCGTGATCGTGCACTATGGATCGCGGGCTTGCTGGGGCTGGTCGGGCTGGCGGTGCTGTGTATCGGCTTTGTGACTGCGCACGGTATCGCCCGGCGTTTCGGTGCGCCGATCGAGGCGCTGGCCAAGGCTGCCGATCGCATCGGAGAAGGGGACTACGAAGTCACGCTGCCCATTTCGTCGGCCGCCGAGATGAACCTGTTGACCCGGCGATTCGGCATCATGGCCGAAGCCCTGCGTCAGCATCAGGCGACCAATATTGATGAGTTACTGGCTGGCCAGCAGCGTCTGCAAGCGGTTCTCGACAGTATCGACGATGGCCTGCTGATGATTGACCGCCAAGGGCATCTGGAGCACTTGAACCCTGTGGCTCAGCGTCAGCTCGGCTGGGACGAGAGTCGCCTCGGGCAGAGCCTTGGAGATGCGTTGGGCCGACCTGAGCTGGATGAGCAATTGCATCTGGTACTGCGTGGCGGGACGCTGGAGCGTGCTCCGGAAGACCTGGCCATCGAAATCGACGGTGAATCGCGCCTGCTGACCTACAGCATGACGCCGGTCAGTCATACCAAAGGCCATATCCTCGGCGCGGTGATGGTGCTGCATGACGTCACCGAACAGCGTGCTTTCGAGAGGGTGCGCAGTGAGTTCGTCCTGCGCGCGTCGCATGAGCTGCGTACGCCTGTCACGGGTATGCATATGGCATTCGGTCTTCTCCAGGAGCGCCTGCATTTCGCCCCCGAAACCCGTGAGGCCGATCTGCTCAATACGGTCACCGAAGAAATGCAGCGCCTTATGCAGCTCATCAATGACCTGCTGAATTTCTCGCGTTACCAGAACGGTCTGCAGAAACTCAAACTGGCACCGTGCTCCATCGAAACCTTGCTCGAAGAAGCCAGAGCGCGATTCGAGGACAAGGCCCTTGAACAGGACATCGTACTGATGCTGGATATGCAGGAACCCATGCCGCGCCTGCATGCTGATCAGTCCCAGCTGGAGCGGGTGCTGGACAACCTGCTGGACAATGCGCTGCGGCACACGCCACAGAACGGTCTGATTCGCCTGCAGGCCAGGCGCCATGGCGAGCGGGCGATCATCAGCGTTGAAGACAACGGTGAGGGCATTGCCTACGGGCAGCAGGGACGAATCTTCGAACCCTTCGTGCAGGTCGGTCGCAAAAAAGGCGGTGCCGGACTCGGGCTGGCGCTGTGCAAGGAGATCGTCCAGCTGCACGGCGGGCGCATGGGGGTCTATTCAAGGCCGGGGCAGGGCACGCAGTTCTATATGGCGTTGCCGCTTTGACGGCACGGCCTTGAAAGTGCTGCCTGTATACCCTTCATAAGAGCATCAAATATCAGGTTGTGCCCTGATTAATTGACGCGGTTAAGCACCTGCAGGATGGCTGCGCTTTGTGCATCGGGTTCGCCGTCGAAGCGCGCGGGGCGGTAGTGCATCTGGAATGCCGCCAGCACCTGACGCGTTGCGGTGTCGAGCTCTCCGGTCTGCGGGGTGCTGTAACCCAGGCGTGCCAGTTGTTGCTGGAACCAGCTAATACTTGGCAGGTTGGTTGCCAGCAATGCCTGATGCTGGGCAACGAGACGTTCGTCAGGCCAGATTCCGAGCCCTTCGGCAGCAAGGCGCTTCCAGGGGAACAGCGGGCCAGGGTCCTGTTTGCGCGTCGGCGCTATGTCGCTGTGGCCGATGATGTGTTTTGGATCGATTTTGTTGCGTTTGACAATGTCTTTGAGCAGTACTGTGATCGACTGGATCTGTGCTTCGGTGTAGGGGTACCACAACCGGCCTGCCGGTGTGTCCTTGAAGCCGGGGTTGACGATCTCGATGCCGATCGAGCTGGAATTAAGCCAGGTACGGCCTTCCCATTCGCTTTCGCCAGCATGCCAGGCGCGGGCGCTTTCATCGACCAGCTTGTAGATAGTGGCGTTGCTGTCATCGCCAATCAGATAGTGGCTGCTGACCTCTCCATGGGTCAGAAGCTGGAGGGATTTTTCCATCGAGGTCGAGGTGTAATGCATGACCACGTACTGAACCCGGCCATCGAAATTCACCGATGGATGGCTGGTGTCCAGCCTGGGACCACTGGCGCAGGCAGTGAGGATGAGCAGCAGAAAGGCAGAGAAATACAGTTTCATGGGATCGGCAGCGTCAGCGGGAAATGCAATATCATAACAACATGCGTGCAAATAGCTTCGGCATTGACGTGCTCGTTCAGGTCAAAATGTTTCAGTCAGCCTTGTTCGACCCTGTTTCGGCCATTTTCCTTGGCCTTGTACAGCGCCTGATCGGCGCGCTTGATCGCAGTGTCACTGCGTTCAGCCGTTCGAAAAGCCGTCACTCCAATGGACACGGTAATCGTCACGCGTTCGCCCTTGAAGTGAAACGGACATGACTCCACCGCCGCGCGCAGTTCGTCGAGCAGTGTCAGACCGGTGCCGGGAGGTGTAGCAGGCAACAGCATGACAAATTCCTCGCCGCCAAACCGGGCGAGGAAATCGTCGCTGCGCAGGCGTTTCCTGAAAACGTTGGCGACGATCTTCAGCACTTTATCGCCTGCCAGGTGGCCATATCCGTCATTGATGCGCTTGAAGTGGTCCAGGTCCAGAATGCACACCAGCAGGCTGTTTTTCTCGTGTTGCCACTTGCTCATCTCCTGTTCGAGGCGCTCGCCCCAGGCTGCGCGATTGGGCAGGCCGGTGAGCGGGTCGATCAAGGCCTTTTGGCGCTGTTCTTCCAGGTGAGTCCTGAAACCCAGCGCTTCCTGCTCCATGCTCGCAACGCGGGCCGAAAGGCCTTGCAGCCGCGAGGCAACTTCCCGCTCGCGTGCGTCACGCTTGAGCTGGTAGTGGTCCATGGTGCTGAGCAAGCCTTCAAAGCGGTTGTCGAGCACCTGCTTGAGACTGGTCAGGTCGGAAGCGTCCTGAACGCTGATTTGCAGGCCGCCCACCTGTTCGCGTAACTGTTCGTTCAGGTCACGGGCTGTGGACTGATCCTCGGCATGATCTTCACTGGCAGCCTGCAAGTGGCTCTGAAACGATTCGAGCCGCTCATTGAGTTGTTTGAGGTAGGTGCTGAATTCCTGTTGGCCGCCGTTGTTGATTGCCAGCATCAGAACTGCCAGATCGTCGAGGATCGGTAGCAGTTCGTACCAGTTGAGCCCATGTTTCAAGCGTAACTGCATGTCCTCGACCTGCGGGCGGAAGTGCTCCGACAAGGTCAGGTCATCGAGCAGGCCCAGCAGGGTTTCCTCGATGTGTGCCGCCACCGAGCTGTAGCTGGGTTCTGGCGAGGAGGGCAGCGAATAACCCTCTTCGCCTTCCACCGTTTCGGTTTCTGATTCGGCATCCTCTTGCGGCTGTTCCAGTGCCTGGATTATTGGCACAGGCCGTTGCTGGTAGGGCACTGAAGGAACGGGGCCCAGCAGGTCGGTGTAATCGATCGGCTCGACAGGGACAACCGCAGGTTCTGTGACTGTTTCGGCCAGGGCTGGAGCAAGGGCTGCTGCGGCTGGCGATGGCACAGGTGTTTCAGGTGCCGTAACGATAGCGGTTTCGGCTTCTGAAACCTGTGGCGGCAGTGTGTGTGCGTCCTTTGTCTTCTGGTTGACGATGTCGGGGGCAATGGCAGCTTCTACTTCCGCTGCGGCAACGTCTATCGGCGCTTGAGCGTTCGCGGCCTCAGGTTGCACGTGCGTCTCATGCGTTTCCTGAGCAGAAGGGGCGTTTTCGGGGTGGGCAGCCTCGGGAGGGCGCTCATTGCCATGTTCGTCCCGCGAACCGAACAAACGCTGCAGAAGCCCTTGGCGTGGGCCCTCTTCGTGCTTTTCGAGCAGGGTCAGGGCCTGGCCCTGCAAACCACTCAACTCGCTGAGCAGCAAAGGCAGCTCGCGCGCCTGCGATGCACGTTCTTCAAGGTCCTTGGCAAAGCGCTTGAGTGGCTTGCGTACCTCTCGTGGCAACGGTAGCGCTTGCAGTTGTGCAACCAGTGCGGTCAGTGCCGAGCCAATTTGCCCGACCCGTACTTCACGGCGATGCTCGGAGTCCAGTACGGCTTTTTCGAGGCGCGGAATCAAGGCTGCCAGACCGGCGTCCATATCGTCCTTGCGGACAATTTCGCGCATTTCCTTCATGCATTCATCGACGGCGCGGTCAGAGCCTTCTGCTGCCAGGCTGCTGCGCACCAGACCGCGGCGCAGCAAGTCGAGCCGCGCATCCCAGCGCTTTTCGAGCTTGTCCTGTTGCTCGATTCCCTTGAGGTACTTCTCTTTCCAACGCTCCGCGTCGTCGCTCATGCAAGGCTTCCACCGGAGGGCACAGGCAGTGAGTCCCCACGCAGTGAGTCTGGCAGGCGAATCTCGACAGCAACCGGCAGGTGATCGGAAATGGGCTGCGCCAGTACCTGTACGCGTTCAAGCGTGAGGGTCGGGCTGAGCAGAATGTGGTCAAGGCAGCGTTGTGGTCGCCAGCTTGGAAAGGTCGCTTCGATTTGCGGTGCCAAAAGGCCCAGATCGCGTAGCGGCGAGTGCTCCAGCAGGTCATTGGCGTGCGTATTCATGTCGCCCATCAGCACCTGATGGCGATAACCGCCAATCAGGTCGCGAATGTAAGCCAGTTGCCGGGTTCTGGTACGAGTGCCCAGAGCCAGGTGCATCATGACCACCACCAGCGCATCCTCGCCTTCGCCGAAGCGGACAAGAATTGCCCCGCGCCCGGCCGGACCCGGCAGCGGATGATCCTCGATCTTGGTCGGGCGCAAGCGACTCAGCACACCATTGCTGTGCTGGGCGAGGCGACCGAGATTACGATTGAGCTGTTGATACCAGTACGGAAAGCCACCCAGTTGAGCAAGGTGCTCGACCTGATTGACGAAGCCGGAGCGCATGCTGCCGCCATCGACTTCCTGCAACGCCACCAGATCGAAATCGTTGATCAGATCGCCGATTTTCTGCAGGTTGCCTGCCCTGCCGCCATGTGGCAGCAGATGCTGCCAGCTGCGCGTCAGGTAGTGGTGGTAGCGTTGGGTACTGATACCCACCTGGATATTGAAACTGAGCAAACGCAGCCTGCCGTCTTCCGGCAGGCCGTTTTGCGTCAGATGATGTTCGTTGACCTGCGGATCATGCAGGCCAACGATACGGGTGCTGCCCTTGCCCCAGCGGCGCATGGCGGGCGCTTACTTGGCGGCTGTAGCAGCCGCTCGCTCTTTGGCAATCAATTGATCGGCAACTTCCAGAGTCTTTTCCGGACCGCCGGCAGAACCCAGGTCAAAGCGGTACTTGCCATTGACGATCATGGTCGGAACGCCAGTCACCTCATACTTCTTGGCCAGTTCCTTGTACTGGGCGATCTTGCCCTTGACTGCGAAAGAGTCGAACGTTTTCAGGAAGTCTTCCTTGTTCACGCCCTGTGTGGCGACGAAGTCAGCCATGTCATTCTTGTCGGTCAGACGCTTGCCGCCTTTCTGGATGGCTTCGAATACGGCCGCGTGAACCTTGTGCTCGACGCCCATGGTGTCGAGGGTGATGAACAGCTGGCCGTGTGCATCCCACGGGCCGCCGAACATGGCAGGGATGCGTACGAACTTGACGTCGGACGGCAGTTTTTCAATCCACGGATTGATCGTTGGCTCGAACGCGTAGCAGTGCGGGCAGCCATACCAGAACAGCTCGACGACTTCGATCTTGCCTGGCTCGGCAACAGGCACAGCGCTCGCCAGCTCGACGTATTGCTTGCCTGCCTCGATGGGCGTGGCAGCCTGGGCGGACATACCGAACAGACTGGCGGCAACCAGAGCGGCGCTGATGATCAGATTACGCATGCTTTACTCCTGAGCAGATTGAATCGCCTTCAAGCGACGGTGGTTTCGACCGAACGCGAAAGCCTGAGTTCGTTAGTGTAACGCTGAGGTTGTAAAAATGGGCGACCACGGACGGCCTTTTTGCATAAGGAGTGAAGCAGGTCATGTCTGAATGTTCCAGCCGCCAGCCAGAGCGGCCCGATACAGTGCCAGTGTGGGCCGGGGGGCAGGTGTGTCATTATATGCCTACGCATCCAAACGAAACCGACACCTCTTGCCGCTCCCTTGGCAGGCAGGGCCTTCACCGGAAATCACATGCAACTCAAAAACCCCATCCTCGGTCTGTGCCAACAGGCCACGTTCATGCTCAGCGCCGCCAAGGTCGACCAATGCCCCGACGACGAAGGGTTTGAAGTCGCTTTTGCCGGTCGTTCCAATGCAGGCAAATCGAGCGCGCTGAACACGCTGACCCATGCCAGCCTGGCGCGCACCTCCAAGACGCCGGGGCGCACTCAACTGCTGAACTTCTTCGGGCTGGATGAAGATCGACGTCTGGTCGACTTGCCGGGCTACGGCTACGCCAAAGTGCCTATCCCGCTCAAACTGCACTGGCAGCGCCACCTTGAAGCCTATCTGGGCAGCCGCGAAAGCCTGAAGGGTCTGATCCTGATGATGGATATCCGTCATCCAATGACCGATTTCGACCTGTTGATGCTGGACTGGGCCATCGCCAGCAACATGCCGATGCACATTCTGCTGACCAAGACCGACAAGCTGACCTATGGCGCTGCGAAGAACACGCTGCTCAAGGTTCAGGCCGAAATTCGCAAAGGCTGGGGCGATGCAGTGAGCATCCAGTTGTTCTCGGCTCCCAAGCGCATGGGGCTAGAGGAGGCTTACACCGTGCTGGCCGACTGGATGGAACTGGAAGACAAGGCGCCTGCGGAGTAAATCGCAGGCAAAAAAGACCCCGGACTTCGCATGGGGAGGGGGAAGTTCCGGGGCTTAAGGTCCAGACCTTAGGGTGGGATCTGGATAACTGCCAACACTTAACACAACTAGGAGCACGATCGATTTTTCAACCAATCGAGACCTCTGACTCCTGTCCAAACGGTTAAGTTCCAGCAATGAAGAAAAGTTCACATTTCCTACAATGTTTGACGAACCTGCTGACAGGTTCGCCCTTTCAGAATCAGTGCGCCTCGTCCCAGTTGTTGCCGACCCCGACTTCCACCAGCAGTGGCACTGCCAATTCTGCTGCGCCACTCATGTGTGGGCGGATCTGTTCACTGATCTGATCGACCAGGTCTTCGCGCACCTCCAGCACCAGTTCGTCATGCACCTGCAGAATGACCCGCGCATCCAGACCGGATTCTTCCAGCCAGCCATTCACGGCCACCATGGCTTTCTTGATGATGTCCGCCGCAGTGCCTTGCATCGGCGCGTTGATCGCCATGCGTTCCGCACCTTTGCGCAGGGATTGGTTCTTGGCGTTGATGTCGGGCAAGTACAGGCGACGGCCGAAAATGGTCTCGACAAAACCCTGCTCGGCGGCCTGCGCACGTGTGCGCTCCATGTAATCCAGCACGCCAGGGTAGCGGGCGAAGTAACGGTCGACATAAGCCTGTGACTGCTTGCGGTCCACGCCAATCTGTTTGGCCAGGCCAAACGCGCTCATGCCGTAGATCAGGCCGAAGTTGATCGCTTTGGCGCTGCGGCGCATGTCCGTGGTGACGTTTTCCAGCTCGACGCCGAAGACTTCCGCTGCCGTCGCGCGGTGAACGTCCAGGTCGTTGCGGAAGGCATGCAGCAAGCCTTCGTCCTGTGCCAGATGCGCCATGATGCGCAGTTCAATCTGCGAATAGTCTGCCGCCAGCAGCTTGTAGCCCTTGGGGGCCACGAACGCCTGACGGATGCGTCGGCCTTCAGCAGTACGGATCGGGATGTTCTGCAGGTTCGGATCGCTGGATGACAAGCGCCCGGTCACCGCCACTGCCTGGTGATAGGAGGTGTGAATGCGTCCGGTGCGCGGGTTGATCTGCTCCGGCAGGCGGTCGGTGTAAGTGCTCTTGAGCTTGCTCATCGAGCGGTATTGCATCAGTACCTTGGGCAGCGGGAAGTCCTGCTCGGCGAGTTCGGCCAGCACGGCCTCGGCAGTCGATGCCTGGCCGGTGGCGGTCTTGCTGAGGATCGGCATACCGAGCTTTTCGTAGAGAATCACGCCGAGCTGCTTGGGCGAGCCCAGGTTGAACTCTTCACCGGCAATGGCAAAGGCTTCGCGCTCCAGCGCGGTCATCTTGTCGCCCAGCTCGACGCTCTGGATGCCCAGCAGGTTGGCATCAACCAGTGCGCCCTGGCGTTCGATACCTGCCAGGACGGGCACCAGCGGCATCTCGATGTCGTTCAAGACCGGCTGCAGGGTTGGAATTGCGGCCAGACGCGCTTCGAAGACTTCATGCAGGCGCAGGGTCAGGTCGGCTTCTTCGGCAGCATAATCACCAGCCTGTTCGATGGCGATCTGGTCGAAGGTCAGCTGCTTGGCACCTTTGCCGGCGATCTCCTGGAAGTTGATCGGCGTGTGCGTCAGGTACTTGGCCACCAGGCTGTCACGGTCGTGGCGGGTGGCAGTGGAATCCAGAACGTAGGATTCCAGAATGGTGTCGAACCTGACGCCTTGCAGGTCGATGCCTTGGGTCTGATCGCCGTCGAGCGCGCAGTTGGCAAGCAGGTTGATAGCGAACTTGGCGTGTTGACCGACCTTGGTTTTATCCGGGTCTTCAAGCAGCGGCTTGAGCGCCTTGAGTACTGTGTCGCGGTCCAGTTGCTGCGGCACCCCCATGTAGGAGTGGGTCAGCGGAATGTAGGCGGCTTCATGGGTTTGAGTGGCAAAAGACAAACCTACCAGTTGCGCGCGCTGGGCGTCGGTGCCGTTGCTCTGGGTCACGAAGGCGAACAGCGGCGCGGCGTTGAGCTTCTTCAGCCACGCGTCGAACTGGCTCTGCTCGAGAATGACTTCATAGGCGGCTTCTTTTGCCTCGACGGTTGGCTCTTCGACGGCCAGCTCCTGCCCGGCGCGTTTGGCATCACGTTGCAGGTCTTCGATCCAGCTTTTGAATTCCAGCTCGGCGTACAGCTCCATCAATTTGTCGCGGTCCGGCTCGCCGCAATGCAGCTGGTCCAGTTCGATGTCCAGTGGCACGTCGATCTTGATAGTTGCCAGTTCATAGGACAGGAAGGCCATCGCACGATGCTCTTCAAGCTTGGCCGCCAGGGTCTTGGCCCCACGAATAGGCAGGGTCGCGACCGTTTCGAGGCGTTCGTAAAGCTCCTTGATTCCGCCGCCCACGCCAACCAGCAAGCCGACGGCAGTCTTTTCGCCGACGCCGGGGACGCCAGGTATGTTGTCGACCTTGTCGCCCATCAGTGCGAGGTAGTCGATGATGTGCTCCGGGCCGACGCCGAACTTCTCTTTCACGCCAGCCACGTCCAGCACGCTGCCGGTCATGGTGTTGACCAGGGTGATGTGTCCGTCGACCAGTTGCGCCATGTCCTTGTCACCGGTGGAGATGATCACCGGACGGTCCGCCGCTGCGCTGCTGCGCGCCAGGGTGCCGATCACGTCGTCTGCTTCAACGCCTTCCACGCATAGCAGCGGATAGCCCATGCCCTTGACGCAAGCATGCAGCAGATCAACCTGCACGCGCAGGTCATCCGGCATGCTGGGCCGATTGGCTTTGTAATCGGTATACAGCGCGTCGCGGAAAGTCCCGCCCTTGGCATCGAAGACCACCGCAAACGGGCTGTCCGGGTACTGGCGACGCAGGCTTTTGAGCATGTTGAGCACGCCTTTGACGGCGCCCGTCGGCAATCCTTTGGACGTGGTCAGTGGTGGCAGTGCGTGGAAGGCGCGATAGAGGTAAGAGGAACCGTCTATCAGGACGAGCGGCGCTTGGGTCATGAGCAGAATCAACCTTTTCGGCGGGGCCGGCGCTAGAATGCGCGGACCATTGACGACAAAGGGACAAGGTTATCATGTGCAAGGTAAATCGACTGATATTGACCGGCCTGTTGGCATTTTGTCCTTTGCTCGCAGTTTCAGCAGAGGACCCACCTTCGGCTGCACCGGACGTTACTATCCGCACCGACGGGGACAAAACCATTCAGGAATACCGCCAGAACGGCTTTCTGTATGCTGTAAAGATTACCCCCAAACACGGCAAGCCCTATTTTCTGGTGCGATCCGATGGTACAAGTCCCAATTTTATCCGTTCGGACCAACCGGACATGCTGATCCCGGAGTGGAAAATATTCGAATGGTAGCCACCTACATTCACTTTAATTGCTGGCAGTTCTGACATGTCCGTTTTTACCCCGTTGGCCCGGCCCGAGCTGGAAGCATTTCTCGCCCCTTATGGGCTCGGCCGTTTGCTTGACTATCAGGGCATTGCCGCCGGTAGCGAAAACACCAACTACTTCATCAGTCTGGAGCAGGGCGAATTCGTTCTGACGCTGGTCGAACGCGGCCCGGTGCAGGAGATGCCATTCTTCATCGAGCTGCTCGACGTGCTGCACGATGCCGATTTGCCGGTGCCGTACGCATTGCGCACCACCGACGGTGAGGCCCTGCGGCAATTGGCGGACAAACCGGCGCTTCTGCAGCCACGTTTGCCAGGCAAGCACATCAGCGAGCCCAATACCCAGCACTGCGTGCAGATTGGCGAGCTATTGGCCAACCTGCATCTGGCGACCCGTGAGCAGGTGCTGGAGCGCAAGACCGATCGAGGTCTGGACTGGATGCTGAGTGAGGGGCGCAATTTTCTGTCGCATCTGGGCGAAACCCAGCGAGCCTTGCTGGAAAAGAGCCTTCAAGAGATCGAAGACCTCAAGCCACAGATCATGGCGTTGCCGCGCGCCAACCTGCACGCCGACCTGTTTCGTGACAACGTGTTGTTTGAAGGCACGCACCTGACCGGGCTGATCGACTTCTATAACGCCTGTTCCGGGCCGATGCTCTACGACCTGGCGATTGCCCTCAATGACTGGTGCTCGCGTGAAAACGGCCAGCTCGATGCCGTCCGTGCTCGTGCGCTGCTGGGGGCTTATGCAGGTTTGCGACCATTCACAGCGGCGGAGTCGAAGCTCTGGACGACCATGTTGCGCATCGCCTGCGTGCGTTTCTGGCTGTCACGCCTGATCGCTGCCGAAACCTTCGCCGGTCAGGACGTGCTGATTCATGATCCCGCGGAGTTCGAGCGCCGTCTGGCTGAGCGCCAGGAAGCGCACATTGCGTTGCCGTTTGCGCTCTGAGACCAGACCTGTCTCCGCGCGTCTGAGCCAGTCGGACGGTTGACTCTCGTTCTCATGCTCCGCGTGGGAATGCAGTGCGTGACGCTCCGCGTCGCAAGAGGACGCGAAGCGTCCAGGCCGGCATGCCCACGCGGAGCATGGGCACGATAGTGTTATACCTGACGACTATCGTTCCTCACGCTCCAGCGTGGGAATGCAGTTCGTGACGCTCAGCGTCACACAGCAGTGCTGCGATGTGGGCGGTGGCAGTCAGAGACTGCTCAGGCAACCTGCCAGGTCATCAGCCAGCTTCTGCAATACCTGCTCGTAACCCTGCGCGGTGGCCGGGGTGTAGCCGCCCAGTCCATCCAGCTCCGCCAGCTTGACCGGCAGGCCTGCGCTCAAGGTTTCAGCCAGGCGCGGGCGTAGTGGCGGTTCACTGAATACGCAGGTCTTGCCCGCAGCCTTCAGGCGTTCACGCATGGCGGCGACATGCTGTGCACCGGGCTGGATCTCGGCGGCGATGGCGAATACCCCGGCGTGTTTGAGCCCATAGGCCTCTTCGAAATAATCGAAGGCCTCGTGGAAGACGAAGTAAGGCTTGCCTGCCACTGCACTGACCCGACCCTTGATACGAGCATCCAGCGCGTCAAGGCGTTTGCTGAATGCGGCAGCGTTACTCGCATAACGAGCTGCATTGGCAGGGTCGGCAGCGCTCAGGTCTGTGGCCATTTTCGCGGCAATCACCCGAGCATTGACGGTCGACAGCCACAGGTGTGAATCCAGGCTGCCGGGCCGGTGATCATGATCATGTTCGTCTGAATCGTTGTCGTGATCATGTTCGTGGTCATCATGCGAGGCATTGTCCTGGCCGAAGTGGCGCAAGTGCATGCCGGGCAGCGACTGCACGGCAACCGCAGGCAGTTTGCGGCCCTGAAGGACGCGCGGCAGGAAGGTTTCCATGTCCGGGCCGATCCAGTAGAGCAACTCGACTTCCTGTACACGCCGTACGTCGGATGGGCGCAGCGCGTAGTTATGCGGTGAGGCACCCGGTGGCAGAAGCACTTCCGGTGTACCAACGCCATCCTGCACAGCCGCTGCAATCAGCTGCAATGGCTTGATACTGGTCAGCACCCGGACCTCGGCCTGAACAGGGGAAATGACCAGCAGACTGACCCACAAAACAGCAACAAGATTTAAAAGACGGCGCACTCGAATCACTCATATAAGCCAGGAACAGGTAACATAATAACGTCTCTAGCCAATATCGTCGCTGCTCATGCCCAATACTCCCCTGGCCAGTCGCCCCCATGACCACTCTCACTGCGTGCATTCGGCCCTCGCTGAAGCCGATGCGCTGTGCGCCAAACAGGGTCTGCGCCTGACCACCTTGCGCCGTCGCGTGCTGGAACTGGTCTGGCAAAGCCACAAGCCGCTGGGTGCCTACGACATCCTCGCGGTGCTGAGTGATGAAGACGGTCGTCGCGCTGCGCCGCCAACCGTTTATCGTGCACTGGATTTCCTGCTGGAAAACGGTCTGGTGCACCGCATAGCCTCACTCAACGCGTTCACCGGCTGCAATCACCCCACTCATGCGCATCAGGGGCAGTTTCTGATTTGCCGCCTGTGTCACGCGGCGATCGAGCTGCAGCACCCGGCCATCAGCAATGCCGTTATCGATGCCGCTGCAGGCGTTGGCTTCGCGGTCGAAGGCCAGACGGTCGAGATCGTGGGTGTATGCGCCGGCTGCAAGGCGGCTTGATGACTGATGCCTTAATACGTCTGGAGCAGGTCGCTGTAACGCTGTCCGGGCAAAGCGTTCTGGACAACATCCAGTTGAGCGTCAAGCCCGGCGAAATCGTTACGCTGATCGGCCCTAACGGCGCTGGCAAGACCACGCTGGTGCGTGCAGTGCTGGGGCTGCTCAAGCCCGACTCCGGAACCGTCTGGCGCAAGCCGAAGCTGCGTGTCGGTTACATGCCGCAAAAATTGCATGTGGATCAGACGCTGCCGCTGTCGGTGCTGCGCTTTTTGCGTCTGGTGCCCGGTGTGGACCGCATGGCTGCAGAGTCTGCCCTGGAAGAAGTCGGGGCCGAGAAGGTCATCGATAGCCCGATTCAAGGTATTTCCGGTGGCGAGATGCAGCGCGTTTTGCTGGCCCGAGCCTTGTTGCGCAAGCCTGAATTGCTGGTGCTCGATGAGCCGGTGCAAGGTGTCGACGTGGCAGGTCAGGCCGAGCTGTACGGCCTTATTACCCGGTTGCGCGACCGCCACCAGTGCGGCGTGCTGATGGTGTCTCACGATTTGCATCTGGTCATGAGCACGACCGATCAGGTGGTCTGTCTGAACCGCCATGTTTGCTGCTCCGGGCATCCCGAGCAGGTCAGCCATGATCCGGCGTTTGTCGAGCTGTTCGGCAAAAACGCGCAAAGCCTGGCGATCTATCACCACCATCACGACCACGCCCACGATCTGCATGGCGCTGTGGTGAATGATGCCCCGGCGACTTCCTCACATACTCACACTCATGTTCACGGAGACCACTGCAAGCATGGCTGATTTTTTATTGTATGCCTTGCTCGCAGGCGTTGCTCTGGCTGTCGTCGCAGGCCCGCTGGGGTCGTTCGTGGTCTGGCGGCGCATGGCGTACTTCGGCGATACGCTTTCCCACGCAGCATTGCTCGGTGTGGCGCTTGGCTTCCTGCTGGATATCAGCCCGACCATTGCAGTGACGGTCGGCTGCCTTCTGCTGGCGGTGCTGCTGGTCACGCTGCAACAGCGCCAGCCGCTGGCCTCGGACACGCTGCTGGGGATCCTCGCACCGAGCACGCTGTCGCTCGGCCTGGTGGTGCTCAGCTTCATGCATGAAGTGCGTATCGACCTGATGGCTTATCTGTTTGGCGACCTGCTTGCCATCAGCCCGGCTGATCTGACCTGGATCCTGGGCGGCAGCGCGCTGGTGCTGGTATTGATTGTTGCGCTGTGGCGCCCGCTGCTGGCAATCACCGTGCATGAAGAGCTGGCGCGGGTCGAAGGCCTGCCCGTCGCGGCATTGCGCATGGCGCTGATGCTGCTGATCGCCGTGGTGATCGCTGTGGCGATGAAGATCGTCGGCGTTCTGCTGATCACGTCGCTGCTGATCATTCCCGCCGCTGCGGCGCAGCGTCACGCCCGCTCGCCGGAGCAGATGGCGCTGGGTGCAAGCCTGTTAGGCGTGATAGCCGTGTGTGTCGGGCTATCATTGTCATGGTTCAAGGACACCCCGGCAGGACCGTCTATAGTGGTATCCGCTGCAGCGTTGTTTTTGCTCAGCTTTGTTCTACCCAGGCGAGCGGTGTAGACTTGCTCGTTTTTTGCGCAAACTAGAGAATCGCAGGAATGAAGCCGTTCGCCCCACGCTATCTGCTGCTTGTCGCATTTTCCATCCTGCTGGGTGCCTGCCAGAGTGCGCCCACTGCCGAGACGCCTGCCTCCGACGTTCAGCCTGACGCGTTCGCTCAGCTTGAGCAGAACATCGTCAGCAATGAGCTGGCGACGGCCGAGGATCAACTGGCCGCGTTGCAGGCCGCCAATCCTGCCGATATCCGCCTCGAGCCTTTTCAGCGTCGTCTGGCCGAAGCCTATCTGAGTCGCAGCCAGATCAGCCTGCAAAAGGGTGATATGAATGCGGCGGCCAACGCACTCACTCGTGCGCGCGCGCTGATGCCCAAGGCACCGGCACTGACCAGTGGCGTCAACGGCGCTATCGCTCATGCGCGCAAGGCCGAGCTGGAGAAAGCCGAAGCTGATTTGAAGGCGGCCGAAGCCAGAAGGGTTGCCAAGCTCATCGATCCGTCGGCAGAAAGCACGACAATTGAACTCAAGATCGGCGATATGCGTGCATTGCGTCGTCAACTGGACGATATCGCAGCGGATACCGTAGCGTTCAACTGTGAAGTGCTGCTGGTGGTGCCGCGCACCGAAGACTATCCGTGGCTGGCCACGTTGCTGACCAAACGGGTGGTCAAGGCCAATCCGGATTTCGAGCTGCAATTGCGTCGCCAGATCGAGCGCAATGAAAAAGCGCAGATCATCCTGACGCCAGCGAAGTCCTGAGTCGATCCTTCAAAGCGGACGCAGAGCGTCCAGAACTGCATTCCCACGCGGAACGTGAGGAACGAGAAGTGTTGGGGAGTCTATGTGGGGGGGCGAGAAGGTTCAGAAAGGCGCTCCCACGCCGGAGCGCGGGAGCGATCTAGCACGTCAGATCAAGCCGGAACGGCCTTGGCTTTCACTTCACGATCCCATACACGGTGCTGAGCAATCGCGTTGAAGAACGCTTTGAACGATTTGCTATCGGATACCTCCAGCAGGCCCGCATCTTCTTCCAGGCGTAGCAGGCTCAACAGCTCCTTGGCCTCCCCGGCAAAGGAGATAGCCTTGAGGTGCTTGTAGGCTTCCAGGATGAAGTGCAGTGCCACGCCGTCGCCTTTCAGCGCTTCGATCGAAGCCTTGCCACCCGGCACGAAGACTGCGTCGAACGCTACCGAAGGCAGGCCTTCAGCCGATGCGTCCACTGGCAGGCTCTGGCCGTCAGCGGTCTTGACCGGTGCGGAGGTCGGGCCCAATACCTTGGCGTGTGCACCTTCGGCAGTCAGTGCAGCTTTCATGGCTTCGACCGCTTTGCCGTCCACGCCGTCTGCCACAAGAATGGCAACCTTGCGTGAAACGATATCGCCAGAAAGCAGGTTGACCTGGCTCAGCGCCGGCGACTCTTTTACCGAAGTCTGGCGCACTGGCACGGTCCCGGCAGTCGGTGCTGGCAAGCCCAGATTGGCGGCTACGCGGCTGGCCAGTTCCAGGTCGATATTGGCCAGAATCTCGTCGACCTGACGGGCACGAATGTACTCGCGCTCGACCTTGCCCAACTCGAAGCTATAGGCCGCGATGATGTGCTCTTTCTCGTGATGGCTCATGCTCTGGAAGAACAGGGTGGCCTGCGAGAAGTGGTCGCCAAACGATTCGCTGCGCTCACGAACCTTGTGCGCTTCAACGCGCTCAGGGTAGGTCTCGAAGCCGCCATCTACCGGGCCGGCAGGGGTTTCTTTCGGCCAGCCGCCATCGATCGAGTTCGGCTCGTAAGAAGCGCGGCCCTTGTCGATGGTGGTGCGGTGCTGCGCATCGCGCTGACCGTTATGGTTAGGCGCAATCGGACGGTTGATCGGGATTTCGTGGAAGTTCGGCCCACCAAGGCGGCTGATCTGCGTGTCGGTGTAGGAGAACAGGCGACCTTGCAGCAGCGGGTCATTGGAGAAGTCGATACCTGGCACGATGTGGCCCGGGCAGAAGGCAACCTGCTCGGTCTCGGCGAAATAATTGTCCGGGTTACGGTTCAAGACCATCTTGCCCAGCGGAGTGACCGGTACCAGTTCTTCGGGAATGATCTTGGTCGGATCGAGCAGGTCGAAGTCGAACTTGTGCTCGTCTTCCTCGGCAACGATCTGCACGCCCAGTTCCCATTCCGGGTAGTCGCCCATCTCGATGGATTCCCACAGGTCGCGGCGGTGGAAATCGGTGTCCTTGCCAGCGAGCTTCTGCGCTTCGTCCCAGACCAGCGAGCACACGCCGAACTTGGGCTTCCAGTGAAACTTCACGAAGCTCGACTTACCTTCGGTGTTGATAAAGCGGAAGGTGTGGATACCAAAGCCCTGCATGGTGCGCAGGCTTTTCGGAATGGCACGGTCGGACATGGTCCACAGCACCATGTGTGCAGATTCCGGCACCAGCGAAACGAAGTCCCAGAAGGTGTCGTGAGCCGAGCCCCCGGTCGGGATTTCGTTATGCGGCTCTGGTTTTACCGCGTGCACGAAGTCAGGAAACTTGATGGCGTCCTGAATGAAAAAGATCGGCATGTTGTTGCCGACCAGATCGAAGTTGCCTTCTTCGGTGTAGAGCTTGACCGCAAAGCCACGCACGTCGCGCACGGTATCGCCCGAGCCGCGCGGGCCCTGAACGGTAGAGAAGCGCACGAACACCGGGGTCTTCTTGCCCGGATCACGCAGGAAGCCTGCTTTACTCAGCGCGCCATGGTCTTCATAGGTCTGGAAATAACCATGTGCCGCGGTGCCGCGGGCGTGAACGATACGCTCCGGAATACGCTCATGGTCAAAGTGCGTGATCTTTTCACGCATGATGAAGTCTTCGAGCAGCGATGGGCCGCGGCTGCCGACTTTCAGTGTGTTCTGGTTATCGGAAATCTTGACACCGTGATTGGTGCGCAGTGCCTGCTGGGTCGCGTCCGAGCGGAACTGCTCAAGGCTTTCCAGCTTGTCGTTGGTATTGCCACGGTCCAGGGTGTCGGTACCTGCCAATTCGCTCTTGGGCGTTGCGGTTACAGGTGGTGCGTTCTTGCTAGCCATCAGAGACTCCTTATCTCGCCCCAATCATTGAGTTGGGTTCGCTGAATACGACTTCCCTGGCGTAAGCGGGAAATCACGGTATCCAAGAAGTGACCGAGGCCTAAAACAGCCGTTCCCTTTATTTGTCGCACATCTTTACCAACGGTCGCGTTATGCCCGTTGCGCAGGGCAGCCTGCAAATAAATGCTAAGCACAGCGGGCCGGACAGGCTAAAATGCGCGCCCGGCTTTACCCGGCCGAGGTAACGAAGCAGGTGGCGTCCTGCCACTGCGCTGATTTTTTAACGCGCCCCACAAGGTTCGCTCCGTGATCGAGTTTCATAACGTCCACAAAACCTATCGGGTGGCAGGCAAGGAAATACCGGCCCTGCACCCTACCAGCCTGCGCGTCGACGGCGGCCAGGTGTTCGGCATCATCGGCCATTCCGGCGCTGGCAAAAGTACCTTGCTGCGCCTGATCAACCGTCTGGAGACCCCGAGCGGTGGACAGATCGTGGTTGACGGTGAAGACGTCACGGCGCTTGATGCCAATGGCCTGCGCCGCTTCCGCCAACAAGTCGGGATGATCTTCCAGCACTTCAATCTGCTGGCCTCCAAAACCGTGGCCGACAATGTTGCGATGCCGCTGACGCTGGCGGGTGACATGCCCCGCAAGCAGATCGACCAGCGCGTGGCTGAGCTGTTGGAGCGGGTTGGATTGTCCGATCATGCGAAAAAATACCCGGCGCAATTGTCCGGCGGCCAAAAGCAGCGCGTCGGCATCGCCCGCGCCCTGGCCACCAAGCCGAAAATCCTGCTGTGCGATGAAGCCACCAGCGCGCTGGACCCGCAGACCACTGCGTCGGTTTTGCAATTGTTGGCCGAGATCAATCGCGAACTGAAGCTGACCATCGTGCTCATCACCCATGAAATGGACGTGATTCGTCGCGTCTGTGACCAGGTGGCGGTCATGGACGCTGGCGTGATTGTCGAGCAAGGCAAGGTTGCCGATGTGTTTCTGCATCCGCAGCACCCGACGACCAAGCGTTTTGTGCAGGAAGATGACCAGATCGATGAAAATGAACAGCGTGACGATTTCGCTCATGTTCAAGGCCGTATCGTGCGCCTGACCTTTCAGGGCGATGCGACGTATGCGCCTCTGCTGGGCACCGTGGCCCGCGAAACCGGCGTCGACTACAGCATCCTTGCCGGACGCATCGACCGCATCAAGGACACCCCTTACGGGCAGTTGACGCTGGCCATCACCGGCGGCGATATGGACGCTGCTTTTGCGCGCTTCACCGCCGCCGACGTTCATATGGAGGTGCTGCGCTGATGGACGCTTTTCTGAACCTGTTTTCCAATGTCGACTGGTACGAGATCTGGGTCGCCACCGGCGACACGTTGATCATGCTCGGTGTTTCGCTGGGCTTCACCATCCTGCTTGGCCTGCCGCTGGGTGTGCTGATGTTCCTCACTTCGCCGCGGCAGTTGCTGGAACACAAGCAGCTGTACGCCACGGTCGGGTTGATTGTGAACATGCTGCGTGCGTTGCCGTTCATCATCCTGCTGATCGTGATGATGCCGCTCACCGAAATCATTACCGGCACGTCACTGGGCATTCTCGGCACGTTGCCGCCGCTGATCGCTGGCGCCACGCCGTTCTTTGCGCGTCTGGTAGAGACAGCATTGCGCGAAGTGGATCGCGGCATCATCGAAGCCACGCAGGCCATGGGCGCGACGACTCGGCAGATCATCGTCAAGGCGCTGCTGCCTGAAGCGCGCCCCGGCATTCTGGCTGCAATCACTGTTACCGCCATTGCGCTGGTGTCGTTCACCGCCATGGCCGGTGCCGTGGGTGCTGGCGGGCTGGGCGATCTGGCCATCCGATATGGTTATCAACGCTTCCAGAACGATGTGATGTTCGTGACGGTCGTATTGTTGCTGGTGCTGGTGCAGATTCTGCAAACCATCGGCGACAGACTGGTCGCGCATTTCACACATCGTTGATCGAACCGTTGGTATCGGCCCGCCTGTGCGGGCCCAAAGGAGTTGTTGCATGAAAAAACTATTGGCCATATTCGCCGCTGTTACTGCCTTGTCCGCGCAGGCCAACGAAACCCTGACCGTCGCGGCCTCTGCCGTGCCGCACGCCGAGATTCTCGAGTTCGTCAAACCGACGCTGGCCAAAGAAGGCGTGGACTTGAACATCAAGGTGTTCAACGACTACATCCAGCCGAACGTACAGGTGTCGCAGAACCGTATGGACGCGAACTTCTTCCAGCACCAGCCGTATCTGGATGAGTTCAACAAGGGCAAGGGCACAGATCTGGTCGCAGTGGCCAAGGTTCACGTAGAGCCGTTCGGCGCGTACTCGGACAAGTTCAAGACGATGGAAGAACTGCCCAACGGTGCCAACGTCGCCCTGCCAAACGACGCCACCAATGAAGGCCGTGCCTTGCTGCTGCTGGCCAAGGCAGGTCTGATTACCTTGAAGGATCCGACCAATATCCTGTCCAAGCCTTCGGATGTCGTGAATAACCCGAAAGACCTCAAGTTCCGTGAGCTGGAAGCAGCTACGTTGCCGCGCGTACTGACTCAGGTCGATCTGGCGCTGATCAATACCAATTATGCCTTGAGCGCCAAGCTTGAGCCGACCAAGGACGCACTGATCATCGAAGGTGCCGATTCGCCATACGCGAACATTCTGGTTGCCCGCCCGGACAACAAGGATTCAGACGCGATGAAAAAGCTGGTAGCGGCCCTGCAGAGTCCTGAAGTGAAAACCTTCCTGGCCGAGAAATACAAAGGCGCTGTGGTTCCGGCGTTCTGATCTGATCGCACCTTGTGGTTCTCGAGCCTATGCTCTGTGTCCCTTGCGACGCAGAGCATTGGGGGCTGCATTCCCGCGCCAGACACAACCCTACCGCGTGGTAGCGCCCTTCAGGACGCTCCGCGTCCTCGGCGACTTCGTGTCAGTGCACTGACTAATCCCTCTCCAGCAACCCAGGCAATTGCTTCACCAGCTTCTGGTTGTTCAGCGGCGCGCGGATAAAGCCTCGCTGGGTGCCGTCCGGCCCGATCAAAGCCAGGTTGCCGCTGTGGTCGACAAAGTAGTTCGGTTTTCTGGTATCGGCCGGAATGAACGGGATGCTCACTGCGTTGGCCAGCTTCTGGATATCAGCGACAGGTGCCGTGAGGCCGATGTACTGCTTGTCGAAATAACCCAGGTATTGCTTGAGCTGCTGCGGCGTGTCGCGGTCAGGGTCGACGCTGACTAGCACCACACGCATGCGCTCGACCACCTTTTCAGGCAGCTCGGTCCTGATCTGCTTTATCTGCGCCAGGGTAGTGGGGCAGATGTCCGGGCAGAAGGTGTAGCCGAAAAACATCAGCGTCCATTTGCCTTTCAAGCCATCAAGGGCCACCGCTGCGCCGTTCTGGTCCGACATGCTCAAGGCTGGCAACGGGCGACTTTTCGGTAGCAGCACAATACCTGCATCGTTAAGTGCCGCCTGATCCTCTGACCCGCTGCCCGGCAGCAACTGGCTGAGGATCACGCCCAGAACGAGGGCAACAATGGCGGCAGCGATAAAAACTGTTTTCTGGGTACGGGTGGTCATGGCATCAACGCGAGTAGTGATCGGCATGCGGCCAGGGATGATGGCCTATATGGCTTCGAGCGCCTAGGGCGCAGTGACATCGAACAGCGTATAGGCCAGCGTCAGGCGTTTCACCTCTGCGGGCAGGTCGCGATCAACGATGAAGCGCACGGGCATCTCGATACGCTCACCCGGCTGTAAGGTCTGTTGGGTGAAGCAGAAACATTCGGTCTTGTGAAACCACTCTGCCGCCTTCCCCGGCGAAATGCCCGGTACAGCCTGGGCTTTCATCGGTTTGTCAGTAGGGTTCTGCGCCACGAAAATCATCTCGTTGACCGCACCAGGGTTGATTTGCATCTGGCTGGCGCGCGGGTAGAACGCCCAGACCATCCCGGCAGAGTTTGTCGCGGTGAACTGCACCTCGATCTGCCGCGAAGCGTCCTGGTCGCGGTTTCTGTCATACCCGGTCAGCAAAGCATAGAGCGACGGCAATGCAAATCCGCAGATGAACATGATCACCAGCAAACAGATCAAACGCAGAGCAAGCCGCTTGGATAAAAGAGGCTGAGTCATGCCGGGCTCACTTTTTATGTCAGACAGCGTGTCGAAAGGGCTGCGGGCGGCTTCAGAGTAGCCTGCTTACATCAGCGTAAGGTGCCGTATTTATGCGCCAATGTAGGCAAATGGTCAGAAACTGAGCAAAAAGCGCTTTGATATAGCCAATGCATATAAATGCGTTTCGGTTATAGCAAAAATGTCTTAGGCATTTAGTTAACCGAGCTAACGTATGACTTTCCATAACCGAACCACGGGGTTTAATGCCCTCAGGAGTCCCCACTGCCATGAACACCGCCGCATTGCGCGAGCAGATACAACTAGCCCATCAACATGAAGCCGAGACCGGCCACTTGCTGCAACAGTTGGAACAAAAGCTCCCACATCTTCATCCCGCCATTCACCTCCCGGATGTCGACGCGAAGGACGTGTTGACGCGTTTCGTCACTGCTTACATCGACTTGGTCCCCGACCTGCTGGACGCTGCTCACGAGGTCGCCGTAGAAGCCGGTATCGAAGGGCAGATTAAACCGGTACTGAAAATCGCAGAGCATTTTTTCGCAGCACCCCCTTCCATCATGGACGGACATGAAGGGCTGGAAAGCCTGCTGGACGAGGCCTATCTGGCACACAGACTGGTCGAGGAGGTGAACGATCTGTACATCAAGCATTTTGGTCAGCCGCTGATACCGTCAAATACCACGGTTGCCAGCGTGATTGCCCACCAGTTGATCGGCGAGCAATTTGCCAACCAGCTGGACGAGGCGGTTCACCATGCCGTCGACAAGCTGCTTGATGATGAAAGTTTCGCGCTGGACTCTGTCGAGGCCTACCGCGAAAAACTGACCAGTCCTGATACAGGTGCAGCGTGGAAGCGCTGGCCAAGCCTGTCACGACAATTGGGTATCGGCCTGGAGCTGGAACGCTCCGTCATCTGATTCAGAGGCCCGAATCAATGTCTTCGCCCGCAATGGAAGGAGCCGGATATCGCTCCGCTGCTACGCGAAGACCCATCCGGCTCCTATCGTCATTCCAGGCTTCAGCCCCAACGCTTTGACTATCAGGCGGCGCCCGAGCCTATACCCGTTGTTGTGTAGATCCGCCCTTCAAGACGACGCTTCAACCCATGCGGCTCAATGAGCAGTCGGGTGCCATGAGCGGCATTGGAACGTCCCCACTCTTCCAGCAGTTCCAGGCACGAGTGGTCTATGTAGGACAGATTGCCCAGCGGCACATGCACGGTACTGCCCTGCGGGATGGTGCCCAGAGCCTGAGTCAGCGCAGGCACCTTGAGGAACGTCGCGGCACCGACCAGACGCAGCTCGAATTCCTTCTCGCCCGCCAGTTCGACCACGTTGATCTTCAGGCGCGAAGCCTTGAACGCCAGCTTCACCAGGGTCAGACCGAACCCGACCAGTACACCGGTCAGCAGGTCGGTGAAGATGATCGCCACGGCAGTCGCCGCATACGTGAACATCGGCATCCGGCCATAGCGGCCCAGACCACGAAATGCCTTCAGATCGACCAGCTTCAGGCCGGTGTAGACCAGCACACCAGCCAGACTCGCGACCGGAATGCTCTGCAGTACGCTCGACAGCAGCAACACGAACGCCAGCAGCCACAGACCGTGGAAGATCGTCGAGAAGCGCGTGGTGGCACCGGCCTGGACATTGGCCGAGCTGCGCACGATAACGCCAGTCATCGGCAATGCACCGAGCACGCCGCAGAGCATATTGCCCACGCCTTGCGCGCTGAGTTCCTTGTCGAAGTCCGAACGCTGGCCACTGTGCATGCGGTCAACCGCCGAGGCGGAAAGCAGGGTTTCGGCACTGGCAATGAATGCTACGACGATAGCGGCAACCAGAATGGCCGGGTCGGCCAGATTCATCAGGTCGGTCGGACGCAGCCAGTCGATGGCGTCGGCCAGGTTGTCAGGCACTTCGACACGCTTGACCTGCAAGGCCATGAACAGGCTGATGCCGGTTGCGATACCCACGCCCAGCAGCGCGCCGGGTACGAAGCGCAAAGACTGCGGACGAAGTTTTTCCCAGCCCCACATGATCAGCATGGTGCCCAGGCCGAGCATACCGGCCTGCATGCCGGTGCCTGGTCCGAAGGCCTGGATCAGTGTGGAAGGGAAGGCGATCAGATTGTCCAGCCCGGAAGGTTTGGGACCGCTGTCGAACATCACGTGTGCCTGTGACAGTACGATCAACACGCCGATACCGGCGAGCATGCCATAGACCACCGCAGGTGCCGTGACCCGGAACCAGCAGCCAAGCTTGAATCGACCTGCCAGCAGCTGAAGCAACCCGGCGAGTACCAGAATAGGACCCAGCATGGCCATGCCGTGCTCGCGTACCACTTCAAAAACCAGTACTGCCAGACCGGCTGCGGGACCGCTGACCTGCAACGGCGAACCGGCTATCCAGCCGACTATCAGCCCGCCCACGATGCCGGTGATCAGACCTTTGGCCGGAGGCATGCCGGATGCAATGGCGATCCCCATGCACAGCGGCAGGGCGACCAGAAACACGACCACGGAAGCGAGCAGCTCCCGTGGTAAAGCGGTTTTCAATGCTGTAATACCCATGACGCTTCTCCGGGATTCTTCAGACGAGGCAAGACGGGCGACGCGCATCCTGCGCAGCCGCCATCAGCTGATATAGAAGGGCTTGCCGTCAGTCGGACTGGTGATCAGTCGGCTGAAAAGCGTGCTTTCGGTGAAGCCATCGGCGTCGGTCCCGAACCGTCGAGCGGTATGAAACGATCGAGCTCGGCGTCATAAGCCAGGATTTCGCTGGTTTCGATGCTGTAGACCCAGCCATGGATGAACAATTGGCCGCTGGCCATTTTCGCTGCGACCGAAGGGTGGGTACGCAGGTGATGCAACTGGGAAATCACGTTTTCCTGAGTCAGGACCTGCATGGTTTCCAGCTCGCCGCTGCAACTGCAGTTCTGCTCGACCACTGTGCGGGCGACCTCGGCATGCCGCAACCAGGCCTTTACCGTAGGCATCTTGTCCAGGCTGTCAGGGTTGAGCACTGCACGCATGGCGCCGCAGTCGGAATGTCCGCAGACAATGATGTGTTGCACGCCCAGCGCGACAACTGCGTACTCCAGAGCTGTGGACACACCACCGTTCATCTGGCCATACGGAGGCACAACGTTACCGACGTTACGCGTCACGAACAGGTCGCCTGGCGAGCTTTGGGTAATCAGTTCAGGCACGATGCGCGAGTCGGCGCAGGTGATGAACATGGCCCGTGGCGACTGGGCGGTCGCCAGCTTCTTGAACAGTTCTTCCTGCTGGGGGAAGACCTCGTTACGAAAATGTACAAAGCCATCGACAATATGTTTCAACGCTACGTCGGCGCTGTCTGAATGGCTTGATGTGCTGGACGACGTAGCCGAATGCTGTTTACCGATGTCTGTCATGTCTTCATCCTCTCTGACGGATTGATGTGGATTCTTCATGCCTGTTTGACCAGAGCCGGATGTGATCCCTGTAAATGGCATCACGAACAAATCCCTTGAGCGCTATCGCTGGTGACACTCCGAGTTACAGACTAATCGCCCAAGCTTAAGCGAAACTGAATGCGATGGCTCTGGGACGAGGGTTTGCACGATAGTACCAAGTTCGTCACAGCAGTGACATTTGTCCTCCTGGCGGACAAAAAGCATCGCAATCGAGTGCGAAACCGCCACGTTTGTTCAATCCAAGCCGTTTGATTGCCAAGGCATAGCGTTGAGCCAGTAGATCGGCAAACGGTCCTTCACCGCGCATCCTTGAGCCAAACTGACTGTCGTACAGCGCTCCGCCGCGGCTTTGACGAATCAGGCTCATCACATGTTCGGCGCGTTGCGGGTAGTGCGTCTTCAGCCATTCGTCGAACAGCGGCGCGACCTCCAGCGGCAGGCGCAGCATCACGTAACTTGCGCTTAGCGCGCCTGCCGCTTTCGCCTCGCTCAGCAGCGCCTCCAGTTCGCTGTCATTGATCATCGGAATCATGGGTGCGCACAGCACCCCGACGGGAACGCCCGCCTGACGCAACACCCGAATGGCCCGCAAGCGAGCCTTGGGCGCTGCCGCCCTGGGTTCGAGGATGCATTTGAGCTCGTCATCCAGTGTAGTCAGGCTGATGAATACTGACACCAGCCGACGTCTGGCCATCTCTGCGAGCAGGTCCAGGTCGCGCAGGATCAGCGAGCCCTTGGTAATGATGCTGACCGGGTGCCGATAGCGCAACAACACCTCAAGCGTGGCGCGAGTAATGCGGTATTCACGTTCGATAGGCTGATACGGGTCGGTATTGGCCCCTAACGTAATGGGCGCACAGCGGTAGCCTGGTTTGGAGAGCTGTTGCTCCAACAGCGCCGCTGCGTTGGTCTTGGCGATCAGCTTTGTTTCGAAATCAAGCCCCGGCGACATGTCCCAGTAGGCATGGCTGGGCCTGGCGAAACAATAGATGCAGCCATGTTCGCAGCCCCGGTAAGGGTTGATCGAGCGATCAAAGGGAATATCCGGCGAGCTGTTGCGGGTAATGATGCTTTTGGCGGTCTCGCTGGTAACCTGAGTGCCTTGGGTCAGTGGCACTTCCTGATACCAGCCGTCGTCCTCGGCCACGGACTGGCTGGGCGCGAAGCGATTATGCGGGTTGCTGGCAGTACCGCGGCCACGAACCGGATAGGGGCTGGACATCTGGCAATACTCAAATACTGTTTATGCATACAGTAAATCATAAGGCCGTGATCTATCACTATGGCTGGCTTGTAAAACACCGTTCGTCTGACGGGCGGTGCATTGGATTTGTCCCGCGGCAGGTCAGGCATTGCCCTCGTGCGTCAGCTCCAGCACGCGGTCAACCAGCTTGTTAATGCCCGATGCAGCCTCACTGATGCTTTTGGCAACCATGTAGGCGGGCGTGCAGACCAGTTTTCGTGCTTCGTCTTCGACGATGTCATCGACAGCGCATGGCGCGTGGCTGCCGCCCATCTTGGTAATGGCCGCAGCGGTATCAGGGTCGTTGCCGATGGTGCAGGTAACGCCGGGACCGTAGATCTTCGCTGCAAGTGCCGGGGTGATGCAGATCAGCCCGACCGGTTTGCCTGCTTCTGCGAACGCCTCTGCGAGTTCCAGCAGCCCGGCTTCCACTTGGCAGGCAGGGCCTTGCAGGGCAAGGTCGGAAAGGTTCTTCGCCGAGCCGAAACCGCCCGGGATGATCAGTGCGTCAAAGTCTTCTGCGTTTGCATCGCGGATGTCCTTCACGTCACCCCGTGCAATGCGCGCAGATTCGATCAGCACATTGCGCGACTCGGGCATTTCCTCGCCAGTCAGGTGGTTGATGACGTGATGCTGGGCGATGTTCGGCGCAAAGCACTGGACCTGCGCACCACGTTGATCCAGACGAAGCAGGGTGAGGACGCTTTCATGGATTTCGGCACCGTCATAGACGCCACAACCGGACAGGATTACAGCCACTTTTTTCTGCATCGATTCGGCTCCTTGTACTTGAGCAATCTAAGGCTTCTTTTAATTCGTCCATTAATTGATCGCTTTATGGGCCGAGTGTTCAGTTGACGCGTTACAGACTACGCAAAAATGCGTGGGGAAGGGTGATGCTCGCAAGGTCAGGCAGCGGCGGCGCACTGCCGCCGAGTGAGGCCTGTCAGCCTGCACTCGGGGAAGGAAACGGAGAAATTACTCGTCTGATTTTTTCGTCAGGTCGACGGGCACGGGGACAGGTGTATCCAGATCGGACGCCGCTGCAGATGCACAGAAGCGGCTCTTTTCTTCACGCTCTTCACGGGCAATACGCGCGTTCTTGATGCGTCGGCGCAGCCACAGACCAAGGCCGAGCAATATCAGCGCACCCAGCACCCAGAGTTCGTATTTCTTGACGTTGCCCAGCAAGCCCTCGAGAACCGCGCCGAAATGGTAGGCCGCCGAACCCAGTGCAGCCGCCCAGACAGCCGCGCCGATACCGTTGAGTAGCAGGTAACGCCCCGGTGGGTAGCCTGACAGGCCGATGGCCACCGGCATGACCGTTCGCAGGCCATACACGAAGCGGAAGCTCAATACCCATATATCCGGGTGCTTGCGCACCAGCCGCAGGGCCTTGTCGCCCATGAGTTGCCAGCGGGGCTTGCGCGCCAGGAGCTTGCGGCCGTGTTTGCGCCCCATGAAATACCACAACTGGTCACCCGCATAGCTGCCGCAGAAGGCAACGAGGATGACGATATTGAGGTCCATGTATCCGCGAAACGCCAGAAAGCCGGCGAGAACCAGAATGGTCTCGCCTTCAAAAAAGGTGCCGAGGAACAGGGCAAAGTAGCCGAATTCGTTCAAGAAATTCTGGAGCATTGTCTGGATGCTGGCGAAATGAACGCGCAGCCTAACGCGCCCAAGACAATGATGAAAGTGTCGATATGTGTCTCGACGTTAAAGATTCTTACAACCACAATGGTTGGATCCTCATAAGGGCCATGACCGCGACGTGCAGTCGCAGGTCGAACCATGACTGTCACACATTGGTCATAATGGCGGCTTATAACTGTCGCGCTTGCCCGCGTAAGCGGGCTCAGGAGTCTCGCCGTGAGCTTTACCCCCGCAAACCGCCTGTTTCCTCTCACTCGTCTGCGCCGTAATCGCCGCGACGACTTTTCCCGTAGGCTGGTGCGTGAAAACGTTGTCACCGTTGATGATCTGATTCTCCCCGTATTCGTCCTCGATGGTGAAAACCGTCGTGAATCCATTGCCTCAATGCCTGGCGTCGAGCGTCTCAGTGTCGATCTGTTGCTTGAGGAAGCCGAGCACTGGGTCGCACTGGGCATTCCAGCGCTGGCCTTGTTCCCGGTAACGCCGGCCGAGAAAAAATCTCTGGACGGCGCTGAAGCCTGGAACCCGGATGGCATTGCGCAACGCGCCACCCGCGCGTTGCGTGACCGTTTCCCGGAGCTGGGCGTCATCACTGATGTGGCGCTGGACCCGTTTACCACCCACGGTCAGGACGGCATCCTTGACGAAGAGGGCTATGTGCAGAACGACATCACTGTCGATGCACTGGTGAAGCAGGCCTTGTCGCACGCCGATGCAGGCGCTCAGGTGATCGCGCCTTCGGACATGATGGACGGTCGCATCCAGGCCATCCGTGAGTCGCTGGAGCTGGCCGGGCACGTCAATGTGCGGATCATGGCCTACTCGGCCAAATACGCCAGTGCCTATTACGGCCCGTTCCGTGATGCAGTGGGTTCTTCGCTGAATCTGGGCAAGGCCAACAAGGCGTCCTATCAGATGGACCCGGCCAACAGCAACGAGGCACTGCACGAAGTCGCAGCTGACCTGGCTGAAGGTGCCGACATGGTGATGGTCAAGCCGGGCATGCCTTATCTGGACATCCTGCACAGGGTCAAGGATGAGTTCAAAGTGCCGACCTTTGTCTATCAGGTCAGTGGTGAATACGCGATGCACATGGCAGCAATCCAGAATGGTTGGCTGAGTGAAGGGGTTATTCTCGAGTCCCTCACGGCCTTCAAACGCGCCGGTGCCGACGGCATCCTTACCTACTTCGCTGTTCGCGCCGCTCAACTGTTGAAGGGGCAATAGCCTCACAGGATCATTCATGAATACCGAAGCACTCATCGAAGCCGCTGTTGAAGTCGATGTTCCGCAGGCGACGCCCGCGGTTGAACCTGACATCGAAGTAATCCCGGCCATTGAGGCACCTGCCGCTACAGTGCCCGCTATCGTCGCTCCGAACCTGGACGACAGCAGCCTGTATATCCACCGTGAACTGTCGCAATTGCAGTTCAACATCCGGGTACTGGAACAGGCGCTCGATGAGTCCTACCCGTTGCTGGAGCGGCTGAAGTTTCTGCTGATCTTCTCCAGCAACCTCGATGAGTTCTTCGAGATTCGTGTCGCAGGTCTGAAGAAACAGATCACCTTTGCCCGTGAACAGGCCGGGGCCGACGGTTTGCAGCCGCATCAGGCGCTGGCCAGAATCAGCGAGCTGGTGCATGGTCATGTTGATCGCCAGTACGCGATCCTCAACGACATTCTGCTCCCGGAGCTGGAAAAGCATCAGGTCCGCTTCATTCGTCGTCGTCACTGGACGGCCAAGCTCAAGGCCTGGGTACGTCGCTACTTCCGTGACGAGATCGCGCCGATCATCACCCCGATCGGTCTGGACCCGACCCACCCGTTCCCGTTGCTGGTCAACAAGAGCCTGAACTTCATTGTCGAGCTTGAAGGTATCGACGCCTTCGGTCGCGACTCGGGCCTTGCGATCATTCCGGCACCGCGTTTGCTGCCGCGTGTCATCAAGGTGCCGGAAGAGGTCTGTGGCCCTGGCGACAACTTCGTTTTCCTGTCGTCGATGATCCACGCTCACGCTGACGATCTGTTTCAGGGCATGAAGGTCAAGGGCTGCTACCAGTTCCGTCTGACCCGAAACGCCGATCTGGCGCTGGACTCGGAAGACGTGGAAGACCTGGCACGTGCCCTTCGCGGTGAGCTGTTCTCGCGTCGCTACGGCGATGCGGTACGTCTGGAGGTAGCGGATACCTGCCCCAAACACCTGTCGGACTACCTGCTCAAACAGTTCAACCTGAACGAGTCCGAGCTGTATCAGGTCAACGGGCCGGTCAACCTGACGCGCCTGTTCAGTATTACTGGCCTGGACAGCCACCCTGAATTGCAATACCCGCCGTTCACGCCAGCGATCCCCAAACTGCTGCAGAACAGCGAAAACATTTTCAGCGTGATCAGCAAGCAGGACATTCTGCTGCTGCACCCTTTCGAGTCGTTCACCCCGGTTGTCGACCTGCTGCGTCAGGCGGCAAAGGATCCACACGTTCTGGCTGTGCGCCAGACGCTGTACCGCAGCGGTGCGAACTCGGAAATCGTCGATGCGCTGGTTGATGCGGCGCGTAACGGCAAAGAGGTCACCGCGGTGATCGAACTGCGCGCCCGTTTTGACGAAGAGTCCAACCTGCAACTGGCCAGCCGTCTTCAGGCTGCCGGTGCGGTGGTGATCTACGGTGTGGTTGGCTTCAAGACCCACGCCAAGATGATGCTGATCCTGCGTCGCGAAGCTGGCGAGATCGTGCGTTACGCCCACCTCGGGACCGGTAACTATCACGCCGGTAACGCGCGTCTTTACACCGACTACAGCCTGCTGACATCTGACGACGCATTGTGCGAAGACGTCGGCAAACTGTTCAGTCAGCTGATCGGCATGGGCAAAACGCTGCGCATGAAGAAACTGCTGCATGCGCCGTTCACGCTCAAGAAAGGCATGCTCGACATGATTGCCCGTGAGACGCAATTTGCGCTCGACGGCAAGCCAGCCCACATCATCGCCAAGTTCAACTCGCTGACCGATCCGAAGATCATTCGCGCGTTGTACAAGGCCAGTCAGTCCGGTGTGCGCATCGATCTGGTGGTGCGCGGCATGTGCTGTTTGCGTCCGGGCATCGCCGGGGTTTCGCACAACATCCATGTGCGCTCGATCATCGGCCGATTCCTGGAGCACACGCGGGTGTTCTACTTCCTCAACGGCGGCGACGAGCAAATGTTCCTGTCGAGTGCCGACTGGATGGAGCGCAACCTCGACAAGCGTGTCGAGACCTGCTTCCCGGTGGAAGGCAAGAAATTGATTCTGCGTGTGAAGAAAGAGCTGGAAAGCTACCTGACCGACAACACCCACAGCTGGCTGTTGCAGCCAGACGGGCGTTACGTGCGTAGCATGCCGACCGGCAATCAGAACGCCCGAAGCGCCCAGGCGACCCTGCTGGAGCGCCTGAGCAACCCGGTTCTCAGCGTACGCTGAAGACGATGCCGACTCGGGTCAGCCACTCCGCTTCCAGCGCGAAGTCGGCCTGAGTCAGCTGGTTGTTTTCCAGCCAGCCTGTGGGGAACTCGGCGTCCAGATTCGGGCCGTCGGCACGCAGGATCACACGCGGCATCTCCTGGGTGCCACGAATGTGGTGAAACAGAATCGCAAAGCGCAACAACACGCACAGGCGAATCAGCTTGATGCCTTCTGCGCCGAAATCGGCGAACTTGTCCTTGGGAATATTACGGCGATGACCGCGCACCAGCAGAGCGAGCATTTGCTGGTCTTCGCGGGAGAAACCGGCAAGGTCAGAGTGCTCGATCAGGTACGCGCCGTGCTTATGGTAGTGATAGTGAGCAATGTCCAGGCCGATCTCATGCACCTTGGCGGCCCAGCTCAGCAGTTCGGCGTAGCTCTCGTGTTGCAATTCCCAGCTTTCGGCAACCTGCTCCAGCGCATGCAGCGCCTTGGCTTCGACGCGTGCGGCCTGTTCCAGATCAACATGGTAGCGCTCCATCAGCGAGCTGAGCGTGCGCTCACGCACGTCTTCGTGATGGTGGCGGCCCATCAGGTCGTACAGCACGCCTTCACGCAGGGCACCTTCGCAGTGATCCATGCGCTTGAGCTCAAGCGCATCGAAGATCGCTTCAAGAATCGCCAGGCCTGCGGGGAAAATCGCGCGGCGGTCGGGCTTGATGCCGTCGAAGTCGATCTTTTCGACGTCACCCAGCTTGAACAGCTTGCGTTTGAGCCAGGCCAGCCCTTCGGCATTGACCTCGCCAGCGCCGTAACCGTTGGCTTTGAGTGCAAGTCCGATAGCGCGAATGGTGCCTGACGAACCGATGGCTTCATCCCACTTCAGGCGATGCAGCGCATGTTCGATGCTCATGATTTCCAGGCGGGCAGCGGTGTAGGCCTGTGCGTAACGCGCGGGTGTCACCTTGCCGTCGCGGAAGTAGCGCTGAGTAAAACTCACGCAGCCCATCTGCAGGCTTTCACGCAGCAGCGGCTCAAAGCGCTGGCCGATGATGAATTCGGTACTGCCGCCGCCGATGTCGGCGACCAGTCGCTTGCCGGGAGTGTCGGCCAGCGTGTGCGAAACGCCCAGATAAATGAGGCGCGCTTCTTCGCGGCCGGAGATCACTTCCACCGGATGGCCGAGAATCTCTTCGGCGCGATGAATGAAGTCGTTGCGGTTGCGGGCTTCGCGCAGCGCGTTGGTCCCCACGATGCGTACGGCACCGGGCGGCAGACCATTGATCAGCTGGGCAAAACGTTTCAGGCAGTCGAGACCGCGCTGCATGGATTCTTCAGTCAACTGGCGTTCTTCGTCGATGCCAGCGGCCAACTGCACCTTCTCGCCCAGGCGCTCAAGAATGCGAATTTCGCCCTGATTGGCTTTCGCCACAACCATATGAAAACTGTTGGAGCCCAGGTCGATGGCGGCGATCAGTGAAAAATTCTTGGGTGTTGAGTGCGGCATGGTCAGGAAATCCAGTTCGATAACCGGACCATCGTGCCACGATCCATGCCCGCCGCCAACGCGAAGCTGTCCAGGCAGCGGAAATACCCGGTATTACTCTTGTGAGATGGCGGATGGCTAGCTAATCAATGTGATAGTTATGTCATTGTCGTGCCGATGCTTTGCGTTCCCTCGTTGGAGTGCTCGGCGTTATACACAGTCCGGACAATTGAGCTTACAGGCTTCTGGCCGAAGGCCGTGGGAGCGAACTTGTTCGCGAAGGCGGTGTGCCAGGCGACGCATCTTCGGTGGATGTACCGGCCCTTTCGCGAACAAGTTCGCTCCCACAGGGGCGTCCACTACTGCGTTCCTACACTGGAGGAACGATGACCCCACCTATCGTGCGACGCTCTGCGTCGGCTCTTGTCAGGCGTGCTCCACGGTGCCGATGAAGTTCGCCAGTTCCGGGGTTTTCGGGTTGGCGAAGAGTACTTTCGGGTCGCCCACTTCATGCACCTTGCCCTGGTGCATGAACACCAGCTTGTCGCCCACTTCACGGGCGAAGCGCATTTCGTGGGTCACCATGATCAGGGTCATGCCGTCGGCAGCCAGCTGGCGCACCACGCTGAGCACTTCGTTGACCAGCTCCGGGTCCAGCGCCGAGGTGATTTCGTCGCACAGCAACACCTTGGGCGACATCGCCAGTGCGCGGGCAATCGCCACGCGTTGCTGCTGACCACCGGACAGGCGATCCGGGAAGGCGTCGAACTTCTCGCCCAGCCCGACGCGCTCCAGCATCTTTCTCGCCAGCTTCGCGGCTTCGGCCTTGGGCACCTTCTGCACGACCTGCGGCGCGAGCATCACGTTCTCGCCCACGCTCAGATGCGGGAACAGGTTGAACTGCTGAAACACCATGCCGACCTTCTGACGCAGGGTGCGCAGATCGGCGCGTGCGGCGTCCAGATATTCGCCATCGACCTCGATCACACCATCGTTGATCGACTCCAGGCCGTTGAGCGTGCGCAACAGGGTACTTTTGCCCGAGCCGCTGCGACCAATGATTGCCACGACCTGGCCCTCTTCGACCGACAGATCGATGCCTTTGAGTACGTGATGATCGCCATAGTATTTATGCAGGGCGGAAATTCTAAGCAGAGGCATGCAGTCTCCTTTCCAGATGGCGCGCGCACAGCGACAAGGGGTAGCACAGGATGAAGTAGCCCAGAGCAACGAAGCCATAGACCATGAAAGGTTCGAACGTAGCGTTGGCCAGCATACTGCCGGTCTTGGTCAATTCGGTGAAGCCGATGATCGACGTCACCGCGGTGCCTTTGACCACCTGCACGGAAAAGCCGACCGTTGGCGCAACTGCGATACGCAGCGCCTGAGGCAATATCACGTAGCGCATCTGCTCGAACGGGGTCATCGCCAGGCTGGCAGACGCTTCCCACTGGCCCTTGGAGATCGACTCCACGCAGCCGCGCCAGATCTCGGCGAGGTAGGCGCTGGTAAACAGCGTCAAGGCCAGCGCTGCCGCTGCCCAGGGCGAAATGTTCATGCCCATCAGGGCAACACCGAAGAACACCAGAAACAGTTGCATCAGCAATGGTGTGCCTTGAAACAATTCTATATAGAGCTTGGCGGTCACACGCGGGCCGGTTTTTTCCGAGGTACGCATGCCCATCACCAGCAAGCCGATCAAGCCACCGCCAATGAAGGCCACCAGCGACAGGGCAACGGTCCATTGCAGGCCGATCAGCAGATTGCGCAGGATGTCCCAGAGGGTGAAATCCATCAGCTGTTCCTCGATATGTAGCGACGCCCGATCCAGGCCAGCAGTTGCCTGATCAGCAGCGCCATGGCCAGGTAAATCAGCGTGGTCACAATGTAGGTTTCGAACGAGCGGAAGTTGCGCGACTGAATGAAGTTGGCAAAGAAGCTCAGTTCTTCAGTGGCAATCTGCGAGCAGACCGCCGAGCCCAGCATCACAATGATGATCTGGCTGCTCAGTGCCGGCCAGACCTTGCCCAGCGCCGGAACCAGCACCACGTAGCGAAACGCTTCATAACGATTCATCGCCAGCGCTGCCGACGCTTCAAGCTGTCCCTTGGGAATCGCCTGGATGCCTGCCCGAATGATTTCTGTCGAGTAGGCGCCCAGGTTGATTACCATCGCCAGCACCGCTGCCTGCCATTCCGAGATCTGCACGCCCAGCGACGGCAGGCCGAAGAAAATGAAGAACAGCTGGACCAGAAACGGTGTGTTGCGGATCAGCTCGACATAGATCGCAAAGATCGTCGCAAAGGGCTGGATCTTCCAGGCCCTCACGACGGCACCGACAATGCCGAGGCTGACGCCCAGCAGGGTGCCAATGGCCGTCAGTTCCAGCGTGAACAAAGCCCCGCGCAACAGCACATCAATGTTCTGCAGGACCGGTGTAAAGTCGAAATGATAAGCCATTGGTGAATCCTGTTACCGGAAAGCAGTGATCAGAGATCGGCAGGCAGCGGTTGCTTCAGCCATTTCTGCGACGCTTTTTCCAGCGCGCCGTCAGCCTTGGCGGCGTTGAGGATCTCGTCGACCTTGCCCAGCAGTTCCGGCTGGCCTTTGTTTACGCCGACATAAACAGGCGAATCCTTGAGTTTCACTTTCAGCGCTGGAATGCGCTTGGGGTTGCGCTCGCTGATAGCGACCATCACCACGTTGCCGCTGGCGATCAGGTCGGTCTGGCCAGCCAGGTAGGCGGCGATGGTCGAGTTGTTATCTTCAAAGCGCTTGATGGTTGCGCCTTCCGGTGCAACTTTCGACAGCTCGATGTCTTCGATCGCGCCACGGGTAACACTGATGGTCTTGCCTTTCAGGTCAGCGATGTCCTTGACCGGAGAATCAGGTGGGCCGAATACCGCCAGGTAGAACGGCGCGTACGCGCGGGAGAAATCGATGACTTTCTCGCGATCCGGGTTCTTGCCCAGGCTGGAGATCACCAGATCAACCTTGCCGGTGGTCAGGAACGGGATGCGGTTGGTGCTGTTGACCGGCGTCAGTTCCAGCTTGACCTTCAATTGGTCGGCCAGCAGTTGCGCGGTGTCGATGTCCAGGCCGCGAGGCTTCATGTCCGGACCGACCGAACCGAATGGCGGGAAGTCCTGCGGAACGGCCACCTTCAAGGTGCCACGCGCTACAACGTCGTCCAGGCCGTTGGCGTGGGCGGGTGTCTGGCTCAGCATCAGGCTGGCAAACAGTGCAGCAAGCAGGGCGCTGTAACGCTTGGTCATAGAAATCTCCGGGCGAAACGTAGGATGTTGGTCCGTCTCCAGTGCACAGCGCATGCCATCAGGCGATGACGTGCCATAACTCAAGCTTTTCAGCGTGTTTATGGTCTTACTGGTCTGACCAGTAAAGGTGTGGCTCGCCCTGCTTTGGCGCGTTGAAAAGTGCTGCCGCCCCAGCACTGGGCGTCGCTTGCCGAATCTTCGGGATGGCGATAAAAGGGATTTTTACTGGACTGACTGGCCTGAACAGTGATGCCCCACACCTCACTCGCAGTACCCGAATCAGCCCTCCGGGCCATTCGCAAGTTGATTGCCGAGCAAGGCTACAAGCCCGGCGAAAGCCTGCCATCGCAGCGCGATCTGGCTGTTTTGCTGGGAGTCAGTCGTGCTTCATTGCGTGAGGCCTTGTCATCGCTCAGCGCATTGGGAGTGGTCAGCGTCCAGCCGGGTAAAGGCGTGTTCGTGCAGTCCATTTCTGAACCAGAACAGCGCACGAGTGGTTTTTCCTGGCCTTTTGAGGCACAGGTTTCTCCGGCCGACACGTTTCAACTGCGTTACGCGCTGGAAGGCTTCGCCGCGGGCCTGGCAGCCGTCACCCTCACCGCTGATGAACGAGACGTGCTTGAAGACAATGTCGAGGCCATGCGTCTGGAATTGCGTGCCGGCGACTTCGAGGCCGCAGCCCGGCTGGACTTCGAGTTTCACCGGCATATTCTGGTCGCCAGTGGCAATCAGGCCATGCTGGGGATCGTGACCGCAGGTGCCGACATCTTCCTTGAGAGCCAGAAAATGCCGTTCATACGTGCGGCAAGGGTCATGGAAACCTGGCAGGAGCACCGCAAGATCCTTCGCGCGCTGGCCCGGCATGCGTCGGGGCCCGCGCAAAAGGCCATGCAGGATCACATCCGTGGCGCAGCGCTTCGTACTGGCATTGTGTTCGTTTCGCCTTCCAGCTGAGCCTCTGCCATAACTCCAGTCATGCACTACCATAGCCAGACTCAATGAACCTTCGCTTCCTGAATGACTTGCGGCCCGCTATGATGAGCGTCGTTTTTCGCCTATGACCTCGGAGACTTCCATGAGCAACGAAAAGATCAAACACGTCACCGACGCTAACTTCGAAGCCGAAGTACTCAAGGCTGAGGGTGCTGTGCTTGTAGATTACTGGGCTGAGTGGTGCGGTCCGTGCAAGATGATTGCCCCGGTGCTGGACGAAATCGCCGACACCTATGCCGGCAAGCTGACAATTGCCAAGCTGAATATTGACGAGAATCAGGAAACCCCTGCCAAGCATGGCGTGCGCGGTATCCCGACGTTGATGCTGTTCAAGGATGGCAACGTAGAAGCTACCAAAGTGGGCGCTCTGTCGAAGTCGCAGTTGGCCGCGTTTCTCGACGCCAACATCTGAAGCACTTCAAAGCCCCGCAAATAGCGGGGTTTTTTTCGGGTGTCGTACTAGACGCCTGGAAAATCAGGTGGTACATTCGGCCCCGCAACGGCTTCTCCGTTGCCCCCTGCTAGCCGTCGCCGACGCTCTCCTTTCGATTTAGTACGCGATCCTGTCGCCTTTTCTGCGGCGCGGCCTCATTAAGCCAAAAGCTTAATTTCCCCCTCCATACATGATTACGTCATTCCCCATATGAACCTGACTGAACTCAAGCAAAAGCCGATTACCGAATTGCTCGAAATGGCCGAACAGGCTGGCATAGAAAATATGGCCCGTTCGCGCAAGCAGGACGTCATTTTTTCCCTGCTCAAACGGCACGCCAAAAGTGGCGAGGAAATATCCGGTGATGGCGTGCTGGAGATTCTCCAGGACGGCTTCGGTTTCCTGCGCTCTGCAGACGCTTCCTACCTGGCCGGCCCGGATGACATCTATGTCTCCCCTAGCCAGATCCGCCGCTTCAACCTGCGTACCGGCGACACCATCGTTGGCAAGATCCGTCCACCAAAGGAAGGTGAGCGTTATTTCGCTCTGCTCAAGGTCGACACGATCAACTACGACCGTCCGGAAAACGCCAAGAACAAGATTCTGTTCGAAAACCTGACGCCGTTGTTCCCGACTATTCGCATGAAGATGGAAGCCGGTAACGGTTCCACCGAAGACCTGACCGGTCGTGTGATCGATCTGTGCGCACCGATCGGTAAAGGTCAGCGTGGTCTGATCGTTGCTCCGCCGAAAGCGGGCAAGACCATCATGCTGCAGAACATCGCGTCGAACATCACGCGTAACAACCCGGAAGTGCACCTGATCGTTCTGCTGATCGATGAGCGTCCGGAAGAAGTAACCGAAATGCAGCGCACCGTGCGCGGCGAAGTGGTTGCCTCGACATTCGACGAACCGCCAACCCGTCACGTACAGGTTGCCGAAATGGTGATCGAGAAGGCCAAGCGCCTGGTCGAGCACAAGAAAGACGTCGTTATCCTGCTTGACTCCATCACCCGCCTGGCTCGCGCCTACAACACCGTCATCCCGAGCTCCGGCAAGGTACTGACCGGTGGTGTCGATGCTCATGCGCTCGAGAAGCCAAAGCGTTTCTTCGGTGCTGCGCGAAACATCGAAGAAGGCGGCTCGTTGACTATCATCGCCACCGCACTGGTTGAAACCGGTTCGAAGATGGATGAAGTCATCTACGAAGAGTTCAAGGGTACTGGCAACATGGAGCTGCCTCTGGATCGCAAGATCGCAGAGAAGCGTGTGTTCCCGGCCATCAACATCAACCGCTCCGGCACACGCCGTGAAGAGCTGTTGACCGCTGATGACGAGTTGCAGCGCATGTGGATCCTGCGCAAGCTGCTGCACCCGATGGACGAAGTCGCGGCTATCGAGTTCCTGATCGACAAGCTCAAGCAGACCAAGACCAACGATGAGTTCTTCCTGTCCATGAAACGCAAGTAACTGGCAGGCTGAAACAAAGAATGGTGTCCTTCGGGGCACCATTTTTTTTGCCCGCGCGCCGCCGATTAGCTGCCTTGAAGGGCTGGAGCAGGTACGATGTGCGTCTATTTGGATAAATGGCCGGGTTAATGAAATTCAAAGATCTTAGGGATTTCGTGCAGCAGCTTGAGCAGCGCGGAGAGTTGAAACGCATCCAGATGCCGATCTCGCCTGTGCTGGAAATGACTGAAATCTGTGACCGTACCTTGCGTGCCAAGGGCCCGGCCCTGCTGTTCGAAAAACCGGTCGGTTTTGATATCCCGGTGCTGGGCAACCTGTTCGGCACGCCAGAGCGCGTAGCCATGGGCATGGGCGCCGAAGCGGTCAGTGAGCTGCGTGAAATCGGCAAGCTGCTGGCGTTTCTGAAAGAACCCGAGCCGCCCAAGGGCCTGAAAGATGCCTGGTCCAAGCTGCCCATCTTCCGCAAAGTCATCGCCATGGCCCCCAAGGTGGTCAAGGATGCACCCTGCCAGGAGATTGTCATCGAAGGCGATGACGTCGATCTCGGCATGCTGCCCGTGCAAACCTGCTGGCCGGGCGACGTCGCACCGCTGATTACCTGGGGCCTGACGGTCACCAAGGGCCCGAACAAGGAGCGGCAGAACCTCGGCATTTACCGTCAGCAGGTCATTGGCCGCAACAAGATCATCATGCGTTGGCTCAGCCATCGTGGCGGCGCGCTGGATTTTCGCGACTGGTGCGCCAAGCATCCCGGCGAACCTTATCCGGTTGCCGTCGCGCTGGGCGCTGACCCGGCGACCATTCTCGGTGCCGTGACGCCAGTACCGGACAGCCTGTCCGAATATGCCTTCGCCGGGCTGTTGCGTGGCTCGCGCACCGAGCTGATCAAGTGCCGTGGCAGCAATCTGCAAGTCCCGGCCAGCGCCGAGATCGTGCTCGAAGGCGTAATTCATCCGGGCGAGATGGCCGACGAAGGGCCTTATGGCGACCACACCGGCTATTACAACGAAGTCGACAGCTTTCCGGTGTTGACCGTCGAGCGCATCACGCACCGTATCAAGCCGATCTACCACAGCACCTACACCGGCCGTCCACCGGATGAGCCCGCCATTCTGGGCGTCGCGCTGAACGAAGTGTTCGTGCCGATTCTGCAAAAGCAGTTTCCGGAGATCGTCGATTTTTACCTGCCGCCCGAAGGTTGCTCGTATCGCATGGCGGTGGTGACCATCAAGAAACAGTACCCCGGTCATGCCAAGCGCGTGATGCTGGGGGTCTGGTCGTTCCTGCGCCAGTTCATGTACACCAAGTTCGTGATCGTCACCGACGACGACATCAATGCTCGTGACTGGAATGACGTGATCTGGGCCATCACCACCCGCATGGACCCCAAGCGCGACACGGTCATGATCGATAACACGCCTATCGATTACCTCGATTTTGCCTCTCCGGTGTCCGGGTTGGGATCGAAAATGGGCCTGGACGCCACTAACAAATGGCCAGGCGAGACCACGCGTGAATGGGGCAGGGCTATCGTCAAGGACGAAGCCACCACACGCCGCGTGGACGAGATCTGGACTCAGTTGGGAATAGACTGATGCGCGTAACCTTGCAGCCGTCAGGTGCGGTGCTGGACACCCTGCCGGGCGAGCGGATTCTCGATGCTGCGCAGCGTCTGGGCTATGAATGCCCGCAGAGCTGTCGTAACGGTAACTGTCATATCTGCTCGGCCTTGCTGGTCGAGGGGCGGGTGATGCAGTCGGGTCAGGAGCTTGATCACGGCGAGATTCATACGTGTGTAGCAGAGCCGCTTGAAGATTGTGTTGTGCTCTGGGATGGCGTGCTGGCCAAGGGTGAACTGCCGGTGCGCAGCTTTGCCTGCCAGTTGAGCGAGTGTGTCGAAATCGGTGGCGATGTCTGGCGGGTAGGCTTGCGCGCCGCGGCAGGCAAACCACCGCGTTATCACGCTGGACAGTACCTGATGATCGAGCGGGAGAATGGCGAGAAGTCGGCATTCTCCATCGCATCGGCACCGCACAGTGGCCGTGATCTGGAGCTGCATGTACTGGCTCGTGAAGACAGTGCGCGCAGCCTGATCGAGCAACTGCAACGCAACAAAATGGCGCGGGTCGAGCTGCCGTTTGGCGATACCCACCTTGCCGAGCTGCCGGACGGGCCGTTGGTACTGATCGCTGCCGGTACAGGTATGGCGCAAATGAACAGTTTGCTTGAGCACTGTCGCTCAGCAGGCTTCAGTCATCCGGTGCATTTGTACTGGGGCGTGCGTCGGCCCGAGGATTTTTACCAGGTCAGCCACTGGGATGAGTGGACGGCACTGCCGAACCTGTTCCTGCACAAGGTCGTCAGTGACCTGTGTGGCTGGGAAGGGCGCTGTGGTCTGCTGCACGAGGCAGTTTGCGAAGACATCAAGGACCTGTCGGCGGTTTACGTCTACGCCAGCGGCTCGCCTGCCATGGTTTACGGAACGCTGGACGCTCTTGTCAGTGCCGGAATGGACGCTCACCAGATGCGCGCAGACGTATTCGCCTACGCACCGCGTCCGTAACGCCGGACTGACGGCTGCATAACTGGAGTGTAAATTGCTTCAGCTGCTTATAGCTTACGGCGATGTCAATTCGCCGCCAGACAACTTTTTGTAGAGGCAGGCCTTTGGTCTGTGGCAACAACCGAACCACGACACCCTGATGCCGCTCACCCACGAGCGAGTCAGCGGGGCTCGGTAAAAACTGACAGCCAGACTGTCAGGGGGGCAAATGGAGAATCCAATCAACGAGTTGGCCGCTGCAGTGCATGACGGCCTTGGGCTGACGTACCCGCCCGTTATCGATCTGGGTCCGCAGCTTACCCGCGAGCAACTGCTCGCATCCATGGACGCCACCATGCGTCTTCACAAAGGCGGCCCGGTCTGGCTGTTCGCCTACGGCTCGCTAATCTGGCGTCCCGAGTGCACTGCGGTAGAGAGCCAGCGCGGTCGAGTGCACGGTTATCACCGTGGGCTTTACCTGTGGTCGCACGAACATCGCGGTACGCCTGAGGTGCCAGGCCTGGTATTCGGGCTGGATCGCGGCGGTTCATGCACCGGCTTTGCCTATCGCCTGCCGGATGAATGCCTGGAGAAATCGCTGCTGGCCTTGTGGGAGCGTGAGATGCCGTATCCGTCGTATCGCCCGCACTGGCTCAATTGCCGCCTTGAAGACGGCAGGAAAGTACAGGCGCTGGGCTTCGTGCTGGAACGGCATTTGCCCAGCTACGCTGGCAACCTGCCCGACAGCGTGCTGAGCCAGGTGCTGGCCAGCGCCAGCGGGCGCTATGGAACCACTCGCGAGTACGTGGAACAGACGGCCAAGGCCCTGCGTAGCCACGCCATGCCAGACCTGAATCTGGAGGCGCGGCTCAAGCGCTGCAAGTCAGAGACCGCCTGACCGGCCTTTGGGTCAGTCCTTGGTATCGCGCGAGGTGCTGGCGACCTGTTTGTGCCGCAGCGTCGGCGCAAGGAATGCCATCGCCAGAATGCACGCGCCGATCAGCAGCACAAAGCCGCCGTCCCAGCCGAAGTGGTCGACCGTGTAGCCCATCGCAGCACTCGCCGCGACCGACCCGCCCAGGTAGCCGAACAGCCCGGTAAAGCCGGCTGCCGTACCCGCTGCCTTCTTCGGTGCCAGTTCCAGCGCCTGCAGGCCGATCAGCATGACCGGGCCGTAGATCAGGAAACCGATAGACACCAGCGCGATCATGTCGACGGTCGGGTTGCCTTCAGGGTTCAGCCAATACACCAGCGTGGCAATGGTCACCAGAAACATGAACACCATGCCGGTCAGGCCGCGATTACCCTTGAAGATCCTGTCCGACATCCAGCCGCACAGCAGCGTGCCCGGAATACCTGCCCACTCGTAAAGAAAATAGGCCCATGAGGTCTTGTCGACCGTGAAGTGCTTGGCTTCTTTCAGGTAGGTCGGGGCCCAGTCCAGCACGCCGTAGCGCAGCAGATAAACGAACACGTTGGCCATCGCGATGTACCACAGGAACTTGTTGCGCAGCACGTATTTGACGAAGATTTCCCGGGCGCTGAATTCCTCTTCGTGGCTGGCATCGTAGCCTTCCGGGTAATCGTTCTTGTAGTGCTCGATAGGCGGCAGGCCCACCGATTGCGGGGTGTCGCGCATGGTGGCGAAAGCAAATACCGCCACCAGCAGCGCAACGGCTGCCGGCACATAGAATGCTGCGTGCCAGTCGTTGGTCCAGCCCATGCCAAGCAGGAACAGCGGGCCAATCAGGCCGCCGCCAACGTTGTGCGCCACGTTCCACACCGACACCACGCCGCCGCGCTCTTTCTGCGACCACCAGTGGACCATCGTCCGCCCGCTTGGCGGCCAGCCCATGCCCTGTGCCCAGCCATTGATGAACAGCAGCACGAACATGATCGTGACACTGGACGTCGCCCACGGCGCGAAGCCGAAGATGAACATGATCCCGGCAGATACCAGCAGGCCGAAGGGCAGGAAGTACCGCGGGTTGGAGCGGTCCGAAACGATCCCCATGAGGAATTTCGACAAGCCGTAGGCAATCGCGATGGCCGACATCGCCACGCCCAGCTGGCCACGCGTATAGCCTTCGTCGATCAGATACGGCATCGCCAGCGAGAAATTCTTGCGCAGCAGGTAGTAACCGGCATAACCGATAAAGATGCCTGCGAAGATCTGCCAGCGCAGACGCCGATAAGTGCTATCGACCTTTTCTTCGGGAAGGGGTGCCTGATGCCTGGCGGGGCGGAAAAACCCAAACATGGAGAAGCTCCTGATTATTGTTTTTTTGCGAATGCGAATATTACATTTTCATTACAGAAAAAAGCAGTGCCTTCGGACTGATTTTTGTAGGAGATACAGACGTTTTTCTGTTCTTTTATGAACATTTGGCGAGCGTTTGTATGTGTTTCAAAAGTTTGGGATGGGTCCTACAGGCGTATCGGAAGACGCGTGCTTACTGGCCTTTCGGCAGGCTTTTACCATCGTCGTCATTGCGCCGCAGCGGCGCACCACGACGATGAGCCCTTACAACAATGAGAATTTCCGCCTTCATGATTGCCGTCGCACTGGCCCCGCACGTTGGCGCGACGGAGTCATTTCTGGTGCCGGTGTACACGCCAGCACCGGTGTTTCCTCCTGAACTGGTCAAGACCCGCTACGCAGGCAAGGTCCGGGCACAGCTGTGGATAAAGTCCGACGGTCAGGTCCGCGAAGTCAGGGCCGTAGAGAGCGGCCACCCGCAACTCGCCGAAGCGGTGGAGCAGGCGCTCCGCCAGTGGCGTTACAAACCCTGGGTCGGAACAGTCGGCGCGCCGCCCATGACCACGATCACCGTGCCGGTGATTTTCGGCTCCCATGGCTATAGGCGTTTCAATACCGAAGTCACCGTCGGCTTGGGCAATATCCGTTGCGGTTACCTCAACCACGAAGTGAAATCCGCCCGCCAGGACTATCCCAAAGAGCCGCTGAGTAAAGTCGACGTGTTCTGGTACACCGGGCAGGCGCTGTTCGGCAGTCATGTTGCCCACCAGCGCAGCGAGCCCCAGCGCAAGGCGTTGCTTGAATTGCTCGGAGCGTCGATACCTGCGGTAGTGAGCAACTGCAGAAGCAATCCGGATCATCTATATGGGGATTACCTGCCTGGGCCGGTCAAGGTATTGATGGTCGGGTTGGCCGAGCAAGCGGAGGGCAGCGAATGAGCCGCGTGCTGAGTGTGATCGTGTTGGCGGGGTTACTCTCGGCGGGGACAGCACAGGCGTTGCCGTCGTATCCGGTACCGTTGTATATGCCGGAGCCGGACTATCCGGCGTCGATGCGTTATGCCTTGGTAAAAAACAGTGTCACCGTCAGGATTTTCATTCAGGCCGATGGCGGCGTGCGCTTTCTTGAAGTGCGGGGGGCAACTGATCCGAGGTTCATCAGCCTGACCCGAAGTGCTGTTGAACTATGGACCTTTGAACCCTGGGACCCACCGGCCTCTCATCCCGAGGGCGAAGCAGTCACAGTCACGTTTACCTTCACAGGGCGACCACACAGCAACCCGCCGCTGACAGCCAATGCCGAGCTGAAGCAGGAGTTGTGCTGGCAGTTGAACAGGGAAATGTTCGAGGGTCGCAAATGGCGCAAGGACGTCAAGCCGGATGCGCTAATGCGGACAGAGCTGTACCTGTCGAGCGGTCCGGTCATAGAGCAATTTCTCACCCTGGACGAGCGTCAGGCATTGGTTGTTGAGCTGCTGGAGGCGGCGCCGGGCATTATCGCCCAATGTCAAAAGAATCCGATGCGTAAGTATGTGGATTATTTGCCGGAGAATGTGAGGAAGGTGTTGTAGGAAGGGCGGGGCATCAGCGAAGTGCCAGTATCAAAGCAGTTTCAGAATGCAGCCCTGTGGTTGACGACGACCCTGTGTTTCATCAGAATGCTCGCGAGGGCTCAATAAGAGCAGGGCCTGCTCGATTCAATGACGATACCGGCGAGCAGGTGTGGATTGTGCGAGGCGTCACTCGTGCGGTAGCGGCAACTGGCGACAACGGTTGGCTTTCGACCCCTTTCAGGCCTCGTGTCTGGACGTGCTAAGCAAGCGCTGCGACTACCAGCCCTCTCGTACTCTGAAAAAGGCGCCTATGGCGCTTTTTTTGGTTTCAGAGTCCCTACTTTGATCGCCGGTCGCCTCCTAAGTATTTTGTAGGCGGTGACCACCGAGTAGAAAAATCCTCGTTCAGCTTCTTCTTGTGGCGACAAAATTGCGCACCCTCTGGCATTGCGTATGACCGTAAGTCGATGCCCATCACGCGTCTGATAACCCTCGCAATAAATCTGTGCACCTGCACTTAAAATTCCGGCAACAAATGCAGATACATCCTGAATGGTTTTGCAGCCAGACTTGGCCAGTTCATGACCGTGCCCCTGCCAAATGTGGTTGACTCCAAAACCGCTACTGAAGCCGAAATGCTTACCTACACGCAAATAAATTTCTCCGCCTGGCAAGGTCAGGTTGCGGCTTTCGTACATAGAAATGTAACCGAAGCTCAACTCTCCTGAGGTCGGGTGAGGGATGCAATAATCTTTGTCTAGAGTGGAAAAGTCATAAGCTGTCGGCATATCCGCCGTGGCCAAAACAGTCTGCGTTACCTGGTAAGCCAAGTCAGGCTCGGTCGGCGGCGTTAATGCTGACAAAATCAAGTCGTCCGTAACAAGCAAGGCCCGAGTCGGGAAAGCGGCTATTTTCTCACAGCTTTAATCGTGTTAACGGCGAAGTTGCTATCAGTTATTTCAAGGAGGCGGAGGTCAGGGTCGAGCATGATTTGAGTAGCGATCAGGTCTGTTTTGATGCCTTGTGTCAGTTCCACTTGATGCACAGTGCCGGGACCAAAGCGTCATCGCCTTGGTCCCGGCCTTGTCGCGAAAGATTAGTGAGTGGCGTTCATATGTTGAATTGTTTCAAGCTGGCTCAGTCCGAGCGCGCCGTGAGCGTTGATCGCGTTCGAGAAGTCTGTGATCGCGATTTCGATAGTGCCTCTCAGTACCTTGATTGCATTATCGATTTCTCGCGATGCTTCAGGTCCAAATGTCACCTCGACCGCATGGCGGGATTCGGCCTCTTTAGCGCGAGCTTCCTCGGCGTTGCGTAAGGCCAAAGCGTGCTTGGCTTCTTCGACCTGACGCTGTGCAAGTTGTAACGCGGCCTCTATGGCCCGCTGCTGCGCTGCTTGTTCCTCCGCGAGTCGTCGAGCTGCCGCTTCAGCCTCGGCTCTTGCGCGCGCTGCTTCTTCGGCTTGGCGGTGTGCGGCTTCTTGGGCCATGCGCTCGTTATACTCGCGTTCCTGTTCTATTAGCCGAGCATGCAGCGACTCGAGATTGCCTTTGAGTTCGTTTAGAAAGCGGATGCTCTCCATATGAAAGCGGGCGTCTCCCGTCATATAGTAAAAATCAGTGGGCACTCCGCTTGGCATACCCCGCATCTGTGCGTTTAACTCAAGAGACGATTTATCCCAGGGGGCAGTGCCCCACAAAAAATACGAATTGTCGATGTGGTCCTGTCGCAAGGGCGCACGTTTGCTGGCAACCAGATGATTGATAGCGTGTATGTGTTTATCGGTTATATCGATGTAACGTGTTCCGTTCCAGTCGCCGACGTGAGCCGCAAGCTCGGCTTGCAGAAAGCCAGGTAATTGCTGAAGGTGATGATGTAATTCTTCCATGGATGATTTCCTTTTTATAGTGTTTGAGCTGTTAGTTTATGGAGGGCTTAACTTTTGAATCCAGGCTTGCCATTTTTAGCTCGCCATTCTTTGATTACTTTCAGAACTCCTTCGGGGCTGTCCTCTTGGCCTTCCTCAGGATAAAATATTACGTCCGACTGTGCGGGGTGTTCGGTCACTTTAATGAAATGCTGCAACAATACGTCGACATATGCCCCATATTCTTTCCCTTCAAGCTTGTTGCGCTCGGGAGAGAACTCCCTCAAAAAATCAAGAAACTCTTCTTCAGTGTAATCTTCAATTTTTTCTTTCATAATCATTGTGAACGGTTCCTATGATGCTCTATATGTTGTTTTGGTGTCATGATGACTAGATTGTCTACGTCATACACCGCCCCGCCGTTTGCAATTTCTTCCTTGTGGTGAATCTCGAATTTTGTACGCCGTCCTACCTGATCTTCTAATTTTGGATGCGGTGCGTTACCGGCCTTCATTAATTGCAGGTTCCGCTGACTAAACTGTTGACTGATTTCTGAGTCATTTGCCACAGCTTTCCAGATGGATTCTCTCTGACGGCCGAAATTGCTGAAGCGTACCCCACGCAATTGATCTGCAACTTGAGAAGGAATTGGAGCCCCCTCAGCCCGAGTCCTAGCGTCTAACCAAGTGTTTGTTATGCGCTCACCAAACCCACTCGCAACCCCCGGGATCGACCTCGGGTCCTTGAACAGCAGGTAGCTATTCGGCAGCCCTGAATCAATCGGCGATATGAGAATGTAATCATCAGGATCATCTCGATCAATCGCCGGGTAAGCTTCAAGCTCGGGTACAAAAGGTGTCACCACGTTGCCTGGATCTTTCGGCAACGCGGGTGGCCCTGCGGGTGAGCTTGTCGAACTGTCCGCCGGTTGTGCTATTGGCGTCCATATAAGGGCCGGTGTCGATTCCCCGTCTCGGATAAACTCGTAGGAATTGTTCAGTGCGTTATAGGTGAAAGTTCTTACGCGAACCTTGGTACCTACTTTCACACCATCCGCAGCTACCCAGCGTGCAGCGCCGCTTGCGCCAGCTCCATCGGACGTCAGTCGATGAGGCACATCCAGCGTGCCTTTGACGCTGGCAAGGTACTGCAGATCAATATGCGGTGGCAGGTTGAGCTGCGACAGAGGTGTGGCGATCACAGCAGGCGGCAGCTCTGAGTCGCCCAACGGTTGTGGATACATCGCCAGCAAGGTGACCAGATTGCTGCCAAGCGTTCTGGTCGCGATCCTGATGAGCTGGTCTTTCGCGATGTTGGTCGCAACGGTCCTGATGCCCGGTGCTGCGGTGGTGGTTGACGCGGGGGCAATAACTGACCACAGCTTGTTGATGCCAGCGGCCTGTCGGGATGATGTCCGATCTGCATCCTGACTCGCCGTTTTATCGGCTAGCGACAGTTCAGCATGGCGCATGGAAAGTGCTGCTGATTGTTCATTGAGCAGCGTGACCGACTCGGCAAGAAGCTTTGCTTGGTAGGTTTGAGATAACGCGTTTACCCACGCTTCATGGGCCTGCTGCACACGTAGAGGATCACCCTGGCTGAAGTACACCAAATAGTTGAGGTGGTCCTTTTGTGTGGCATGGTCAAGTTCTTGACCGGTCAGACTAATAGCCTGAGTGCGACGCTCTTCCAGTAAAGGCTGTTTGGTTGCGAGTAAGTAGTTAACGCTGGTTTTTTCTGAAGTATCAGCTCAAGAGCCTGCTTGTCGCCTGGGTAATCAACATTCAGGTCATGACCCGGCGCTATTTCTTTTTGAAGAGTATTCGGCAGCGACGCAGAAGCCAGTAAATAGTTTTGTGCAAATCCAGATTGTAACGACGGGTAGGCATTCGTCAGCGCTTCAAGAGCCAGTCGATGAGCCTGATCCTTTTCGGCCTGTGCACGTACTTGCGCTTCAATACGTTCTCGCTCGGCGGCTTCTGCCATTGCCTGGGCATGTGCCTCAGCGTCTACTCTTGCGAGGTGGGCCGCGTGTTCTTCCGCTTGCCGCTGGGCCGAAGCCTGAGCTTCTGATCTGGCTTGAGCGCGAGCGCGGGCGCGTTTTTTGGCTCTTTTACTACTTGAGCCACCAAAGCCGCCGCTGAGTCCTCCATTGAAGCCACCACCAGTTCCACTGTTGAAGCCGAACGACCAATCGCCACCCTGGCGTGTTCTGGATCCGTGAGTAGCATCAGGGGCGCCGGTATGCTGAGGGCTGACCTTTACTTCAATTCCGCCGCCCGTGTTACTTCCAGGTCCAGTAATACTGGTATTTACGCTTTTGTTACCTCCCATGTTAGGTACTACGTATAGATGCTTTTGTTCTTGTTCATTAGGGTTTTGGTCTGCCATACATTAAGTCCTTGTTTGTGTATGGCGATACAGTATTTCCTCAAGAGTGGTTAGGTGGTGTAGATATATATTTTTCTTAACAGTTTCGACTTGATACTAACGATTTACTTAATAGTACAGGCTCAAGGTATCAATTCACCAAAACCACCACCTTCCCCACAGCCCTGCGCTCACCCAACAAATCAATCGCCTCCCCGGCCTTTTCCAGCGGATAAACCGTTGACACCAGCGGCTTCAATTTCTCTTCTTCAAACCACGCAAACAGCTGCTTGAAGTTCGCCGCATTGTCCTGCGGTTGTCTCTGCGCAAACGAGCCCCAGAACACGCCGACCACCGATGCGCCCTTAAGCAGGGTCAGGTTGACGGGCAGGTCCGGGATGCGGCCGCTGGCGAAGCCGACGACCAGCAGGCGGCCGTTCCAGGCGATGGCGCGGATGGCCTGGTCGAAGAGGTCGCCGCCGACCGGGTCGTAGATGACGTCGGCGCCGTTGCCGTTGGTGAGACGTTTTACTTCGTCCTTGAGGCTGGTTTCGCTGTAATTGATCAGTTCGTCTGCGCCTGCGTTTTTGGCGACTTCAAGTTTTTCCGCGCTACTGGCGGCGGCGATGACGCGGGCGCCGAGGGCTTTACCAATTTCCACGGCGGCCAGGCCCACGCCGCCGGATGCGCCGAGCACCAGCAGGGTTTCGCCGGCTTGCAGGTTGGCGCGTTGTTTGAGCGCGTGCATGGAGGTGCCGTAGGTCATGCTGAACGCCGCAGCGCTGGTGAAGTCCATGCTCGTCGGTATCGGCAGTACGTTGTAACCGGGTACAGCGACCTGCTCGGCAAAACTGCCCCAGCCGGTGAGGGCCATCACGCGGTCGCCGGGTTTGAGATGGGACACCTTTTCACCGACGGCCGCTATCACGCCGGCGGCCTCGCCACCCGGCGAGAAAGGGAAGGGTGGCTTGAACTGGTATTTGCCCTCGATGATCAACGTGTCGGGAAAGTTGACCCCGGCGGCGTGTACGTCGAGGAGGATTTCGTTCTTTTTGATCTCGGGGCCAGGCACGTCTTCAAGCACCAGCGTGCTGGCCGGACCGAAGGCTTTGCATAACAGGGCTTTCATTAGGCTATTCCTTTTTCGGTAATGGCCGATAAAGTGAGTTAAGTGGGTTCTCGGGTCAACAAGCATGGCCCGGCCTGATAAGCACACATAAGCTGTAAGCTACGTGGCAAACCGTATTAAGGAGTGGACTGTGAAAGCGTGGATTCTGGTATTGCTGGCCTTGTCATTGCCTGTCATGGCGCAAGAGGAAGCCAAGGAAGAAGGCGGCCCGCCCAAAGCGGCCTATGTCTCGCTGACGCCACCGTTCGTGGGCAACTACGCGCTGGATGGCGGCCCCAAGCTGCGCGTCTACAAGGCTGACATCGCGTTGCGTGTAACGGGTGCCGATGCCGAGGCGGCGGTGAAGCGCAATGACGCCTTGATCCGTAATCAACTGGTGTCGCTGTTCACTCAGCAGACGGTTGATTCCATGAGCAGTGCTGAAGCGAAGGAAAACATTCGTCAGGAAGCGCTCAAGCAGGTGCAACGCGTCATGAACGATGAAGAAGGCAAGCCGATTGTCGAAGACTTGCTGTTCAATAACTTCATCGTTCAATAACGCGTGTCAGCGCAGTGCCAGGATCGCCGCCCACTGTTCGGCGGTGACGGGCATCACTGAAAGCCGACTGCCTTTTTGCACCAGAGGCAGTTGCTCCAGCTGGCTTTGTTGTTTCAGATAACCGAGCCCCAGCACGCTCTTGAAGACATCCACAAACTCGACGTCTATGGCACTCCACGGGTTTTTATCCGCGGTGGCCTTGGCGTCGTGATAGTGGCTGTCGGGGTCCAGCGCAGTGGGGTCTGGATAAGCGGCTTTGGCGATTTTGCCGATGCCGGCGATTCCCGGCTCCGGGCAACTGGAGTGGTAGAAAAAGAATTCGTCACCCTCTGCCATGGTTCTCAAAAAATTACGCGCCTGATAGTTGCGCACCCCGTCCCAGCGAGCGTTACCCCGGTTTTGCAGGTCGCTGATCGAGAATTCGTCAGGCTCGGACTTCATCAGCCAATAGGCCATTGCTCTCTCTCCAGAGACAAAAGTTCACGGTATTACCGACAGTTTGATCACAAACCGACAGTCGGCTTGCGCCACTATTTGCGTACTGGTTCACGTTACCGCAAAATGCCGCCCTTTAAAGCTCCACGCTGTTGCACGGCCTATACAAAAACCGATGCTGACATCGTATTGATTTGCCTAAGGAGGGCAGTCAATGAAACGCAAGCCTGATTTACTCTGGATTCTGGTTATTCTGTTTGGCTTGGGTGTCGTGACAACCGGTTATGCGCAAAGCTTGTGGACCAGCAAGGATGACGCTCCAGTCGAGATCACTCAACAACAGCAAAAAGTCCCCGGCAGGCATTAAGCCCTGCTTCTGCTCTGATCGTTGATTGCCCTGTTGGCTGAACGATCAGAGTATCTGTGTCAGATACCAGCCTTTATCAGATACCGTGCCTTGTAGCGGTACATCCCAACTGGCCTGCGCCAGTCGATCCACTTTCTGACATTCGTGAGCCAGCCCGAGCAGAACCGGTTTGCGCCAGGCCTTCCTGCGCGCCAGATACGCCAGGCTTCGGTCATAAAACCCTCCGCCCATGCCCAGGCGACCGCCTTCGTTATCGAACCCTACCAATGGCATAAGCACCAGATCGAGTGCCCACACATGGCGTTGTTTCGCGCGGTTGATGAGAGGCTCGGGAATGCGGAAGCGATTGGGGATGAATTTCTCGCCTGGACGCACGCGCTGAAAAACCATGCGCGTGCGCGGCCATGCATTGAGCACTGGCAGGTAAGTGGCCTTGCCGCGTCGTTGTGCTTCACGCAGCAGCAGCCGCGGGTCGATCTCGCCATCCATCGGCAGGTATAGCGAAACATGCCGGGCACGTCGAAACAGCGGGTGCTGCGCCAATTGTCGGTAAACATCGCGGGCGGCTTCGCGTTGCTGGCTGCGAGTCAGCGCCCTGCGTGCCTTGCGTAGCTGGCGGCGCAGTTGCGGACGGGTGAGCGATTGGGCGCTGGTCATGAGCAGAAGGTCATGCAGGCTGATCCGGGAAGGGGGTTGAAACCAGAGCAGAATCGTCGTTGCCAGACAGCAGGGCTGGCAACGAACTGAATGTGGACTCCCCGACGAACCGCTGTCGGTTTAGCCCTTGAACCCGAAAGTTCAAGGTGGAGATTGCAGGAGGTTTTAAGGCTTTCCGTCGAGCGGACATGCACACCAACCCCAACGTGCAACCCCCGTGGTTGTGCGTATCGGCTCAGGGACATGACCGACTGGCAAGCACTCCAGGGAGCAGCGCGAGTATACAGAAATGCCTCGCAATAATCAGCCCCGAGTTGAATCCGGTGTGCCGGGCGTGTCTGTGGCCAGCACCAGATCGACCTTGTCGAGCAGATCGCGGACCTGTTCGCGAGTCGAACCGCTAGTCTGTACGTCAGGCAAATGTTCCTTGTGCAGCAGGTCGTGAGTGATGTTGAGCGCGGCCATCACGGCGATGCGATCGGCGCCGATGACTTTGCCGCTGCTGCGGATTTCACGCATCTTGCCGTCCAGATAACGGGCGGCACTGACCAGGTTGGTGCGCTCTTCCTGAGGGCAGATGATCGAGTATTCCTTGTCGAGGATCTGAACGGTAACGCTGTTGCCATTGCTCATGAGTCTTGCTCCAGGGCTTTGAGGCGCGAAATCATTGACTCGACCTTCTGCCGGGCGATTTCGTTTTTTTCAATGAGTTGGGCGCGTTCCTCGCGCCAGGTCTTTTCCTGAGCTAATAGGATTGCATTTTGGCCTTTAAGTTGCTCGGCATACTTCAGGAGCAGCTCCACACGTTTCATCAGCGCTTGCAGGTCGGTGTCTTCCATTGTTTTCCACTGAATACTTTCTGATGAATGGCAGGGGAGGCGATGCTTGTGCTCAAGCTCGAACCGCCGTCCGGGTGATCTTGTCGCGCGGATAGTCTAGGATACAAGGCCTTCATTCTAGACATTGCGCCGTTTGGCGACTAGCTACCCATGCCCATTCAGAATTCTCCGTACAAAGCGTTCGCCACTCTGCTTAACAGTGGCGGTCACCAGGTATCCCCTGCCGAGCTGCATGGCCTGCTGCTGGGGCGCAGTTGCGCAGGTGCCGGTTTCGATAACGAAGGCTGGTTTGCCGATGCTTCGGTGCTGCTGGAAACCGAGCCGCAAGACAATATCCGCCAGGCGCTTATCGGCTTGCAAGAGATGGTCAAGGGCGAACTCACCGGTGACGACATGACCGTCGTGCTGTTGCTGCCGGGCGACGATGAGCCGCTGACCGAGCGTGCTGCCGCGCTGGGCCAATGGTGTCAGGGGTTTCTGGCAGGCTTCGGTCTGGCCATTGGCGACAAGACGCTCGGCACTGAAGCCAAGGATGTTCTTGAGGATCTGGCGGCCATTGCCCAGGTTCAGGACGCACTGGACGAGTCCGAAGACGGCGAGACCGACTATATGGAAGTCATGGAATACATGCGCGTAGCGCCATTGTTGCTGTTCACCGAATTCAATGAGCCTGCTGCGCCGCAACCCAAGCCTTCTCTGCACTGATTGCCCATCACTGCGACACCGGCCCGCGCTGACGACAGTGCGGCCCGGTAGACTCCATCAGGACTCCTGCTGCCCATGATTCAGATCCCGAAGTCCGAATACGCCCGCCGCCGCAAGGCTCTGATGGCTCAGATGGAGCCTGACAGCATTGCCATCCTGCCTGCTGCGGCGGTTGCCATTCGCAATCGTGATGTCGAGCATGTCTACCGGCAGGACAGTGACTTTCAGTACCTGAGCGGCTTTCCCGAGCCGGAAGCGGTGGTGGTGCTGATTCCCGGACGCGAATATGGCGAGTACGTTTTGTTCTGCCGTGAACGCAACCCCGAGCGCGAATTGTGGGAAGGTCTGCGCGCCGGACAGGAAGGCGCGATCCGCGATTTCGGTGCGGACGATGCATTCCCGATCAACGACATCGACGAAATTCTGCCGGGCCTCATCGAGGGCCGTGACCGGGTCTATTCGGCGATGGGCAGCAACCCTGAATTCGACCGGCATCTGATGGACTGGATCAACGTGATCCGCTCCAAGGCGCACCTCGGTGCTCAGCCGCCCAAGGAATTTGTCGCGCTGGATCATCTGTTGCACGACATGCGCCTGTACAAATCGGCGGCGGAAATCAAAGTCATGCGCAGCGCGGCGGACATCTCTGCGCGTGCCCATGTGCGAGCAATGCAGGCCTGTCGCGCAGGACTGCACGAGTTCAGCCTGGAAGCCGAGCTGGATTACGAATTTCGCAAGGGCGGTTCGAAGATGCCGGCCTACGGCTCAATCGTCGCCTCGGGGCGCAACGGTTGCATCCTGCATTACCAGCAGAACGATGCGGTTCTCAAGGATGGCGATCTGGTGCTGATCGATGCGGGCTGCGAAATCGACTGCTATGCCAGTGACATCACCCGGACGTTTCCGGTGAGCGGCAAGTTTTCTCCCGAGCAAAAAGCGATCTACGAGCTGGTGCTCAAGTCTCAGTATGCGGCTTTCGAGGCCATCAGCCCCGACAAGCACTGGAACCAGGCGCACGAAGCGACGGTCCAGGTTATTACCGCAGGTCTGGTCGAGCTGGGTTTGCTGCGAGGCGACGTCGATCAGTTGATCGAGAGCGAGGCCTACAAGATGTTTTACATGCACCGTGCCGGGCATTGGCTGGGCATGGATGTGCACGACGTCGGCGAATACAAGGTCGGCGGCGAGTGGCGTGTACTGGAGGTCGGCATGACGCTGACTGTTGAACCCGGGATCTACATATCCCCCGACAATCTGGACGTCGCGAAGAAATGGCGAGGTATTGGTGTGCGAATCGAAGACGACGTGGTTGTAACCAGGCAGGGCTGTGAAATTCTGTCCGGTGGCGTGCCCAAGACCGTCGCCGAGATCGAGGCGCTGATGGCGGCTGCAAAGGCACAGGTCGCATGAGCCGCTTTAATATCGCCATCGTCGGCGGCGGATTGGTGGGTGCAAGTCTCGCGCTTTCACTTCAGGCCGGTGCCAGGGCACGTGGCTGGAAGATCGTGCTCATCGAACCCTTTGCGCCGGGTGAAGCCTGGCAGCCCAGCTACGATGCGCGTTCTTCGGCACTGTCGTTCGGCTCGCGACGCATCTATGAGCGGCTTGGCCTCTGGCAGCAGATATCCCGCCGCGCCGAGCCGATTCTGCAAATTCAGGTCTCGGACCGTGGCCGCTTCGGCGCGACCCGTTTGTCTGCGATCGAAGAGGGTGTTCCGGCGCTCGGCTACGTGGTCGAGAACGCCTGGCTCGGTCAAGCACTGTGGGCGGGGCTGGATCGGGATGTCGTCAGTTGGCGTGTGCCGGCCGAGGTCAGGCACATGCAGCCGCTGGCCGATGGTTATCGCCTGAGCCTGAGTGACGAAACCGAGCTGGATTGTGATCTGGCCGTGCTGGCCGATGGCGGTCGCTCCAGCCTGCGCGAGCAGCTGGGTATTGGAGTGCGGCAACGGCCCTACGACCAGCATGCGCTGATTGCCAATATCACGCCGAGCGAAGCTCACTGCGGGCAGGCGTTCGAACGTTTTACCGAGGACGGGCCGATGGCGCTGCTGCCATTGCCGGAAAACCGCTGTGCGCTGGTCTGGACGCGTCCGGGCAACGATACCCAGCGCCTGGCCGAGCTGGACGACCGCAGTTTTCTGGAAGAGCTGCAGGGCGTGTTTGGCTATCGCCTGGGCACGCTGCGTCAGGTCGGTGCGCGGCATGTCTACCCCCTGGCGCTGATCGAGGCCGAAGAGCAGGTGCGTTCGCATCTGGTGATTCTGGGTAATGCGGCGCACAGCCTGCATCCGGTTGCCGGGCAGGGGTTCAATCTGTCCTTGCGTGACGCCGATGCACTGGCCGAGACGCTGCTGGACAGCGCCGCGCCGCCCGGTGAGTTGTCTACTCTGCAGCTCTACCGTGAGCGTCAGCGTCATGATCAGCAATTGACCGTGGGTTTCTCCGACAAGGTGACACGCCTGTTCGGCAGCTCCCGGTCGGCGGTTGCCACCGGGCGTAACGTCGGGTTGCTGGGCCTGGACCTGTTGCCAGCCGCCAAGCGCTGGTTTGCCCGCCAGGCCATGGGCCTGGGGACTCGATCCGATGTGTGAATCACACACTTTAAACACACGGCTGCGGCCGCAAGCGAGAACGGTTTGACCATGGAAACGCGCGCAGATGTGCTGATTGTCGGAGCCGGAATGGTCGGCAGCGCCCTTGCTCTGGCGTTGCAGGGCAGCGGTCTTGATGTTCTGGTGGTCGACGGTGGGCCGCTGAGCGTCAAACCCTTTGACCAACACTCGGCTTTCGAGCCACGGGTCAGTGCCTTGTCGACAGCCAGTCAGCGAATTCTTCAGCGGCTGGGCGTATGGGAAGGCATCGCGGCCCGTCGCATCAGCCCGTACGCGCACATGCAGGTCTGGGATGGCAGCGGCACCGGGCAGATTCACTTCTCTGCCTCCAGCGTGCATGCTGATGTGCTGGGCCATATCGTCGAGAACCGCGTGGTGCAGGATGCGTTGCTCGATCGCCTGCATGACAGTGACATCGGCTTGCTGGCCAATGCGCGGCTGGAGCAGATGCGCCACTCCGGAGATGACTGGCTGCTGACCCTGGCCGACGGTCGCCAGTTGCGCGCACCGCTGGTGGTTGCCGCCGATGGTGCCAATTCTGCGGTGCGCCGCCTGACCGAAACGCCGACCCGTGAGTGGGATTACCTGCATCACGCTATCGTCACCAGTGTGCGCACCGCTGATTCCCACAGGAAAACTGCCTGGCAGCGTTTTACCGACGACGGCCCCTTGGCTTTTCTGCCACTGGAGCGCGAGGGCGAGTACTGGTGCTCTATTGTCTGGTCAGTCACACCGGCTGAAGCCGAGCGCCTGATGGTGCTGGAAGATGACCTGTTCTGTCGTGAACTGGAGCAGGCATTCGAGGGGCGTCTGGGTCAGGTAGTGTCTGCCGATGAGCGCGTTTGTGTGCCACTGCGTCAGCGTCACGCCAAGCGTTACGTTGCCAGGGGGTTGGCGTTGATTGGCGATGCGGCACATACCATTCACCCGCTGGCCGGGCAGGGCGTGAACCTGGGCTTTCTCGACGCAGCCGTGCTGGCGCAAGTCCTGACCCACGCTGCCGGGCGTGGTGAACGCTGGTCTGACCTGCGCGTGCTGGGCCGCTACGAGCGTCGTCGCATGCCGCACAACCTGGCGCTGATGGCCGCAATGGAAGGCTTCGAACGGCTGTTTCAGGCCAACCAATTGCCACTGCGCTGGTTGCGTAATACCGGTTTGAAAATGGTCAACCGGATGCCCGAAGCCAAGGCACTGTTCGTGCGCGAAGCGTTGGGGTTGTCGGGAGATTTGCCTGAGCTGGCGCGGATTGAGCCCGCCACTACCCTATAGGGTCGGATGCGGAGCGTCGCACGATAGTTGAAGATCGTTCCTCATGCTCCAGCGTAGGAATGCCTTGCGTGTGCGCCGCGCCGCTTAATCAAGAGAGGACGCAGAGCGTCCAGAACGGCATGCGACGCGGAGCGTCGCACGATAGTTGATGATCGTTCCTCATACTCAGCGCACCAATCCGTTGCGATACTGCCCTGGTGTCAGTCCGGTCCAGCGTTTAAAGGCGCGGCTCAGGCTGGTGGTGTCGGTAAAGCCCAGCAGGTAGGCGATTTCGCTCAGCGAGCTTTGCGGATCGTTCATGTGCAGCAATGCCAGGTTCTGGCGGCATTGATTGAGCAGCAGGTCGTAACAGCAGCCCTCGTCGGCCAGATGACGTTGCAAACTGCGGGTGCTCAGGTGCAGGGCTTCGGCGATGGTTCTGACGGTGGGTTCGCCATCCGGCAGAAGGGTTTCGATGGCCGAGCGAACGCGCTGCTCCCAGATCAGCGAAGGTAACGGATCGCCCCTGGATTCCTGCCCGTTTACCTGTACCGGGCCGTCATCCAGGTGGCTGTCGAACTGATCACCGCCAAATTCCAGCAAGTTCTCTTGCGCCGCGAACATCACCGGCGAGCGGAACAGATCCTGCCAGGGCTGCGGATTATCAGGTGCGGGACGTTGCAGATGCACCGCCAGCGGCGCGTAGCCCCTGCCTAACCGGTTGCGGCAGGTGCGCACATAAATGGCGGCGAATGCATCCAGCAACTCATGAGCGGGTAGCTGACACGATTTCGGCGTGCCGAAGCGGAATTCATAGCGCTCGCCCACCGTTCTGAAGTCCAGCTCCAGAGAGTCCTCAGCCATTGAGCGGTAACGTACGATGCGTTCGAAAACCTCACGCAGTGAACCGCTGGCCACCAGCGTATAGCCCAGCGCGTGGAACGACGTGGGGCTGACAAAGCGCGAGACACGCAAACCCAGGGTTGGATCAAGGCAGGCCTGTACCGCTCGCTGCCAGAGGTCGGCGGTGATGTCTGAGGGAAACTGTGCGCCGGGATCACCCAGCATATTCGGGTCTATGCCAGCGCTCTGGCACAACGCGTTGCTATCCACGCCCAAGGCATCGAGCTGCTTGCGCAATGCAGGGGTCCAGCTGGCGAGACTGCTTGGCTCAGGCATGTGGACGCCTCTCCCTGACATGAGGTGATTCAGCGTCGGGCTGTGCCGACATGGTTTCGCGGGGCATTTCCGTTGCCTGACGCCGTGACCAAGAATGAAAGCTTTTGTGACAGTTGTACAAGTCTTTAGACACGTTTCTTGCCATCGGGCGGCAATCGTCACGTGTCAGGGGCGTCGGGCAGCGCTGAATAGGTCAAAGCGGCCTATGAATACGCTTCGACCAAGCAGTTGTCGTATAACAAAAAAACCGAGCCTTTTCAGTAAACCTCCGCGGGCCCTTTTCCTGAGGAAGCCGAGCGTTGATGTCATTTGACACTGGCATGGCAAATGACTATAAATGCGCCATGTTGTACGACAACCTAAGACTTGCAGAAAATTACAACCACAAAAATAATTCAAAGAGTAACAAGTCCATGACCAGTCTGATTTCTCAGGCAATAAAAAAGTTTATATCCCCCGTTTTTTCGACTTTTTCGCACGATTGTCGGCGAATTACCTCGATAACCTTGCCTGAAACGCCCGTAATCTGAAGTTACATAAAACCAGCCGCCTCACGGTCATGGCCGCGGGACGCTCATCGCCAATCTAAAAATAAACAGGGTGAAGAGATGAAAATAAAAGGCATTCGGTGGTGGATGGTGGGGCTGGTAACAGCTGGCCTGGTCGTCAACTACCTTGCACGCAACACGCTGTCCGTCGCAGCGCCGACGCTCATGAGCGAACTGAGTATTTCCACCGAGCAGTACGCGCACATCGTCGTCGCCTGGCAGCTGTGCTACGCCATCATGCAGCCGGTGGCGGGCTACATTATCGACGCCATCGGCACCAAAATGGGTTTTGCGATTTTTGCCATTGCCTGGTCGGCTGCCTGCGCTGCCGCAGCGTTCGCAACCGGCTGGCAGAGCCTGGCCATCTTCCGTGGCATGCTCGGGCTGACCGAAGCGGCGGGCCTGCCGGCAGGCGTCAAGGCCACGACCGAATGGTTTCCGGCCAAGGAGCGTTCGGTTGCCATCGGCTGGTTCAACATTGGCTCGTCGTTCGGCGCATTGCTTGCGCCCCCGCTGGTGGTCTGGGCCATCCTGCAAAGTGGCTGGGAGCTGGCGTTTCTGATTGTCGGTGGTCTGGGTATCGTGTGGAGCGGGCTATGGCTGCTGTTGTATAAGCACCCGCGTGACCAGAAGCGTCTGGGCGATGCCGAGCGTGACTATATTCTCAGCGGCCAGGAATCGCGTCTCAAGGATGCACCTGCCCAGAAAGGCAGTTGGAAACGCCTGTTCAAGAACCGCAATTTCTACGCTATCGCTTCGGCGCGCATCCTGTCCGAGCCGGCCTGGCAAACCTTCAACGCATGGATCCCACTGTACCTGATGACCGAGCGGCACATGAACATCAAGGAAGTCGCGATGTTCGCCTGGCTGCCGTTTCTGGCGGCTGACATCGGCTGTGTACTGGGTGGCTATCTGAGCCCGCTGTTTCACAAATACTGCAAGGTTTCGCTGTTCACATCCCGCAAGATGGTCATGCTGTTCGGCTGCTCATGCATGATCGGCCCGGCCTGTATCGGGCTGGTCGAAAGCCCTTACACCGCTATCGCATTGCTGTGCATCGGTGGTTTCGCGCACCAGACACTGTCGGGCGCACTGTACTCGATCACCTCGGATTCGTTCGGCAAAAACGAGGTGGCCACGGCGACTGGCATGGGCGGGATGTTCGGTTTTCTGGGCGCTGCAGCGTTCACCATGGTGTTCGGTGTGCTGGTCACCAAAATCGGCTACAGCCCACTGTTTGTGGTACTGGCGATTTTCGATATCGTCGCCGCCATTGTGGTGTGGACCGTCGCCCGCGAAGTGCCGCAGAACGACGAGGCCGTGGCGCTGAGCGTTGATAAATCGGGTTCTCGAACTGTTCCCGCAACGTGAGGCCGTCGTAATCCTGTAACGAACTGCGGATATTCTCTGCTCTGAAAGTGATTTTTTATTAGAGGCCGTTCCTCGAAGGCAGGGGACGGCTTCTTTTTTTGCCTGATAGCTGATATTCGTTTTAGGAATTAATAAATAGCTTCTTATTCCTTAGCGAATATAACTTCCATCCCTATACTCGTCTCATGAACGCATACATGCAGGAGGCGAATCCATGCATAACGAGTCGATCCGGTATCTGATCGCGCCAGGCTGGCAAGGGTCTCCTGATGATCATTGGCAGACCCACTGGCAAAACAGCCTGCCCAACAGTACGCGCGTGGAACAGGCCGACTGGCTCAAACCACGCCGTGAGGATTGGGTGGGCGAGTTGCAACGCACGATTGCAGCGCACAGCACGCCGGTGATCCTGATCGCTCACAGCCTGGGTTGCGTGACAGTCGCGCATTGGGCACAACTCGCACCGCTGGAGACCCTGCGTCAGGTGCAAGGTGCGTTGCTGGTAGCACCTGCCGACGTCGAGCGTCCGAATTGCCCGCCTGCATTGCGTAATTTTGCGCCGATCCCTAATGATCTACTGCCGTTTCCGACACAGATTGTCAGCTCTGACAACGACCCTGCGGTCAGCTCTCAGCGCGCTATGGAAATGGCCCGTCACTGGGGGGCGGAAGTCGGATTTCTGAGTCAGGCCGGGCATATCAACGTCAAGTCCGGTCATCAGCGCTGGGAGCAGGGGTTTGCCTACCTGTACCGGCTGCAAAACCGTCTGGAGCAGCATGCGCGTCGTCGCGCATGAGCGGCAGCTTGTTTATCGACCCAACGGGTCCTGTCTTTTAAACGCTTGAGCCGTCGCAAGGGCTCAGGCGGGAGTGTGTCATGAGCCTTCACGAAAATTTCGGTCAGCCGCTGCTGACTTTCCCCGATGCAGAAAAAAGCCCGCTGAGCATTCGTGCCAAGGCGCTGGTATTCATCGACCCGCGCTCGCGCCGTTTACGAGAAGAAATGGAACAGCTGGCGCCTCGTTCGCTGCCGGTCTTGATCCGTGGCGAGTCCGGGACCGGCAAGGAATTACTGGCGCGGCATATTCATCGCGGCAGTGATCGCTCGGGCTTGTTCGTTTCAGTCAACTGCGGTGCCATCAGCCCGACTTACGCCGATGCGGAGTTGTTCGGTTATGCCGCCGGAGCGCACAGCGGTTCGGTCAGCAGTCGGGCCGGCTGGTTTGGCTCGGCCAACGGCGGCACTTTGTATCTGGATGAGATCGGCGACTTGCCGCTGCCCATTCAGGTCAAGCTGCTCGCCGCTCTGGAAAACCACGAAGTCACACGAGTGGGCGCGCACCAGCCGAGCCCGGTCGATGTGCGTCTGGTAGCCGCCACCAGTATCGATCTGGCACAGGCGGTGGCTGCCGGAAAATTTCACGAGCGGCTTTATCACTACCTGAGCGAGGGCCGTCTTGACCTGCCGGCGTTGCGCGAGCAACCGGGCAATATCCTGCCGCTGGCCGAATATTTTGTCGGTATCTACAGCCAGCGCCTCAGCCTGCCTGTGCAACTGATCAGCGAAGACGCGCAGCGCACGCTTGAAGCCCACAGCTGGCCCGGCAACACCCGTGAGCTGGAGAACGTCATTCACTTTGCCTTGCTGGTCAGCAGTGGCGACGAAATTCGGGCTGAAGATATCAATCTGCCGGATATTGCCGCGCCGCTGACGCTGATCGAGCGTCAGGCCAGGTTGTTGGTCAGCAGCGGGGATCGCGAGCAGCTTTGCGCGCTGCGGCGATTGCTCGAAACGGTGACATCGCAGCTTGAGCAGAACCCTGCGTGAAGGCTTGAGACAAAAAGATATAAGTACTCGATTAAAAAGTCTTTTATCGGAATATAAAATCTCGGTAATGTCAGCATGATGTCGCAGGGTTTGGATCGCGCGACGGCAAACCATTGAGTAATAAAGCGTCATTTTCTGATGACGCTCCCGGATTTCGCTAAGGACATTGCATGAAAAAGACGTTTCTGATGACCGCTCTGGCGGCTGTGTTCTCGATTGGCCTGGCTCACGCAGGCGAAAAACTGGTGGTCGGTGCAACGCCCGTGCCGCATGCGGAAATCCTGAAGCTGATCCAGCCGACCCTGGCCAAAGAAGGCGTGGACCTGGAAATCAAGGTCTTCACTGACTACGTGCAGCCAAACGTTCAATTGAGCGAAAAGCGTCTGGATGCCAACTATTTTCAAACCAAGCCTTATCTGGATGGCTTCAACAAGGGCAAAGGCACCAATCTGGTGACTGGCGTGGGCGTACACGTTGAACCGTTCGGCGGCTACTCCAGCAAGTACAAGAAACTGGCTGATCTGCCTGAAGGTGCAACCATCGCCATTCCAAATGAAGGCAGCAATGCAGGCCGCGCACTGCTGCTGTTGCAAAAAGGTGGCCTGATCACCCTGAAGGATCCGACCAACGCCCTGTCCACGCCGAAAGACATCGCGAGCAACCCGAAGAAATTCAAATTCCGCGAACTCGAATCGGCTGTACTGCCACGTGCGTTGAGCCAGGTTGACCTTGCGCTGATCAACACCAACTACGCGCTGGAAGCCAAGCTCAATCCGAAGAAAGACGCGCTGATCATCGAAGGTGCCGATTCGCCGTACGTGAACTTCCTCGTCACCCGCGAAGACAACGCTCACACCGACGCCATCGAAAAACTGTCGAAAGCGTTGACCAGCCAGGAAGTCAAAGACTTCATCAACAAGAAGTACGACGGCGCGGTACTGCCTGCGTTCTGACCCACTGAGTGTCTTGCGTAATCCAACTATCGTGCGACGCTCCGCGTCGCATGCCGTTCTGGAAGCTCCGCGTCCGGTCTTGAACAGGCGGCGCGGCGCAGACCTGTGACGCAGAGCGTCACGCAAGGCATTCCTGCGCTGGAGCGTGAGGAACGATAACATCACTATCGTGCGACGCTACGCGTCGCATGCCGTTCTGGACGCTTTGCGTCCTCTTTTGAGCATATGGCGCGGCGCAGACCTGTGACGCGGAGCGTCACGCAAGGCATTCCTGCGCTGGAGCGTGAGGAACGATCATCTCACTGTCGTGCGACGCTCTGCGTCGCCCCACAATTCCCCGCCATAAACTCCCCCGAAAACGCTTTCTCGACAAAACGTGTCGAGTCCGGCAGCGAGCCATTCACCGCTCCCGAGTGATCCAGCTGCGGGTAGTAATGCCACTCGATGCGGTCGCCGGCCTTACACGCGTCTTTCACCAGCGCGATCTGGCTGCGAACAGGTGAAATGACATCCTTGCCCCCCGTGCCGATAAAAACCGGAATGTCAGACTTCAACGTCGGGTAGTCCGATTGGCGATTGACCTGATCAAGCGCCTTATCGGGTGAGCGTTTGAAACTGTTGTTGAATGTCAGTCCATCCGCGACCACCTTGCGCTCGATGGCTTGCAGGCATTCACGCTGACTGGTTTCGAACGCGGGCTTCGCGCGGTCGCTCAGGTAGTCGGCAGGATGCAGCGACGGGTCGATCAGTGCGGCAGTGCTCAGTCGCAACAGGTTATAGGCCAGCGACGGCGTGACCTGATCGCGGAAGGTGTCCGGTCCGGCATGTTTCTCACGCGATTGAGCCATCGGATACGGCGTCCCGGTCGCGACTACACCGACAATGTTCAATTCGGGCGCATAAGTCTTCTGGTAGACGGCCGTTGCGAAAGCGGCACGGCCACCTTGCGACTGGCCAAACACAACGACCCGCGAAGACAGATTGAAGTCCGCTTTCTGAACCGCCCGAATGCTGTCGAGAACGCCATACGCCAGCGGACTGCTCAGCCCGAACGGGTGCAGCCCCGGCGTGCCCAAACCCTGGTAATCAGTAGCCACAATCGCATAGCCACGCCCGAGCCATTCATTCAGATAGCGCGTGTCGCGATCACTGCGCCCGGCAAAGGAAGGCGCACAGATGTCCGCGCTACCAACCGTGCCATGTGCCCACGCCATCAGCGGCCATCCGCCCTTTGGCGGCGTGCCCTTGGGCATGAACAAGGCTCCTGACACTGCGACTGGCTGGTTGTTGAGCCCGTCTGTTGAGGTGTACAGGATGCGAACATTCTGTCCGGCATTCTCAAGGCTTTGCGTAGCCGTCAGCGGTTCCGAGCGCAGCAGTTGGCCCGGTGTCGACGGCACTTTATCCGGCCATATGTAAAATGCGGGAACACCGCCTTCGCCCGGGTCTGACTGGGCAGCGGCGACAGTTTTCATGGAAGTGCCTGGCACTGCGCTGCAAGCTGCGAGCAGGACCATCAACAGGGTGGCCAGAACGGCCGAATACCTTGGCGATGAGTTCATCGGTATTTCTCCACAAGCTGACAGGAGAGCGCGCATCAGCATCGATGTATCAAGCCGATTATGACCTGAGCGATGATAACTGACGCACGCGCTGCCAGTGCTGAACGGAGTTCTTCATGCGCAAGGATTACCTCGCTTTCTTCATCTCGCTTTTCCTGTCCAGGCTGGCGGATCAGATCCTGTTGTTCATAGTGCCGCTGGTGGTGTTCCAGACCACTAACAGCGCTTCATGGGCCGGGCTGGCGTTTTTCGTCGAATCGTTACCGAGGTTTCTCGCGTTTCCGTTATGCGGCGCGCTGTGCGACAAGTATTCGCCTATCAGAATTCTGCATATCAGCCAGGTGTACCGGGCATTGCTCTGCGTGCTGGCGATGGTGCTCTACGCTATCTTTGGTGGCATTGGATGGCTCGTGGTGCTCTCGGCATTATGCGGGGTGCTGACCACGCAAGGCATCATGGCGCGCGAAGTGCTCATGCCGCGTATCTTTCAGCACTACAGCTACACCAAAACGTTGTCCTATTCCCAGATCGCCGACCAGTCAGGGCTGGTCCTCGGGCCGCTGGTGGCGGCACTGATGCTTGAAGTGTGGGCCTGGCACTGGGTAGTGCTCTGGATCGCCGGACTATTCCTCCTGGCAGACCTCTGCATGTTGGCGTGGCAACGTCTTGGCCGTTTTAAGCTGGAAGTGTTCAAGCAGCATCAAGACATCTGGCTGCAGCCCTTGCGGATTGCGTTCGGGCATATCCGTGGCCTCACCGAATTGAAAAAGATCATCACGCTGGCAGTAGGGGTCAACCTTATCGTCGGCGTCACGCTGGCGACCTCGGCAGCCATGGTCATCGGCGAGTACAGCGCAGGCAAGGATAACTACGCAGGGCTGCAGGCGGCGGGGGCAGTGACCACTATCGTGATCCTGTTCTTCCTGGCCCGTGTGGTGCTGCCTTTGCGGGTGCTGGGCGGTGTCGGGTATTCAATGATCGCGATCGGGGCATTTATCAGCGCCCTGAGCCCGAACCTGATGGGCTATGTATTGGGTTTTTTGTTGATCGTCGGCTTCGACAAGATGTTCAACGTCTACATGCGCACCCTCCGGCAGCGGGTGATACCGCCCCAGGACTTCGGCAAGACGGTGGGCGTGATCACGTTGCTCAACAACCTGTCGCAGCCTCTGGCAGGTTTGCTGGTGGCCCTGCTCGCAGCGCCTTTGGGCATTCGCCAGGTCATCCTGAGTTTGGCCGTGCTGACGAGCGTTATCGGAGCGGGTGCCCTGTGGTGGTTTGCAAAGGCACGCAGCCCATTCCCGACCTCGATTGTTGAGGCTGATCGAGAGGCCGGGAAATGAAAACGAGAGGGTTGGAGCTGGATGGAATTGAAGGTCAACGCAAGAGCGCTCAGACCCCCTGATAACTTCGGCAGGCTGCTCTCCGTCCCTACAGAGAGCAGCCGCCACTTCAGCCTTAAAACGCCAACGTCACCCGAGCATTCAGTGACTGATCCGAAGCATCGTTGCTCACCTGACCGTCGTAACTCAGGCCCACGCTCAGCGTATCGCTCAACCCCAGGTCGACACCTGCGCCGAGCACTGCGGCGCTGCGGGCGATCGGTGCGCCGGAGAGTTCGAAGGTGCTGCCGCCGCTGAAGGCCGATCGGCTTTCCGGGGTGACGTCGCCGTAGGCGCGACGCCAGCCCAGTGCGGCGTTGGGTTTGATCGTCACGCTGCCGGCGTTCAAGCGAGTGGCAGCGCGCAGGCCCAGGGTGCTGAAGGTGATGTGGTTGTCCTGGGATTTGTTCTGCAGGCTGATGGCGTTGCTGTTCTCGTCGAAGGCGTCGGTGTCGAGGCGTACGTGTGCGAGGTTGGCGAAGGGTTCGAGCAGCGCATTGCCCATTTCGATGGAGTAGCCCAGTTCGCCGAAGACCTGATTGGTCGCTGCTTTGTAGTCTTCCTTGAAGTGTTCGGACGAGCCCGGCAGGTCCAGCGTGCGCTTGGCGGTCAGTTCATGCCAGGTGCGTACCGCGCCGAGGCGCAGGCCCAGTTGGCCCCATTTCGCGCCGCCATAAACGCCCAGGTGGTAGTTGTCGCTGTCGGTGGAACCGGACGCATGGCGCAGGTCGAAGCTGCTGTTGCTGAAGCCTGCCAGCGCGCCTATGCGCCAAGTGTTGTCGAGCGGTACGTCGGCGCCGAACAGCAGGCCGCTGGTGCGGGTTTCGAGGCCCGAGGCATCACGGCTGCTGTCGGTCTGGCCGGTTGCGCCGATGGCTTGAGTCCACACCACGCCACGCGAGGCATCGCCGGCGAGGGTTTGTGTGGTGCTGCCGAATGACTGTGCGGATTGCGCTTGTTGCATGCGATCGTTCATGGCGTTGCGCACCAGACGGCTGTCTTCGATCAGCGCAGATTGAGTCGATGCGTGCAGCTCGTTGGACAACGCCTTGAAGGTCGCCTGTGCGGTTGCTGCGTCGTCCTGCACCACCTGTCGCCACAGTGCATTGCCTGCCCCCGCGCTGTCGAGCCCCTGAGCGACGGCGCTGGCATTGCGCGTGGTCGCCAGGCTGGCGAAGGTTTGTGCATTGCGATCCAGCGTTAGACCGACGTCTGTCGCGGTGTAGTTCAGCGTCGGGGTAAGGAACGCGAAGTTTGTTTGCACGGCGGCAAATGCACCGCTGACGCCACCGGCTGCCGAGATAATCGAGTAACGGCTTGCCGCTACCCAGTTGCCGCCTTCAACCAATGACAGTGTGCTGTTATTGAGGGTCGCACGGCCGCTGGCGACGATGCGGTCGGCATTGCCATTGGCGTCCGACTCCACTTGGTAAACCGAGCCCTGAGCCAGATTGACGTCACCGTTGACGTTCAACTGGCCCACCGAATTACCCGGTGCAACCACACCGCCCTGAGCGACGTTGATGCCGCCGACGGTGCCGTTGCCACCCAGCGTCGCGCCTTGCTGCACGCTGACGATGGAGTTGCCGAGGTTGCCATTCACTGCCAGGCGACCAGCCTGCACGGTGGTCGCGCCGGACAGGCTGCTGTTGCCGGTCAGGTTCAGTGAACCGACGCCGCGTTTGATCAACGCGCCGTTGCCGGCCAGGGTGTTGGCGAGGGTGTCGTTGGTGGACTGATCGAGCACCAGCGTTGCGTTGTCGGTGATCGTTCCGCTGCCGAAGGCCTGAGCATGGCCAGTCAGGGTGCCGCCGTTGATCACGGTGCCGCCCGAGTAGGTGTTGTTGCCTGTCAGTATCAGGTTGCCGGTGCCGTTTTTGATCAGTGCGCCACTGCCGCTGATGTCGTTGCGCCAGGCGTCGATGGCGTTATAGCCGCCGAGGCTGGCGTTCATGTTGACGGTGACGTTGGAATTGAACGCGCCGTAGCCATCGCCTGCGGCATACAGGTTCAAGCGACCGTAGCCACCCGACTGGTCGATTACCGCGTAGCCCGAAGATATTTCAGTGGTCCCCAGAACCTCGCGGCGTTGGCTGGCGTCCAGGTACGGAAAGCGGGTTTCCAGCAGCACTTCAGCGTTGGTCGGCACGACCGGCGCGAGATTGGTCGGGCCGACCGGGTCGAAGCCGTAGGTCATGCGCGAGGTATACAGCGCTTTGTCCTGGGCATGCTGGGAAGTGCGGTCAGTGGCCGGGTCAATGCTCGCTATGCAGTTGTTGATGTTGCCACCGCATTGCGCCGTGAAGTAAGTCAGTGCCTGGGCGCGGGCGTCGGCGCGCAACTGTGCGTTGGCTGAATTGGACAGGTTGTCGATGGCGAAATAGGTCGCGGTGATTCGCCCGCCCATCACGTCGAAGGGCGAGTGCATGCCCGCTTCGATGCGGTTGTCGCCGATCTCCGAGGCACGCAGCATCAACTCGCTGAACCGCTCTGGGATTGCGTAGGCCAAGGCGTAGGCAGACAGGTAGGCGGCGTTGGTATGGCCGCTGGGGAACCCCGAGTCACTGGCCGGCGTGGTGCTTTCGGCCGGGCGCAAAGACGGCGCGACGACGAATGCCAGGTTTTGTCCGTCGAGGCTCTGCCGCCATGGCCGTGGATACAGATAGTGGGACTTGGCCGGGGTCGTGGAGGCGTCATTGCGCACGGCGCCGACCAGATCGACCACTTTGCCCAGCGCTGAAGACGAACTGCCTGCGCCATTGCCCTTGTCGTCGTACTTGACGGTTTTGTTGCTGTCGTCAAATTGCGTGATGGTAGTGAAGGCCCCCGCGCCTGCTTTATAGGCATCACTCAATGAGCCCAGACCGCTGATGGCGCTGTAGCTCTGATCGCGACGGTCATCGAAGTAAGCGGCGGTTTCCTGGGCAAGCGTGCGCGAGTTGGCACGGTCAACGACAATTTGCAGGTTGCGTCGGAGCAGGCTCTGCCCCAGCGCAGTCGGTGTGCCAGTATCCCAGGTCGCGCCGGTCGTCCACAGCGTGTTGAACCCGGAAAGCAGATCGACCCCGTTGATCCGGTTGTCATTTGCACGGCTCGCTGCCTGTACCGATACCGCAAGCAGTGAAAGTATCAACGACGACATCATTACGTGGGCAACCGGTTTATTACATCGCATGGCGAGCGCCTGTACTCAATCTGGATAAGGCGCCGACCCTAGCAAGGCGTTCTTACACTTGGATGTATCTGCCGTGACACATTTATGTGGGCGAGTGCGCTCAAAAAATCCTCAGGAAGCATTCAGAACTATCGATATTCCTCAACGGTATTTAAATTCTCTTTCTTATATCTATACAGTTCCGCCTTTCAGTCACACTGTTCTGGAGTCGGAGTTCTCATGCCAGCAGCCTCCCTCGCTTCATCGTCCGCTCAATCTGCTTCGCAATCGTTCGACGTGCGTCCATTCACCGGAAAGGTGGGCGCGGAAATCGTCGGGCTGGATCTGTCCAGGCCGTTGAATGACGCGGATTTCGCGCGAGTGCATCAGGCGCATCTGGATCACCACGTCGTGGTGTTCCGCGATCAGCAGATCACGCCACAGCAGCAAGTCGATTTCAGCCGTCGTTTTGGTGTGTTGCAGATCCATGTGCTCAAGCAGTTTCTGCTGGCCAACCATCCGGAAATCCTGATCGTCTCCAACATTGTCGAGAACGAGAAGCCTGTGGGGCTGGGCGATGCCGGTAAATACTGGCATTCGGACCTGTCTTACAAAGAGCTGCCAAGCCTGGGTTCGATGCTTTACGCACAAGAGTTGCCGAGCGAAGGTGGCGACACGCTGTTCGCCGACATGCATCAGGCGTGGGACACCTTGCCGCAACACCTGCGTGATGCCGTCGAAGGGCGCTCGGCGGTTCACAGCTACACTGCGCGCTACGCCGAGGGCCATAACGCCGCCAACTGGCGTCCGACCCTGACCGCCGAGCAACTGGCCCAAGTGGTCGAAGTCAGCCACCCGATTGTTCGCACGCATCCTGAAACAGGCCGCAAGGCGTTGTTTGTCAGCGAGGGTTTCACCACCCGGATTCTTGACCTGCCGGAAGACGAGAGCCGCCAGATTCTCAACGAGATTTACGCCCACAGCGTGAAGCCCGAGCATATTTACCGGCACCAATGGCAAGCCAACGACATGGTGTTCTGGGACAACCGTTCCCTGATTCACCTGGCTGCCGGCTGCCCGGCCCATCTGCGACGCAAACTGTATCGCACGACCATTCAAGGCACCGCGCCATTTTGATTCAGGAGAGCCGTTCATGAATGCTGTCGCGCAAGGCCACACGGCCAGCACGAGCGCCCAACCGCAACCGACTGTTCAGCACACCACTGAAGCCTTGTTGCAAGTTCGCGGTGTAAGCCTTGAATACCGCACGCCAGAGCGCGTGGTCCGGGCGACGCATCAGGTCAGTTTCGAGGTCGACCCGGCCGATCGTTTTGTGCTGCTCGGCCCATCCGGTTGCGGCAAGTCCACATTGCTCAAAGCCGTAGCCGGGTTCATCCGGCCCAGCGAGGGCGAGATTCGTCTGGCAGGTCATCAGGTCACCGAACCTGGCCCGGACCGCATCGTGGTGTTTCAGGAATTCGACCAGTTACCGCCGTGGAAAACCGTGATCGAGAACGTCATGTTTCCGCTGCTGGCGTCACGCACCCTGAAGCGTCCCGAGGCGCTGGAGCGCGCTCGTTATTACCTGGAAAAAGTCGGCCTCAGCGCGTTTGCCGAAGCCTATCCGCATACCTTGTCCGGAGGCATGAAAGCCCGCGTGGCGATTGCCCGCGCCCTGGCCATGCAGCCGAAAATTCTCCTGATGGACGAGCCGTTCGCCGCGCTCGATGCACTGACCCGGCGCAAGATGCAGGAAGAACTGCTGGAGCTGTGGGACGAGGTGCGTTTCACGCTGCTGTTCGTTACCCATTCTATTGAAGAAGCGCTGGTGGTGGGCAACCGCATCCTGCTGTTGTCACCGCATCCGGGCCGTGTGCGAGCGGAAATCAACAGCCATCAATACGACCTGAAAAGCCTCGGCGGCGTTGGTTTCCAGCAAACCGCGCAGCGTATTCATCGTTTGTTGTTCGATGAGGGCGAGGCCGGGCCAGTGGAGCAGGATCTGAATTTTCAGGACATCCGGATTGCTTACTAGACGACTGCCTTGATCGTTCCCACGCTCTGCGTGGTAATGCCTTTCAGGACGCTCCGCGTCCTATCTACACGATTACCGGGAAACCCGAACCATGAGCCTCGCACCTCCCGCTCGCGAAGAATATGAAGTCACGCTGGAGCCTTTCACTCAGGAAGACCTGGCCCGCGATCTACCGCTGGCACAGCGCATCTGGCAACTGGGCTGGGTGCGCAAATGCGTCATCATGATCGCTCTGGCGGTGATCTGGGAACTGGCTGCACGTTTGCAGAACAACGACCTGCTGTTGCCGAGCTTTCTGCAAACGGCGGCCGCCTTTTATGACGGGCTGATCTCCGGCGAGCTTCCAGGCAAGGTGTGGATTTCCCTGACCGTACTGATTCAGGGCTACCTGATCGGCATCGTGCTGGCGTTCGCCCTGACCACCCTGGCAGTGTCCACCCAACTGGGCCGCGACCTGCTTGGCACGTTGACTGCGATGTTCAATCCGCTGCCGGCCATTGCCCTGTTGCCGCTGGCGCTGCTGTGGTTCGGGCTGGGCCAGAACAGCCTGATCTTCGTGCTGGTGCATTCGGTACTGTGGGCGCTGGCGCTCAATACCTACGCAGGTTTTCTCGGCGTTTCGGAAACCCAGCGTATGGCCGGGCGCAACTATGGCCTTAAGGGCTTGCGCTTTGTCTGGCACATCCTGATTCCCGCTGCGCTGCCGTCGATCCTTGCCGGCTTGAAAATCGGCTGGGCTTTCGCCTGGCGCACGCTGATCGCCGCCGAGCTGGTGTTTGGTGCGTCGTCCGGCAAGGGCGGGTTGGGCTGGTACATCTTCCAGAATCGTAACGAGCTGTATACCGACAAGGTTTTTGCAGGTCTGGCGGCAGTCATTCTCATCGGCCTGCTGGTCGAGAACCTGCTGTTCGCCAATATCGAGCGCCTGACCGTCAAGCGCTGGGGCATGCAGCGTTGAAGCACCGTCTTTTTTTGAATAATCAGGGTGGGAACCACATGACAACAACATTTCATCGTCCGGCGCTGACTGTATTGGCGGGGACACTTGGCCTGTTCGGTGCCCTGCTCAGCAGCGGCGTGCAGGCGGAAGGCAAGATCAGCATTGCTCAGCAATTCGGTATCGGCTACCTGATCCTCGACGTGGTGCGCGATCAGAAACTGATCGAGAAACATGGCAAGGAACAGGGGCTGGACATCAAGGTCGACTGGAACAGCATCTCCGGTGCCACGGCGATGAACGAAGCGCTGCTGGCCGGTGCGCTGGACGTGGTGTCGGCAGGTGTGCCACCGATGCTGACCGTCTGGGATCGCACCAAGGGCAAGCAGAACGTCAAGGCCATTGCTTCGCTGGGTTCCATGCCCAACTACCTGCTGACCAACAATCCCAACGTGAAAACCATCAAGGACTTCACCGACAAGGACCGCATCGCTGTACCGGCTGCCGGTGTGGGCTTTCAGTCGCGTACTTTGCAGATCGAGACCGCCAAGGTATTCGGTAACGACAACTACAAGAAATTCGACAACATCTCGGTGAGCCTGGCGCACCCGGATGCCACCGCAGCGCTGCTGGCGGGCGGCTCGGAAATCAACTCGCACTTCTCCAGCCCGCCGTTCCAGTACCAGGCGCTGGAAAACCCCAACGTCCACAAAGTGCTCAGTTCCTATGACGTGCTGGGCGGTCAGGCGACGTTCAACGTGCTCTACACCACCGAAAAATTCCACGACGAGAACCCCAAGACCTACAAGGCGTTCTACGACGCGCTGGCCGAAGCCGAGAAGATCATCAAGGCCGACAAGCCCGCTGCCGCGCAGACCTACATCCGTGTCGAGCAATCGAAACTGCCGTTGCCGCTGGTAGAGAAAATCGTCGCTGACCCGGAAATCGACTTCACCGTCACCCCGCAGCGCACCTTCATCTACGCCGAAAAACTGCATGAACTGGGCGTACTTAAAAACAAGGCGGCGAGCTGGAAGGACTACTTCTTCGAAGAGGCGCACGGCACCGAGGGCAGTTGATCGACGCGTTTTGAAGATGACGCGGAGCGTCATGAACGGCATTCCCACGCGGAGCGTGAGGAACGATAGAAGATCTCCCGGGCGCCTATCGTTCCTCACGCTCCAGCGTGGGAATGCCGTTCTGGACGCTCTGCGTCCTCTTCTGAACAAATCAGGTTACTTCCGCTCACGAAAAACCTGTCCTGCGGGACATTTCTTTCAGTCTTTTCTCTTTCCTGCGTATGACCTTTCCTAGAAAATCCCGGGCCCTTGTGCCTGCCAACTCTGCGCACTAGGCTGCGTCGGTCGCTGATTTTTCAGCGATCGGGTTTAGCAGCCTGTCCAGAGACACGCAGCGCAATTACCGTTTTATGGCGGCTTTGCGTGGGGCACTTTCGAGTGCGCCGGGTCTGTGTTCTCTACCGGTCTGCTAACCCGCGTCAAAGTCGCCACCTTGTTTGTTTAGCAGCGAACATCTGATGGCCCTACTTGCAGAGGCACGCATGATGATCAACTCAACCCCGTCTCCACCGCTCCCCAACTCTCTTGAAGATTCCCTGATACAGGTCAGCGAAATACTGCGCTGTGCCTCTGCCACCGCTTCTGAAACCGGTGACAACCTCGAGGGCCTGAAACGTGATCTTGCGTTCTCGGTGGTGCATCTGATCAACATGGCCAAGGCCGAGCTGGAGCGCTCGCTGGAATGTGTTCAGAGCCACTGACAGCCCCTGACGCAACCTAGCAGTTCTACGAGTAGCCGCTGCGGTCCCCGCAATGCATTGTGTGCCTGAAGAGGCCTGCCTCGCCGATCAAGACCACTCCGGTTACTCACCATGCGCCAGCAAACTACCCTGTGCCGTTACCGCTACGACGCGCTTGACCGGCTTGCGGCTCGCACGCCTGTGGCAGGGACCATTGCCCGTTCGTTCTATCAGTCCGACACCCTGGTCAGCGAGATTCAGGGGGCAGAACACGTTCGGTTCCTGCATCGCGACCGTCAGTTGCTGGCCACGCAGTCAGCGCTCGCTACGCTGTTGATCGGCTCGGACCAACAGCACAGCGTGCTCCACACCGTATCGGCCGGCTTGTCTGACCCTATCGCCTACACCCCCTACGGGCATCGGCAAGCGTTGAGCCAGCTGCCAGGCTTCAACGATGAGCGACCCGACCCATTGACCGGTCATTATCTGTTGGGCAATGGTTATCGCGCCTACAACCCCGTTCTGATGCGCTTCAACAGCCCGGACAGCCTGAGCCCGTTTGGCAAGGGCGGTATGAATGCCTATGCGTACTGCGCGGGTGATCCGGTTAATCGGTCTGATCCGACCGGGCATAAGATAGATGAGAGTCAGATACTTTCATTTGTGTGGATAGGGCTCGGTTTGTTCGGTGCTTACCTGGGTGTAAAAGCGGCTGTTCCTGCGATAAAGGCTGTCGCCAAGGGCAATGCTCCGCTATCAACGAAACTGACAGCTTCCTCGGCACTCGGCCAGATCGCAGCGAGCACCGTGTTTACCGTAAGCCGTGTAATCAACGCGGTCGACCCTGACGGCCCTGCCAAGGATGTTTTGCTCGCGACTGCAATAGGCATGGTGATTCCAGTGCTGGCCGTTCGGACATTCAACCCGCGCATCAAGCGTTGGGAGGATGCAGGGGCAGATATAAAACTGCTCAATGATAGGCGTTCAAGTTTAAAAAGTGAGTTCGCTGATACCGCTAGCGCCATTCGAGAAACACGCCCTTGGGGCGATCCGGCAGACGAATTGAGTCGCATGATGTACTGATACGTTTATCTGTACATGATTTCTCCAGCCTGATTCACCTGAACGCTTACTCCATCATCAAGGATCGATTATGGCTCTCCTCTGCACGTACACCTACGACCCGCTGGACCGTGTCTCCACATTGAACCCGCTGGCTCAGGTCCTCTCCAGTCGGTTCTATAACGGCAAGCAACTGATGACCGAGTTACTGGGCGACAGGCAACGAACCTGTATCCGCGCAGGCGGCCAGTTACTGGCGCAGCAGAGTCGCGAGGGCGAAGAGGTCGTGACGACGATGGTCGCCAGTGACCTGCACAACAGCGTTCTGCACGCGAGCGAAGACGGGAGGCAGGTTGATATCGCGTATACGCCGTTCGGGCATCGTCAAGCCGAGCAGACAGTCGCAGCACTACCCGGTTTCAACGGCGAGCAGCCTGACCTGGTAACCGGCCATTACCTGCTCGGCAATGGCTATCGCGCCTACAACCCGGTGCTGATGCGCTTTAACAGCCCGGACAGTTTTAGCCCGTTTGGTGACGGTGGGTTGAATGCGTATGCGTATGGGCTAAACAATCCGATCAAATACATAGACCCGACCGGGCATTTTTCGTCTTTCTTAAGTGGGGTTTTGGCGGCTGGGTTATTGCTCACTGGAGGTGGGTCAATTTATGTGTCTACGCACGTAAAAGAATCGAATCCAACGCTCAGTGGGGTGCTTATGGGCGTGGGCAGTGTGTTAGCTGTTGCGGGCGTTGGTTTTGCTCTGAGTTCAATTGTAAAGAAGGCTGCTGGAGTGGGGCGTTCAACCTCCAGGCTGGAGAGTTTCGGGCTTGCTAGAAAGAACCAGCGTCCGGCAGGCAGAAATTCGCTAATATTTCCAAATCAACGCCCTCCGCAATCCAGTGCTGATTTACCGGCCGCATCCTTTGCATTACCACGACCACGGCTATTACCATCAAGCGTCGCGCCGGCACGGTCGGCTACTATTCGCAGAACGGGCTATCCTAAATACCGAAATATAAGAAGGCCTGTTTTTCAAAAGTATTTTTATGAAGTAGATAGAATGCCAACTATACCTGAACAACCCTCGCATTCAATCCGTGGGGGGGCATGAATCGGTGGTTTGATATATACACTATGTTCAAGTTCGGCAGAGACATTCAAGACAGTGTCTCTGCAGGAGTTTGAACTGACCACATTCAAAAGAAAGCTGCTGCGGGCCTCTCCCGCGCAACCTCTGCCCAGTTAATGAACCCTCCCTCTCGCGCACAGTCGCATAGTCACGCTATTCTCTCGCCCTATCGCGCCCACATCCGGCAGCCGCACAAGGAGTCTGCATGCCCGTTCTTCCTTCTAGACTGGTTACATTCGGTCTCGCTGCTGCCTTGGCGATGTTAACGGGGTGTGGCGAGGAAAAACCGGCGGCGCCCGAACTGCCCAGGGTTTATGTGCAAACGGTAAAAAGTGCCGACTTCGCCGCCAGTGTCGCCCTGACCGGTGATGTTCAGGCGCGGGTGCAGACCCGGCTTTCATTCCGGGTCAATGGCAAGATCATTCAGCGTAATGTCGATGTGGGCGACCGGGTCACTGCCCGGCAGGTGCTGGCCCGGCTTGATCCGAAGGATTTGCAGATCAATGTCGATTCGGCCGCAGCCTCTGTGGCCGCCGAGCAGGCCCGCGTGAATCAGGCCCGCGCCGCTTTTGTCCGGCAACAAAAGCTGTTGCCCAAAGGCTATACCAGCCGTAGTGAATATGACTCGGCCCAGGCCGCCTTGCGCGGCAGCGAAAGCTCGTTGAAGGCTGCGCAAGCGCAACTGGCCAATGCCCGTGAGCAATTGGGGTATACCGCACTGGTCGCGGATGCGCCGGGTGTGATCACCGCGCGTCAGGCTGAAGTCGGGCAGGTGGTGCAGGCCACGATGCCGATTTTCGATCTGGCACGCGACGGTGATCGGGATGCGGTGTTCAATGTCTACGAGTCCCTGTTCGTTCAGCCGCCGACCAATCAGCCTGTGCAGGTCACGCTGCTCGACAACCCGGACATCAAGGTCAGCGGCAAAGTACGCGAAGTGACCCCGGCAGTCTCGGCGCAAACCGGCACTTTACAGGTCAAGATCGCGCTCGATCCGCTGCCTGAAGGCATGGACCTGGGCTCGGTAGTCAGCGTGGCGCTGAGCGCACCGGCCAATGCCAGTGTCGAGCTGCCTTGGGCGGCGCTGACCAAGGACCTTGGCGAGCAGTTGGGCAAGCCTGCCGTGTGGGTGGTGGACGAGCAGGGCAAAGTCAATTTGCGCAGGGTCACCGTTACTCGTTATCTGACTGCCAAAGTCATCATCGGCGACGGGCTTAAAAGTGGAGAGAAAGTCGTGGTGGCAGGCGGACAGTTGTTACACCCGGACATGCAGGTCGAGATTGCCGAACAGCCCAAACAGCAGAACGCGCAGGTGCAGCCATGAAGCGTTTGTCGTCATGCCTGTTGCTGGGTAGCCTTCTGTCCAGTGGCTTTCTGTTGAGTGGCTGCGGCAAGGACGAGGCCCCTCCGGAGCCGGTGCGTCCTGTCGTGTTCGTCGAAGCCAGGCCTGAGTCAAATCAGGATTTCGGGCGTTTTGCCGGCAATATTCAGGCGCGTTATCAGAGCGTGTTGGGTTTTCGTGTGGCGGGACGTATTGCCCGGCGCAACGTCGACGTAGGCGCTGAAGTGAAGAAAGGCGATTTGCTCGCCACCCTTGATCCGACCGATCAGCAGAATACAGTGCGTGCCCGGCAGGGCGACCTGGCCAATGTGCAGGCGCAGTTGATCAACGCTCAGGCCAATGCTCGCCGCCAGCAGGAACTGTTTGATCGCGGTGTGGGTGCCCAGGCGCAACTGGACATCGCCCTGACCGATCTGAAGACCGCCAGCTCGTCGCAGGAACAGGCCAAAGCCGCTGCACAACAGGCCCGCGATCAATTGAGCTACAGCGAGCTGCGCAGTGATCACGATGCTGTGGTCACCGAATGGAAAGTTGAAGCCGGTCAGGTTGTTACGGCCGGGCAGGAAGTCGTGACCCTGGCGCGGCCGGACATCAAGGAAGCGGTGATCGACCTCCCTGACACACTGGCCGACCAGCTGCCGTCCGACGTGGTATTCACCGTCGCCAGTCAGTTGAATCCGGAAGTGAACACCACCGCCACCATTCGTGAAATCGAACCTCAGGCCGACCGTACCACACGTACCCGCCGTGCACGTCTGACGCTGGCGCATACGCCAGCGGCCTTCCGGCTGGGCACGGCCATCAGCGTGACGCTCAGCTCGACCATCACGCCGCGCATGCGTTTGCCGATCAATGCCTTGCAGCAGGCCGATGGCAAAAGCCAGATATGGATCGTCGACCCGCAAAACCAGACGGTCAACCCGAGGGCTGTGAACATTATCAGCCGTGACAGCAACAGTTTCGTGCTGGCCGACGGCGTCAAGGCAGGTGAAAAAGTGGTAAGCGCGGGCGTCAACAGCCTCAAGCCGGGCCAGAAAGTCAAAGTCGATGAGGAAAGCCCGCGATGAAAGGGAATTTCAATTTATCCGAGTGGGCCATCAAGCATCAGTCGTTCGTCTGGTACCTGATGTTTGTCGCGCTGCTGATGGGCGTGTTTTCCTACATGAAGCTTGGGCGCGAGGAAGATCCGTCCTTCACCATCAAGACCATGATTATCCAGACCCGCTGGCCGGGCGCGACGGTGGATGAGACCCTCAAGCAGGTCACCGACCGCATCGAGAAGAAGCTCGAAGAACTGGACTCGCTGGACTACGTGAAGAGCTATACCCGACCGGGCGAATCCACGGTCTTCGTGTACCTGCGTGACACCACCAGCGCCAAGGCGATACCGGAAATCTGGTATCAGGTGCGCAAGAAGGTCGATGACATCCGTGGCCAGTTCCCGCAGGGCCTGCAAGGCCCGTCGTTCAACGACGAGTTCGGCGATGTATACGGCTCGATCTATGCGTTTACCGCAGACGGTTTCTCGATGCGTCAGTTGCGTGACTACGTCGAGAAGGTCCGCGCCGACATCCGCGACGTGCCCGGGCTGGGCAAGGTCGAGATGATCGGTCAGCAGGACGAAGTGGTGTACCTGAACTTCTCGACACGCAAGCTCGCAGCATTGGGCATCGACCAGAGCCAGGTGGTGCAAAGCCTACAATCGCAGAACGCGGTGACGCCTGCCGGGGTGATAGAAGCCGGGCCGGAGCGGATCTCGGTGCGTACATCCGGCCAGTTCGCGTCCGAGAAGGATCTGGCTGCAGTCAATCTGCGCATCAATGACCGTTTTTATCGTCTGAGCGACATTGCTGACATAACCCGAGGCTACACCGATCCGCCCAAGCCGCTGTTCCGCTTCGATGGCAAACCGGCGATCGGCCTGGCCATCGCGATGCAGAAGGGCGGCAACATCCAGTCCTTCGGCAAGGCGCTGCACGAACGTATGGACGCTACCACAGCGGAGCTGCCAGTCGGCATTGGCGTGCACAAGGTGTCGGATCAGGCCGAGGTGGTGAACAAGGCTGTGGGCGGCTTCACCAGCGCGTTGTTCGAGGCAGTGATTATCGTGCTGTTGGTCAGCTTCGTCAGCCTCGGGTTTCGCGCAGGGTTGGTGGTCGCGTGTTCGATTCCGCTGGTGTTGGCGATGGTGTTCGTGTTCATGGAATACAGCGGCATCACCATGCAACGGATTTCCCTCGGCGCGCTGATCATCGCCCTCGGCCTGCTGGTGGACGACGCCATGATTACCGTAGAAATGATGGTCACACGGCTGGAAATGGGGGAATCGAAGGAGCAGGCCGCGACTTACGCCTATACCTCGACAGCGTTCCCGATGCTCACCGGTACGCTGGTGACCGTGGCCGGCTTTGTGCCGATCGGCCTGAACAACAGCTCTGCGGGGGAATACACATTCACGCTGTTTGCCGTGATTGCCGTGGCGATGCTGGTGTCGTGGCTGGTCGCCGTTCTGTTCGCACCGGTGATCGGCGTGCACATTCTGAGCGCCAACATCAAACCGAAATCCGAAGAGCCGGGCCGCATCGGCCGGGCATTCAACGGCAGCATGCTCTGGGCCATGCGCCATCGCTGGCTGGCGATTGCCATCACGGTAGGGTTGTTCGCCGCGTCGCTGTTCTCCATGCAGTTCGTGCAGAACCAGTTCTTCCCGTCTTCGGACCGCCCGGAAATTCTGGTCGACCTGAACCTGCCGCAGAACGCCTCAATCAACGAAACGCGCAAGGTGGTGGATCGTTTTGAAGCGAGCCTCAAGGACGATCCGGACATCGAGCGCTGGAGCACCTACATCGGCCAGGGCGCGTTGCGTTTTTACCTGCCACTCGATCAGCAACTGGAAAACCCGTTCTACGCCCAGCTGGTGATTGTCAGCAAAGGCCTGGAGGAGCGGAGCGCGTTGACTGCCCGTCTGCAAAAACGCTTGCGTGATGACTTCGTCGGCATCGGTTCTTATGTGCAGGCGCTGGAGATGGGCCCTCCGGTGGGTCGTCCGTTACAGTATCGCGTCAGCGGCGAGAACATCGACAAGGTGCGCCAGCACGCCATCGAGCTGGCCAAACTGCTCGATCACAACTCGCATGTGGGCGAAGTGATCTACGACTGGAACGAGCCGGGCAAGGTGCTGCGCATCGATATCAATCAGGACAAGGCCCGGCAGTTGGGCCTGTCGTCGGAAGACGTCGCCAAGCTGATGAACAGCGTGGTCAGCGGTTCAACCGTGACCCAGGTGCGTGATGATATCTATCTGATCAATGTGATCGGACGTGCTGAAGACGCAGAACGCGGCACGCCGGAAACCCTGCAGAACCTGCAAATCGTGACCCAGACTGGAACATCCATTCCGCTGCTGGCGTTCGCCACCGTTGGTTACGAGCTGGAGCAGCCGTTGGTCTGGCGCCGCGATCGCATGCCGACCATCACCGTCAAGGGCGCGGTACGGGACGCGATTCAGCCAACCGATCTGGTCAAACAGCTGCAACCTGAAATCGACAAGTTCGCCGCTGGCCTGCCGGTCGGCTACAAGGTTGCAACGGGCGGCACGGTCGAAGAAAGCAGCAAGGCGCAGGGGCCGATTGCCAGCGTTGCTCCCCTGATGCTGTTCCTCATGGCGACGTTCCTGATGATTCAGTTGCACAGCATTCAGAAGATGTTTCTGGTGGCCAGTGTCGCGCCTCTGGGGCTAATCGGTGTGGTGCTGGCGCTGATCCCGACGGGGACGCCACTGGGGTTCGTGGCGATTCTCGGGGTGCTGGCGCTGATCGGCATCATCATCCGCAACTCGGTGATTCTGGTGACCCAGATCGATGCCTATGAGCGCAGTGGGTATCTGCCTTGGGACGCTGTGGTCGAAGCCACCGAGCATCGCCGTCGTCCGATTTTGCTGACCGCGGCCGCGGCGAGCCTGGGCATGATCCCCATTGCGCGGGAAGTGTTCTGGGGCCCGATGGCCTACGCCATGATCGGTGGCATCATCATCGCCACGTTGCTGACCCTGCTATTCCTGCCTGCGTTGTACGTGGCCTGGTACCGCATCAAGGAACCAACCGACGAACAGCGTCGCGAAGCGGCGGACAAGGATGACGATGAGCAGGTACGGCTTGCGCATTGAGTAATATGTGTTCTGCCACCTTTGAAAGGTGGCAGAGTCGCTGGTGCGGTAATTAGTCGGACAAAGTCAGGCTAAGGTTGGCGAACCGCACTGGGCCGAACGGCGAGGCCTTTGTCAGGCCTGAAGGCGAAAAGCTGGAGGTCTCCGCCGGGGCAGATATATTCAAGAAGCATTTCTTGAGCTGCACCTGGAAATCGAAGTCGCCAGAATAATGCACCCATTCCTGAGTTGCGAAGTTTACGACCTGCGTCAGATTAATCTCATCCTTAATGTTGTAGCCACCCACGACCACGACGAAGAACACCTCGTCTACATCCTCTGCGTTAAGAACATCGAACTCGAGATGCAGACGCTGGGCGGGCAGTTCAATAATAGACTGGCTTACGGTCACGCCCGTATTCAGCTTGATGCTTTGACCTTCGCCTTTTGGCTTGAAGTCTGGCTCAAAGCCCACTGGGGCTGTCCAGTGAGTAAGATTGTCGCTGAAATCGCCATTTTCCAGATATTCGTTCGCCATGATCAGTTCCTTTGATCGATTCGGATGGATGCAAGCCGCCTGTTTAAGTGGCTGAATCTATCCTAAGACGCACAGGTTGCTGAGCGATACTGTCAGAAGTACCAGCACGCGAACTGCACAGCGCCGCACATCACTGCCGCCGCCAGACACTCGCCAACCAAGGCTGCTGCTCTCTCGGCAACCCGGCGGGGCGGTAGTAGTGTTCCAGCTCGCTAAACCCGGCTTCGGTCAGCAGTTCGCGCCATGTTTCGAGGTCGTGGTACGCGCCGTAACGCTCGCCGTTCCAGCCTTCCTGATTCTCACCACGCGGGTTGGAGCTGAACAGCACGCCGCCCGGTTTGAGTGTGGCATACAGTTCGCGCAGCACGCGTGGCAGTTCCTGTCTAGGGATGTGGAACAGCACTGCGTTGGCGAAGAGGCCATCGAAGCGGCCTTGCGGCAGGTCGAGTTCGAGGAAGTTCTGCTGTAGCACTTCGCAACCGGTCTCGGCGCGTGCCATTTCGGCGAAACGTTCTGAGCCGTCTAGCCCGACCGCCACATGGCCCATCGCTGTGAACGTCTTCAAATCACGCCCCGGCCCGCAGCCGAAGTCGAGAATCTGCCACGGTGCCGGGCCTTCGATATGCCGCAACAGGGCATCGATATTCTGGCTGACGTCGTGGTCGCGTGTGCCTTCGCGAAATTCGTCGGCCACGCTGTTGTAATGGCTGACGGTGGTCGAGGTAATCTGCGCAAGCGTCTGAGGGTCGAGTTTCATCAGGGGCGGTCCGGTAAAGGAAGACCGCCAATATACCCTCGCTGCGTTGCGGCTGCTCAGCGCCTGTCGAAGCTGCGCGCCAGCCGGTCACCGCCCAGTTGCACCAGCGCTACGACCGCCACCAGCAAGACGATCACGGTCAGCATCACCTGCGTATCGAAGCGCTGATAGCCGTAGCGATAGGCAATGTCGCCCAGCCCGCCTGCGCCGATGGCACCGGCCATGGCTGATGAGTTGATCATCGTCACCAGCGTGATGGTAAAGCCGCCGACGATGCCGGGGCGCGCTTCTGGCAGCAATACGTGCCAGATGATGTGCCAGCGCCGACAGCCCATCGCTTGCGCCGCTTCGACCAGGCCGTGATCGACCTCGCGCAGGCTCACTTCGGCGATCCGTGCAAAGAACGGCGTGGCAGCAATGGTCAGCGGCACAACGGCTGCCCAGACACCATACGTGGTGCCGACGATCATCCGCGTGAACGGGATCAGCGCGACCATCAGAATCAGGAAGGGAATAGAGCGAAACAGGTTCACGAAGGCACCCAGCACGCGGTTGATCCCCGGTGCCTCATAGATGCCGCCTTTGGAACTGGTGACCAGAATCACCGCCAGCGGGATGCCCAGCAGCAGTGCGATCAATGACGACACACCGACCATCAGAAACGTGTCGAGGGTGCCTTGCAGCAAACGATCAACCCACATAACCCAATACCTCCGCGCGTGGCGCCAGTTGACGGGCGCGTGCCAGCAACTCGTCGCGTGTATGCACTGAGCCGGCGACCGACAGAATCAAGTGGCCGATGGCCCGCTCCTGAATGCGCTCGACCCCGCCCTGCAGCAATTGCACCTTGCCGCCCAGCGCGGCAAACAGCGCGGCCAGATCAGGCCCCTGGTCACTGGCACCGGTAAAATGCACATCCAGTAACAGGGCTGCATCAGGCCGTTGCGGCTGATCGCTCAGACGCTCGGCCCACTCCTTCGGCAGCCCGGTTTGCAGCGGTGCCAGCAGGGTTTTGCTGACGTCGTGCTGCGGGTCGCCAAACACTTGCCAGACCGGCCCTTGCTCGACTATCCGGCCTTGCTCCAGCACCACAACGCGGTGGCAGATATCACGAATAACCGCCATTTCATGAGTGATCAGCACGATGGTCAGGCCCAGGCGCTGATTGATTTCGCGCAACAGGCCCAAGATCGACTGAGTGGTTTCCGGGTCCAGTGCTGAAGTGGCTTCGTCGCACAACAGGATTGCGGGATCATGCACCAGTGCGCGGGCAATGCCGACGCGCTGTTTCTGCCCGCCGGACAGTTGCGCGGGGTATGCGTTGTGTTTGTCCTGCAAACCCACCAGTTCCAGCAACTGCGCGACCTTGCGCGCGCGTTGCTCCCTGGGCACGCCTGCGACCTTGAGCGGCAGCTCGACGTTCTGCCAGACGGTCTTGGCCGACATCAGGTTGAAGTGCTGGAAGATCATGCCGATGCGTCGGCGCAGCTCCACCAGTTTGTCTTCGTCGAACTCGCCGATGTCCACCTGATCGATCAGCACCCGGCCGCTGCTGGGTTGTTCGAGGCGATTGATGGTGCGGATCAGCGAGGACTTGCCTGCGCCGCTGCGTCCGATGATGCCGAAGATCTCGCCGCGCTGGACAGCCAGGTCGATATTGCCCAGCGCTTCAACGGGGCCTTGCTTGCCGTGATAGGTCTTGCCCAGGTTGATGAACCGTACATGGGCGCGATTCAGCTCCGGGTGCAGCTCGGCCTGTTGCGCCAGTATGCTTGCGCTCGGGGTGTCGAGTGGCAGTTGGCGTTGCGCGGTTGCGGTCATTCTTTCCATCCCGCCTGGTAAAGCTTGCCGTTGACCTTGTCGAGCGAAGCGCGGACGACGGGCGAGTGCTGGTAGATATCGACGAATTTCGCCAGACGCGGGTCGTCCTTGTGGTCAGGTTTGATCACGAACTGAATGACGTATTCCGGGTGGTCCAGGCCATCGAACAGGATGGCCGAGTCGGCGGGAAAGGTTTTGGCCAGACGGATATAGGCAGGGTAGCCCTGCACCAGATCGGCGTCATCGTAGGCGCGCACCAGCTGCACGGCTTCAACCTGAATGATCTTGAGCTTTTTCGGGTTGGCGGTGATGTCTTCCTCGGTCGCCTTGTAGCCGACGCCTTGCTTGAGCGTGATCAGCCCGGCCTTGGCCAGCAGTTGCAGGCCGCGTCCACTGTTGATCGGGTCATTGGCGATGGCCACGGTTGCACCAGTCGGCAGCTCATCGAAGCTTTTGTACTTTTTCGAGTACAGACCCACGTTGTTGATGATTCCTGGCGCGTAGGGCACCAGGCCGAAACCGGCGGCTTCATTGGCGTTGGTCAGGAAAGGGATGTGCTGGAAGTAGTTCACGTCGATATCGCCTGCGGCGAGGGTGACGTTGGGGGCGATCCAGTCGGTGAATTCGACCAGCTCGACTTTCAGGCCCTGCTTGCCAGCTTCTTCGACAGCGGCTTCAAGCGGTATGGCGAAGGCTGCCGTGGTGCCGACTTTCAAGGGCTTGTCGTCAGCGTAAGCGGTCAGGGTCAACAGCCCGAGGGCCAGTGCAGCGAGGGTTTTGCTCATGGTGCGGTCCTTTAATAAAGTCTTGTTCCTACGCCGAGCATGGGTACGAGAGTTACAAGACTCTCGTTCCTCACGCTCCAGCGTGGGAATGCATGTCGTGACGCTCTGCGTCACAAGGGACGCGGAGCGTCCTGAACGGCGTGCCAACGCGGAGCATTGGTACGATAATCAAGCTCTGAAGCCCGCTCCCGCGTGCCGTTCCGGCAATCGATCCGTACCTTCCGGAAACAGTTTTTTGCGCAGGCTGCCGTCTTCGTAAGCGGTCTTGTAGGACCCGCGGCGTTGCAACTCCGGGATCACCAGATCGATGAAGTCCTCGTAACTCTCTGGCGTGACGATGCGGGTCAGGTTGAAACCGTCCAGGCCGGTTTCTGCAATCCACGATTCCAGCTCATCAGCGACCTGTTCAGGCGAGCCGACCAGGGTGATATAACGGCCGCCCAGCGCGTGCTGATCGAGCAGTTTCTGGCGGGTCCAGTCGTTGTTTTTCAGGTTTCTGGTCGCGGACTGAATGGCGTTGCTCTTCACGTACTGAATGGGTTCGTCCAGTTCGTACTCTGCAAAGTCGATACCGGTCGACGCCGCAAAGTGCGCCACGCCTGCTTCGGCGCTGGCATGGTGGCGGTACTCGGCGTGTTTCTCCCGAGCCAGCGCCTCGGTCGCGGCGACAATGACGTTAAGGCCCATGAACACCTTGATGTCCTCCGGGTTGCGCCCGGTCTTCACTGCGCTGGCGCGCACCTTGTCTACCTGTTCGCGGGTCGCGGTCTTGTTCTGGCCGCTGATGAACACGCATTCTGCGTTTTGCCCGGCAAATTGCAGGCCGCGCTCCGAACTGCCGGCCTGAAACAGCACTGGCGTGCGTTGCGGTGACGGCTCGCACAGGTGGTAGCCCTCGACCTGATAGAACTCGCCCTGGTGCCGTACCTTGTGCACCTTGCCCGGCTGGGCATAGACGCGCTGCTCGCGGTCATTGATGACGGCATCGTCTTCCCAGCTGCCTTCCCAGAGCTTGTAGAGCACCTCCAGGTATTCATCGGCCTGATCGTAACGGCGGTCGTGCTCGTTCTGCTCGGTGAGACCCATCGCCCGCGCCGCGCTGTCGAGGTAGCCGGTCACGATGTTCCAGCCCACCCGGCCACGGCTCAGATGATCGAGCGTCGACATGCGCCTGGCGAACAGATAGGGCGCGTCGTAGGTCAGGTTGGCCGTCAGGCCAAAGCCCAGGTGTCTGGTCACGCCAGCCATTGCCGAAACCAGCAGCAGCGGGTCGTTGACCGGTAACTGGATGGCTTCCTTGAGGGTGACGTCCACCGAGTTTTGATAGACGTCGTACACGCCCACGATGTCGGCGATGAACAAACCGTCAAACAGACCACGTTCCAGCAGTTTCGCCAGCTCGGTCCAGTATTCCAAGCTGTTGAATTGCGTTGAGGTATCACGCGGATGCGTCCACAGACCATGATTGATATGGCCGATGCAGTTCATGTTGAACGCGTTGAGGAGGATCTTTTTACGCGCCATCAGATCGTCCCCCGCAACGGAGGGTTGGTGTCGTTGAGGTAGTAATTGCCGATGGCGTGAAACTTCCAGCGCACCGGATCGTGCAGCGTATGAACGCGCGCATTGCGCCAGTGGCGATCCAGGCCGTGTTCAGCCAGTGTCGATTGACTGCCAGCCAGTTCGAACAACGTGCAGCCGGCCGCCAGGGAAATCTCTGTGCTGATGGCGCGGGCTTCGGCAACGGCTATCGAGGCGGCGGCCACGGTTTCGGCATTGCTGTCTGCCTGGGCAACGTCGAGAAACTCCCCGGCGCGCTCGAGCAGTGCTTCGGCGGCGTGCAGGCGAATACCGAGTTTGCCGAAGCTGTGCAGCGTCAGTGGGTCGTCCACGGCCTTTTCGATACCCGAGTCGATCCACGGCCGGGTGCGCGTCTGCACGAAGGTCAGGGCGTCCTCAAAGGCTGCGCGGGCGATGCCGGTGTCGATCGCGGCATGAAGAATCTGCGCAAGCGGCCCGACCGTAGTGGGGCGCTGGAAAGCGCTCTGGAACGGCACGACGTCGTTGGCGCGGACGTACACGTTGTCGAACAGCACCGAGCCGCTGCCCGTGGTGCGCTGCCCGAAACCGCTCCAGTCGTCGATGACGGTCAGGCCCTCGCTGTCATGCGCTACGAAAACCAGTTGCTGCACACCCTCGTCGTCGATCACCGAGGTGGGAATACGTTTCGCGTACAGCGCGCCGGTCGCGTAGAACTTGCGGCCATTGATGCGATAACCGTCGCCGTCACGGGTCAGGCGAGTGGTGCGGTCATGTGCCGTTTTGGTCCCCAGTTCGGCCAGCGCGTTGCCGAACCGCACGCCAGCCAGCGCCTCGGCATACAGTTGCGCCTGTTGCTGCGGGTTGCCGTTCACGCGCAGCACTTCGAGGGCATAGAAATGGTTTTGCGGAATCTGGCCCAGCGAGCCATCGGCTTCGGAAATCAGCTGTATCACCTTGGCCAGCGTAACGTTTGAAACACCCGCGCCGCCAAAGGCCTTCGGGACACTGATGCCCCACAGACCGGACTGACTGAACAGGTCGAGTTCTGCATGAGGCAGACGACGCTCGCGGTCGCGTTGTGCGCTGTCGGTCTTGAAGTGCAGGGCCAGTTCGCGGGCTGTTTGCAGAGCCTGAGCGTCACTGGTAATCAGCGCTGCGTTGTCGCGCGCCTGAAGGTTGGAACTCATCAAAGGTGTTCTCCAGTGGTCTGGTTCAGATCCAGGAATGGCGAGCAGGCAGGGTGCCGTTCAAATGCCAGGTGCCGACTGCGTGGTATTTCCAGCGCACCGGGTCGTGGAGGGTATGGACGCGTGCGTTACGCCAGTGGCGGTCGAGATTGAACTCGGCCAGGGTCGCGCGGCTGCCCGCCAGTTCGAACAGCTTTTCGCTGGCCAACAAGGAGATTTCGGTGGTCAGCACCTTGGCACGCGCCACGGCAATGGAAGCGCGCGCTGCCGAGTGCTCGTCTATGGGCGCAGCGTTGATTTCGTCGAGTTCCTGACCCGCCTTGCGCAGTAACGCTTCGGCGGCGTGCAGCTCAAGTTTCAGCTTGCCGATGTCGGCAATCACGTAGAGATCGTCGCTGGCACGCTCGACGTTGGCGTCGATCCACGGACGGGATTTCTCGCGAACGAACGCAATCGCATCATCAATTGCACCGCGAGCAATGCCCGCGTCTATCGCAGCCTGGATCAACTGCGATACCGCACCCTGAATATTGGGCGTCAGGGCCAGACGCCAGTTGTCGACCACCTGCCCGGCGTCGACCGCAACATTGTCGAGCAGCACGGTACCGCTTGCGGTGGTGCGCTGGCCAAAGCCCGACCAGTCATCGACGATGCGCAGCCCCGGTGTACCACGTTTGACGAAGGCCATGATCTGCCGGCCCTGATCATCCAGCGCCTTGACCGCGACCCAATGCGCAAACAACGCGCCGGTGGAATAGAATTTTTGTCCGGTGATGGTCAGGCGGTCGCCATTGGCGGTGATCCGTGCCTTGAGTTCCAGCGTGTTTTTGGTGCCACGCTCCGGCCCGGCGTTGCCGATGCGCCAGCCGTCCAGCACGCTCTGAAACAGTGTTTTTTTCTGCTGCTCGGTGGCGCTGCCCTGCAGCAGGTGCAGGATGCCAAACTGATTTTGCGGAATTTGTCCCAATGCAGGGTCGGCCGCAGAAATAATCCTGAACACCTCGGCCACCGTGACGAACGATACTTGCGGCCCGCCGTACGCGCGCGGGATGGATATGCTGCCCAGTCCGCTACGGGTGAATTGTTCGATTTCAGCCCACGGCAAAGCGCGTTGCCGGTCGCGGTTTGCAGCGTTGATCCTGGCTGCCGCTGCCAGTTCATGAGCGGCTGCAATGGCCTCGGCGTCGTTTTGCAACACCTTGGCCGCAAGCAGTCGGGGAGCTACGTCAGGCTCTTGTGAAGCCTCGACGTGGTGGGCTGCTACCGCCGTCGGATCAGACTCGCGTCGCTCACCGTCAGTAGGTACAGCCCTGGGTTTATCCACAGGGGTAGTTGTGAAAGGGACCATCGGAACCTCGTAGCAGTAGACCGCATCAAGTGCGGCTGGAAAACATCACGATGTCCGGTGGTCCGGTATATATACCCTAAGCGTGTATAAAATTTTTTAAAACGTGCTTTTTGGAATAAGCATAGACAGTAATTGTCAGTCGTCTGCGTCCGTTCAGCGCCTCAACCGACGTCACCCCACGTGCCAGACCGAGGTGCAGAATCAAATGCGAAATGAACACCGCTGACGCCTGCGCGATTTCGCCGTTTATTGCATGCGCGGCATAGGTTTAAAAAGTAGCGGACATAAGTTACCAATGTTTATTTTATTGATGACTGCTATTACCGCGCCGGCTATTTTGCAGGTGATTTTTTCAGGAGCCTCGATTATTCGATTCGTCGTATTCAATCAGTGTAATGGCCCAGTGGCTGAACCCGTATTACCCGTGGCGGAGCCCAGAGCGAGTTGTTACCCACTCGGTCTATAACACAGTAAGTCACTTCCAGTTGTTGTTCCTCTCCGCCTTCCAGTATCAGCGCGGGCGGCACGACCAGATCGACAGGCTCACCGACGTCTTCGGCAACAAGCGGCGGCAGGTCCATACGCAAATCGCCCCAGCGCACAGTGATCTCGTCGTGGACAGCCATGTTCAGGTACGGCTCGACGGTCATCGGTAAACCGCCTTCCAGGTGCCTGCGCGACAGTCCTCGACGTATTACCGATGGCACAACATACAGGGGTGCCAGCCCCTGGTTTTCTTCCGTGTTGGTGCTGACCAATTGCCCGCCTGGTGCGTTCAGCTTCACCCATAGCTTGCGGCAGGGCGAGGTTATGGGCAAACCGCCTATTTTCATGACCCGGTAGTAAGTTCTTGCTTTGCCGTTCTGTAGAAAGCTTTCCGGCACGCGTAGGACAACGGGTTTGCCGACGTCAGATGCCTTCAATATTTTTGACGCGACGTAACAGCCGTCCCAGAACAGTTCGATCAGGTCTCCCTCGTCCATGCTGTCATAGGGGGCCACATGAACAAGCAGTTGAGAGGCACCTCTCACGCCTATGCCATGTCGGCTGGCCAGCGGTATGGAAGGGGCTGACAGGCCCAGAGGGGTCGGTTTGCAAATGATTTGGCTCATGTACGGGTGCTCCTGATAATCAATAGTTTAAGTAACGATTCGTCATAAATTGTCATGTTTAAGTAATAAGAGGTGCGCTTAAGGCGGTGGGATAAGTACCTTAAATATCCAACTTATGGCAAACATTACAAATGGTATGAAAAGAGGGCTTGAAACTTTAGTGTCTCACTAACTGAGTGGTGTGTATGAGCTAATGGGCTTTGCAGGCACTTGTCAATATGTGGGTGGCGTTTGCTAGTGTTTTACTTGAAAACCGGAGACTTCCTACACGGTTTATTTGGAACTGTTTACTTCGCGATAAACAACCGTCCTACCACAAAGTACCAATAGCAACAGGCAGTAACCGACGGAGGAGGGCTCAGAAGAGGGTGTTCGGCAAGGGGCGTGTGTCTCAGGCCAGCCGACTACGAATCAGGTATGAGAGCTGACGTAGGCCGATTTTATTATTTCGATGATTTTTCGGAAAATTACGCGGGAATTGAGCAAGGATCTTGAACGATTAACGCCTTCTGAAATGTAAGAAAAAAGCAGCGCCGTTGATGGACGCTGCTTTTTTGGGGACCTACCGGCATGATCAGTGACGAGTGCGCTCAAGAAACTGCCGTGTGCGCTCTTCCTTAGGGTCGGCGAACAGTGCTTTGGCTTCGCCTTGCTCCACGATCACCCCCTTGTCGATGAAGATCACCCGGTTGGCGACCTCCCGTGCAAAGCTCATCTCGTGGGTGACGATCACCATCGTGCGCTTTTCTTCGGCCAGGGCGCGAATAGTGGTCAGCACCTCGCCAACCAGTTCCGGGTCCAGTGCCGAGGTTGGCTCGTCGAACAGAATCACTTGCGGCTCCATCGCCAGCGCCCGTGCAATCGCCACGCGCTGCTGCTGCCCGCCCGAGAGACGACGCGGGTAGGCGTCTTCCTTGCCGGTCAGACCGACCTTGGCGAGCAGTTTCCTGCCCAGCGCCTCGGCGGCTTCCCGCGCGACCTTCTTGACCACTACCGGGCCTTCAATGACGTTTTCCAGCGCTGTGCGATGCGGAAACAGATTGAAGTTCTGAAACACGAACCCTACCTGCTGGCGCAACTGGCGAATCAACCCCTGTTGCTGGTTCATGGAACGTGTTCCATCGATCTCGATGTCGCCCACCTTGATCCTGCCGCTATCTGGTGTCTCCAGCAGGTTCAGGCAGCGCAGCAGGGTGGTCTTGCCCGAGCCACTGGGACCGATGATGGCGACGACTTCCCCGGCTTCGATACGCAGATCGATGCCCTTGAGCACCTGATTGCCCTTGAATTTCTTGGTGAGTTTTTCAACGACTATCATGCGTCAGGTCTCCAGATCATGCCGGTTGACCCTGGCTTCCAGCTTGTTTTGCAGGTGCGAGAGCGCCGTGGCAAGGATCCAGTAGATCAGTGCGGCGGCCAGGTACATGGTGAAAATTTCAAAGGTGCGTGCGGTGATCAACTGCGCCTGGCGGAACAGCTCCGGCACCTGAATGGTGGCGGCCAGCGCGGTGTCCTTGACCAGCGAAATGAAGCTGTTGCCCAGCGGCGGCAAGGCCGTGCGTGCTGCTTGCGGCAGTATGGCCCGGCGCATGGTCTGCCAGCGGGTCATGCCGATGCTTGCGGCAGCCTCCCACTGACCGCGTTCCACAGAGCTGATGGCCGCACGCAGAATTTCACAAGCATAAGCGGCCATGTTCAACGAAAAGCCGATCAGTGCCGCGCTCAGGGGTTCAAGCTGGATACCCAGTTCCGGCAGGCCGTAATAAATCACGAACAGCTGAACCAGCAAGGGCGTACCGCGAAAGAACGACACGTAGATGCGTGCAATCCAGTTCACCAGTTTGAGGCGCGACAGGCGCATCAATGCCAGGCCGAAGCCCAGCAGCAACCCGAAAAACATCCCGCCCAGGCTGAGGAAGACGGTGTAATACGCGCCCTTGAGCAGAAAGGGCGCGGAGTCCAGCGCGAGCTGAAGGCTCTCTTCGATCATTTGGTGACGTCAGCGTTGAAGTATTTCTTCGACAGTTTTTCCAGAGTGCCGTCGGCGCGCAGTTTGTCGATCGCCTTGTCGATAGCTGCCTGCAACTCGGGTTCGCCTTTGCGCAGGGCAATGCCGGACTCCTGACGGGAAAACGCGTCACCTGCGGGCACCAGTTTGTTTTTGGTCTTGGTGGCCATTTCCAGAGCTGCCAGACGGTCAACGAGAATCGCGTCGATACGGCCTACACTCAGGTCCTGAATTTTGCTCGGGTCATCGTCATAGGTTTTGACGATTGCGCCCGGGACGTTTTCCTTCAACCATTGTTCGTAGTTGGTGCCCAGCCCCACGCCAACCTTCTTGCCGGTCAGGTCCTTGGCTGTCTTGATGGTGTCTGCGTTCTTCTTCAGAACCAGCGCCTGAATGCCGGATACGGTGTAGGGCTCAGAGAAATCGTACTTCTTCTTGCGCTCCTCGGAGATGGTCACCTGATTGATCACCACATCCAGACGCTTGGAATCCAGAGCGGCCAGAATGCCGTCCCATTTCGATGGCTGGATCTTGGCTTTCACGCCCAGTTCCTTGGCCAGCGCTTCGGAAAACTCGACTTCGAAGCCGGTGAGCTTGCCGTTTTCATCGACGAAGCTGAACGGCGGGTAAGTGCCTTCCAGGCCTACATTGAGCGTACCGCTATCCTTGATTTTCTGCAGTTGCTCGCCAGCCATGGCTTGCCCGGCGATACCGGTACCGAGCATCAAGCCCAGTGCCGAGAAAAGAAACGTGCGACGAATAGCGGAAATGTTCATGCGAGCCCCTTGTTGGTATGGAAGTGTCTGGCCTTTTTCTGACCCGACTCAAGCAACTTCGTGCTGATTATTCAGCTTTTTTCAGGCAGTTACGTCAGGTGTTCCGTCAGTGTTGTTGTCTGCCGGGCGCGACTATATAGCCATCTGCTTATGAGGAAAAATAACAAAAAAAGTTATTTTTCCTATCAAAAGGCATAAAAGCTGCGCCGGCTGAAAAGTTACTGATCAAACGCATCCGGGTAGGCAAACAGCGCCGGAGCACCGCCAGTGTGTAGAAAGATCAGCGGGCCGTCGTTGAAGCGTTGACGGCCAATGCCATCCAGCAAGCCGGACATGGCCTTGCCGGTATAAACCGGGTCCAGCAACAGCCCTTCATGGCTGGCCACCAGCTTGATCGCTGCCAGCGTACCGGCGTTCGGCTCTCCATAACGCGGAGCGAAATATTCGTCCCACAGTTCAACCTTGAAGTGCTCTGGCAGGGCGATATCCAGTAATTCTGCCGTACGCTCGGCCAAGCCCTGCACTTTGGGCAGTTGTGCTTCTTCACTGCGCGAAACAGTCACGCCGATAACCGGCAATTGCGGCAACTCGTGAGCCAGCGCCAACGCCAGGCCGCTGTGGGTGCCCGCGCTGCCGGAGGCCAGAACAACCGCCGCAAAGTCGATGCCGGTCTGCTTGATCTGCTCAGCCAGTTCCAGCCCGGCGCGAACATAACCCAGCGCACCGACCGGGCTTGAGCCACCGATGGGTACCAGATAAGGCTTCTTGCCGCTGGAGCGCAGACGCGCAGCCAGCGCGTGCAGTTGTTCGTCGGCGTTGTCGAGGTTTTCGACCAGCTCGACCTTGGCATCGAACAGCTCCAGCAGCAGGCGATTGCCGTTTTTCAGGTAACTCGGGTCTTCAGTGCCGATGGGGTTTTCCAGCAGCGCCACGCAGCCAAGGCCCAGACGCGCCGCCAGGGCAGCGGTCTGGCGAACATGGTTGGACTGGATAGCGCCCGCAGTGATCAGCGTGTCGGCACCTTGGGCCAGCGCGTCTGCGGCGAGGTATTCAAGTTTGCGAACCTTGTTGCCGCCCAGCGCCAGGGTGGTGGTGTCATCACGCTTGATGTAGATATCGCGATCTGCCCAGATCGACAGGCGCTCAAGCTTTTCCAGAGCCGTCGGCGCGCTGATCAAGTCCAGGCGATTGAAACGGGCAAGCTGATTTTTGATCATGGTGGTCGGTAAGCCGTGTAGAGAGTCACCGGACTATAGGCAGACGTTTCCCGCACGGCAACTTATCTGTGCTCACTGCTCTGTTGGCGTATTCCTACAGAAATTGTTGTTTTTTTCGTCTGAATGTTTGCCGTAGAGTGGCAACAGCAGCGGCCAGCACTGTCGGTCGCCACCCTTCACATCAAGGAGAGTCAAGCGTGAGCGATATTCCAGAAGCATCCGCCGACGGCAGTTCCAGCCACTGGCAGTTGCAGCGGATCGTCAGCCAGTTGCGCGGCGCGCGTGAAGACTGGCGGGCGCGCAACCGTCGGGTAAGCGGCGAGCACGGCGGGCGCGAACTGCCTTCGCGTGCAGCCATGGGCGAAATTCTTGAAGCGCTGAGCGGGGCGTTGTTCCCGATGCGGCTTGGCCCGGTGGACCTGCGTGAAGAAAGCGAAGATTTTTACGTGGGGCATACGCTGGATGTGGCACTCAATGCGCTGCTGGCCCAGGCCCGCCTGGAGCTGCGCTACGTCGCCCATCAGCAGGGCGGTGACCTGAAGAGCATCGATGCGCGAGCGCTCGAGCTGATTCAGGGTTTCGCCATTGCCCTGCCGGGTATTCGTCTGTTACTGGACACTGACGTGCTGGCCGCCTACCACGGCGACCCGGCCGCACGCAGCGTCGATGAAGTGCTGCTGTGCTACCCCGGCATTCTGGCGGTGATCCACCATCGTCTGGCGCACCATTTGTATCGCGCCGGTTTGCCATTGCTGGCGCGCATCAGCTCGGAGATCGCCCATTCGGCGACCGGTATCGATATTCATCCGGGCGCGCAGATCGGCCCGAGCTTCTTTATCGACCATGGAACAGGCGTGGTAATTGGCGAAACCGCGATCATCGGCGAGCGGGTGCGGATCTATCAGGCCGTGACCCTGGGCGCCAAGCGCTTCCCGTCGGACGAGGACGGCCAGTTGCAGAAAGGCCATGCACGGCATCCAATCGTTGAAGACGACGTGGTGATCTACGCGGGTGCGACTATTCTGGGGCGCATCACCATTGGCAAGGGTTCGACCATCGGCGGCAATGTCTGGCTGACGCGCAGCGTACCGGCGGGCTGCAACCTGACCCAGGCCAATTTGCTGCAACAGGATGATTGCAGCAAGAAGTGAGATCGCTCCGTTATCAGATCACCTTCACCGCCCGGCCGATGAACTGGATCGGCCCGGTAGGCTTGCCTATTGGCGAACCGGTGGATTTCTCCAGGGTCAGTTCGAACAGCTGATTGGGTTGCAGTGGCGGCAGTTTGTCCAGCGGAACATGCAGGCTCTGACCCGGCTTGACCAGCCCGAGTGAGACCGGGCCTTGCCAGTCGTCACCCTTGGTCCAGAACTCCAGCGCCTTGTCGTTCGGAACCTCGAACACGCCAAGCGGAATAAGCTGGATTTCCTGCGAGTTGCTGGCTTGCACAACCCAGCCGGGAGCCTTGTCCTGCGGCCCGACCAGTACCACGAGGTAGGACGGTTGCGCCGGCGCGCGGGTCAGCAACGTCATGCCCAGCACCAGCGACGCCGCTAATCCGGCACCCGCCAGCCCGCGCCAGACCGACAGGTTGTCCCACCAGCGCACTCGCTGTCTGTGCAGCGCTTTGGCGGGTGCTGCCAGCTCCAGCAAGTTACGTTCGATGCGATCCCACAGGCCGGGCGATGGCGTAACCGGTTCGGCCAACTCTGTCAGGGGCAGCAGGCGCTGTTCCCAGGCATCGATGGCCGCCTGCAGATCAGGCTCGTGGGGCAGGCGACGTTGTACGTCGAGCCTTTCCTGTGCCGACAGGGTGCCGAGCACATACTCGCCCGCCAGGTCATGAATGTTGTCGTCTAAAGGCCGGTTCATCCCATGCACTCCCGCAAAGCCGTCAGGCTGCGCTTGATCCAGGCTTTGACCGTACCCAATGGCGCGCCGATCTTCTGCGCGATTTCCTGATGCGAATAGCCGTCTACGTAAGCGTGAAAGATACAGTTTCGGCGTACCGGCTCGAGTTGCTCCATGCATGAAGTCATCCGTCCTGGATTGACCCGCCAATCGAAAGCATCCCCGGTTTCCTGCCAGCCTTCCAGGGTTGCCTGTTCGTGATGATCGTCGCTGCCGTCATCCTCGACACGTACCTCGCGCGCCGTGTTGCGCAGCGTATTCAGCGCAAGATGCCGGGTCACGCTGAATATCCAGCCACGCGCCGAACCGCGCGCCGCGTCGAAGCTGGCCGCGTGGCTCCAGATTTTCAGGAATGCGTCATGCACGATGTCTTCAGCCAGCGCCCGGTCACGCACCAGCCGCTGAGCGACGCCGAGCAGCCGCGCGCTTTCCTGTTGATAAAGACGCTGCAAGGCCTGCTTGTCACCGCGAGCGCAGGCCTGCAACGTTGCTTCGTAATCAAAGAGAGATTCGTGCGAGGACAAGATGATCCGCCATCGAAGGAAGACTACTGCCTCGCTGACATCACGAGGCTCCCGTGCAGCAGCATAGCCTACTGTTGCACGGTCACCTGATTAAGCGCATTGATCAGCTGGCGGTCCAGAACAGGTAATCGGCCTGATACTTGACCACTTCCTTCGCGCCCTTGTTGCTCTCTGCACAGGCTTTGGCCGGGGCTACGCCGCCTTTCAAGGCCACGCGCTGAATGTAAGTGACGCCCGTCATTGCGCCCTTGCCTTCAGCCGGGTTGGCCTTGACCAGTTGGTACGGCAGGTTGCCTGCGCTCGACGGGGCCACAGCAACCTGAGTACCGGTCAGTTTCGAGCCGTCTTTGGCTTCCCAAGTAGCCGGTGGGCCGTAGTAGGTGCCGACCTGTTTGCCGCTCTTGTCATTGAGCACGGCCTTGGGACCGACGAATGCCCACTCCATCTCGTTGGGCATGTTGGCTTTGGCGCGGCACTCGTAAGTGATCTCGCCAACCCCGGTGGTGGTCATGCTGACTTTGTTGCCGGCCGGTACCCGGACGCTTTCGGGCAGGTCAGTCTGAGCCATGGCAATGGATGACAGGCAAGTGAAAGCCAGGGTGCTACCAGCAAGGCAGAGCAAGCGTTTTGCGTTCATGCAGAAATCTCCAGATTGTTTAACCGCGCTCAGCAACTCGAAGTGGCTGCTGAATGTACTACCCGCGAGAAACCCATCCGGATGCACTGATTTGAAAATATTTTTTCAGTGCCGGCTGAAACGGCTGCGTAGCAGCAAAATACCGGCGATTGCCGCGAGGCCCGAGCCAATCAGCACACCGACTTTTACTTCATCGATCAGGTGCTGCGAACCAGGAAACGCCAGGTTGCCGATGAACAGGCTCATGGTAAAGCCGATGCCGCACAAAATAGCGACGCCGTACAACTGCACCCAATTGCTGCCTTCCGGCAATGTCGCCAGCCCGGCACGAATCGCCAGCACTGCGGCAAGGAACACACCGATCTGCTTGCCGACGAACAGGCCCAATGCGACACCCAGCGGCACCGGGTCGATCAGGTTTGCCAGGGTGATGCCGGAAAGCGATACACCCGCATTGGCAAAACCGAAGATCGGCACCACGGCGAACGCCACCCAGTAATGCATTTTTTCTTCAAGAAACAACAGCGGCGAGCGTGCTTCCTCCTCGGGCTTGCCCATCGGGATGCACAGCGCCAGCGCCACGCCGGCCAGCGTGGCGTGTACGCCCGATTGCAGGACGAAGAACCATAGCAGCGCGCCGAGCAGCAAATAGGGCAGCAGGCGGCGGACGTTCAGGCGGTTCAGCGCGATCAATACGGCGAGGGTTGCGAATGCGGCGGCCAGCATCGGCAGGTTCAGCCCCGAGCTGTAGAAAAACGCGATGATGGTCACAGCACCCAAGTCGTCGAGAATCGCCAGCGCGGCCAGAAAGACTTTCAGCGAGGTCGGCACCCGATTGCCCAGCAGCGACAGCACGCCGAGGGCGAAGGCGATGTCGGTGGCCGCTGGAATCGCCCAGCCGCTGAGGGTTTGCGGGTTGCCCCAGTTAATCGCGATGTAGATCAGCGCAGGCACCAGCATGCCGCCCGCCGCTGCAAAGCCGGGCAGGGCGCGTTGTCCCCAGGTTGCCAGGCCGCCGGCCAGCACTTCGCGTTTGATCTCCAGGCCGACCATCAGAAAAAAGATGGCCATCAGCCCGTCGTTGATCCACAGCTCCACCGACAGGCCCAGCCAGACGCTGTGCAGAATCGAGAAGTAGCTCGCTGAGAGAGGAGAGTTGGCGACGATAAGGGCGGCCAGCGCCGCCGCCATCAAGACGATGCCGCCTGCTGATTCGGAGGCGAGGAAACGGGTGAGGACGGCAACGCCTCTGGGCGTTTCCCGGTTGGAAACTTGAGTCATGGTCATCCTTGAGTGCAAGGCTATTTTTGTTATGAGGTGCCAGGAATGCGTCTACAGGCCCGTGGCGGTGAGTTCGATCAGGCAGCAACGACTGGCGCGAGGTGATTGCAGTTCGATTTCCAGCAAACCGCCAGAATTATCCACTTGAGCGCAATCAAGTTTACCGAGAATTTCCCACGGCTGGCCGTTCACGCTTATCGCTACTTGTTCGGCCATGCTGAACAGCACGAAGGTGCTGGCTGAACTGAACAGCCGTTGCGGATGACGCACGTCTATCCAGTGCAGGCGTGCCGTGTAACGATGAGGAGCATAGATCAGATTGAAGTCGCGAATCGGCCCGTCCAGCAGTGTGCAACTGACTTCGCTGTCGCCGCTGAACGCAAACGGGTCCGATGGCAGCAACGGGCGGCTGGACACACCGTCCACGTCCAGCGTCATGCCCGCGCCCTGCAAGACGGTGATGATGCGTTGATAACCGGCGAACACCGAGAAGCCGCCCGAGGTTTCAATGTCGGCGATCGACAGCCGCCAGCCGAAACCGTCGAGGTCCTGGCCTGCATCGCGAGCGATTTCTTCAGTGCTGCCACCGCCGTTTTTCCACGGCATGCGCGGGTAGTCGACGGCACGCAGGAGGCGAGTCTGGCTCATTTGGTAAAGCGTCCTTCCAGGCGATGGCGGGAGCCGGGGTGGATCAGGCGCGCAGCGGTGACGGGCTGGCGGCCTGACCAGGTACGGCGACGAATCAGCAGGCAGGGCTCTCCGGCATCGATCTGCAACAACGTGCATTCACCGGCTTCGGCGAGGATCGCCTCGACCACATGCTCGCCTTCGGTGAGCGGTGCAACCTGCGACAGATAGGCATAAGGCGTCTGTAGGGTGAAGTCCTGCCTGAGGTAGTCCGGGGCGACCTGGGCGTTGACGAAGCGGTCTTCGATCTGTACCGGAATGTCGTTCTCGTAGTGCACGATCAGTGAATGGAACACCCGCTGGCCTTCGCGCATGTCCAGCGCCAGCGCGCGCTCCGAGCCTGCGGCTTCTTCCTTTAGCACCATGACCTTGCAGGTATGGCGATGGCCGCGCGCGGCGATCTCGTCAGCAATGTTATGCACTTCGAACAGCGCCGACTGGCTTTTGGGTTCGGCGACAAAAGTGCCAACACCCTGCATGCGCACCAGCAAACCTTCAACGGTCAGCTCACGCAGGGCGCGGTTGATGGTCATGCGGCTGAAACCCAGTTGCGTCACCAGCTCGCTTTCCGACGGTACGCGATGGTGCGGCGGCCAGGTGCCATTCTGGATCTGCAGGGCGATCATGTGTTTGACGCGGGCGTACAAGGGTGCGGGACTTTCGCCCATCTGGGCTGCCAGGGAAGAAGAGGCGGGCGGAGTCGACACGTGTGAGTCCTTGTTTTCAAAATGACGTTTTGACGATGATTCAGACGCCTGAGAGCGCCACGCTAACCATTAACCTGCTGCTCGGCAAGCGTGCCGAAGGTTTACCGGTCGCTTAAACGTCTGTATATGTATATACAAATTACAGTGATGAGGTGTGAAGTCAATGTCAGCCTTCTTTGCCGAGCGCGCGTTACTCCCCGACGGCTGGGCCAACAATGTGCGTCTGGAGGTCAGCCAGGAAGGCGTTTTGACCCGCATCGAGGCCAATGCGGATCGGCAGGGTGCCGAAATCGTCAGTGGCCCGTTGCTGCCTGGCATGCCGAACCTGCACTCTCATGCGTTTCAGCGGGCGATGGCCGGGCTGGCGGAAGTGGCGGGCAACCCCAACGATAGTTTCTGGACCTGGCGCGACCTCATGTATCGCCTGGTAGGGCGCATCAGTCCGCAGCAACTGGGCGTTATCGCTCGCCAGCTGTACATCGAAATGCTCAAGGGCGGTTACACCTCGGTTGCCGAATTTCATTACGTGCATCAGGACCTGGATGGCAAACCCTATGCAGATCCTGCCGAACTGGCCGTGCAGATCAGTCAGGCGGCAAGTTCGGTCGGCATCGGCCTGACCCTGCTGCCGGTGCTTTACAGCCACTCGGGGTTTGGCGGGCAGGCACCCAACGAAGGGCAGCGGCGGTTTATCCACAGCACTGACAGCTATCTGGATTTGCAGGCTCGTCTACGCCCGCTTCTGGCGGCTCAGCCCACGCAGCAGTTGGGTCTGTGCTTCCACTCGCTGCGTGCGGTGACACCACAGCAGATCAGTGAAGTACTGGCGGCCAGCGACCAGCAGTGCCCTGTGCACATCCATATCGCCGAACAGCAGAAGGAAGTCGATGACTGCCTGAACTGGAGCGGTCGGCGTCCGCTGCAATTGCTGTATGAAAATGCCCCTGTGGATAACCGCTGGTGTCTGGTGCATGCGACCCACGCCGAGGCAGATGAGGTGCAACTGATGGCGCAAAGTGGCGCGGTGGCCGGGTTATGCCTGACCACCGAGGCCAATCTGGGCGACGGTATCTTTCCGGCGGTGGACTACATTGCTCAGGGTGGCCGGTGGGGAATTGGCTCGGACAGTCACGTTTCGCTCAGCGTGGTCGAGGAGTTGCGCTGGCTGGAGTACGGCCAGCGTCTACGCGATCAGCATCGTAACCGGCTGTATCGCAGTGATCAGCCGATGGTTGGCCGCACTTTGTACGACGCCGCGCTCGCGGGTGGCTCGCAGGCGTTGGGGCAGCAGGTTGGTACGCTGCAAGTGGGGCAACGCGCCGACTGGCTGGTGCTGGATGGCAACGACCCGTACATCGCCACGGCTTCGGGCGACGCCATCCTCAACCGCTGGCTGTTCGCCGGCAGCGACCGACAGATTCGCGACGTAGCCGTGAATGGACGCTGGGTAATACGCGAAGGCCGACATGCCGCAGAAGAGCAAAGCAACCGCGAGTTCGCGCAGGTATTGAGGGAATTGCTCGGCTGATGCAAGAGAGGACGCGGAGCGTCCAGAACGGCATGCCCACGCGGAGCATGGGCACGATAGTGTTCTTGCGGACGCTTGGCGTTCCTCACTTTCCAGCCACGACGCTTATCGTTCCTCACGCTCCAGCGTGGGAATGCCGTGGGTGACGCTCCGCGTCACAAATCTGCGCCGCGCCGCCCATCGAAAATCGGACGCAGAGCGTCCAGGACGGCATGCCCACGCAGAGCATGGGCACGATAGTGTTCTTGCGGACGCCTGGCGTTCCTCACTTTCCAGCCACGACGCTTATCGTTCCTCACGCTCCAGCGTGGGAATGCCGTGGGTGACGCTCCGCGTCACAAATCTGCGCCGCGCCGCCCATCGAAAATCGGACGCGGAGCGTCCAGAACGGCATGCCCACGCGGAGCATGGGCACGATAGTGTTCTTGCGGACGCTTGGCGTTCCTCACTTTTCAGCCACGACGCTTATCGTTCCTCACGCTCCAGCGTGGGAATGCCGTGGGTGACGCTCCGCGTCACAAATCTGCGCCGCGCCGCCCATCGAAAGTCGGACGCGGAGCGTCCAGAAAGGCATGCGACGCAGAGCGTCGCACGATGATCAAGCGTGAGCACAATAAGCGGAGTCCGCTTACTTCTCGCCCTTGCCGATCTTCGAATCATCTTCGCGCCAGATCAGGCGGGAGGTGTCGTAGCCTTGCTGACGAGCCTTGCTCAGCATGCTTTCCTTAACCGATGCAGACACTGTAGGCGTGCGCGACAGCAGCCACAGGTATTTGCGGTCCGGGTTGCCGACCACGGCGGTCCGGTAGCCTTCGCTGACGTCCAGAATCCAGTAGTCACCTTTGGCAACGCCCGGCAGCAGGCGTGAGAACCAGTTATCGAACACCACCCACAGCTTGTCGGTCTTGCCCGGCACTTGCGGCGAAGCGGTGCCCTTTGCTTCTTCCCACTTGCCCTCGATAGTGCGGCAGCGGTTGGTCACAGCGATGTTGCCGTCGTCCTTGAGCGCGTAAAGCGCCTCGGACTGGGCGCATTTGCGCTGGAAAAACATTGGCAGGCGGGCGATCTCGTACCAAGTGCCCTGATATTGCTTGAGGTCGACGCTGTCGACTGTCCTTGGCTCGAGGTTGTCAGCCGAGTGGGCAAAACCGATGGCCAGAAAGCTGGCCATGACAAAAATTCCGAAACGTACCAGTACCTTGATCATGTTTTATTTCAGACCCTGACCCGAGAACAGCACAACCTTGTCTGCCGCATACTGCACGCTGATAAAGGTGTTCTGGTCACCCCATGTGCAACTGGACATGCCCAGTGCGCCGGAGCATTCCGTCGGGCTGCCCAGCAAGGATTCGACCTGTGCCTTGGGCATGCCGGCTGAAATTTTCGAGTAGTTTTCCTGGGTGATCTTGCTGCAGGCAGCCAGAAATACGCAGAACGAGAGTAACGCGACAGTGCGCAAGGACATGGGTGTAGCTCCTGAACGGAAGGGGGTCGCGTCGCAGTGCAAGCGGAGGCAGGCTGGCGCAGTACCGCAAGCTTAGAAGAGAAAAAGGGAATCTGGTTCCCGGACGGCGCAAGGATTTATGCCGTAGATCAGATGGTTGGCCCGCAGGCCTGTGCCGAAACCAGCATTGAATGTTCGTTTGCCTGTCGCCAAGTGGTGATTCAGACGGGCCGAATCACCACTGGCGCACAGCAAGCCTTCTTACTCTTTGTGATACGCAGTAGCGCGCTCGACTTCTTCTTTCGAACCCAGGTACACCGCTACGCGCTGGTGCAGGCCTTCCGGCTGAATGTCGAGAATGCGCTGATGACCGTCGGTGGACGCGCCGCCAGCCTGCTCGACCAGGAAGGACATCGGGTTGGCTTCATACATCAGACGCAGTTTGCCCGGCTTGGAAGGCTCGCGGCTGTCGCGCGGGTACATGAACAGGCCGCCACGGGTGAGGATACGGTGCACGTCGGCAACCATCGCAGCGACCCAGCGCATGTTGTAGTTCTTTTTCAACGGGCCTTCTTCGCCGGCCAGCAACTCGTTCACGTAGCGCTGTACCGGGGCTTCCCAGTGGCGCTGGTTGGACATGTTGATCGCGAATTCCTGGGTGGACTCCGGGATTTTGATGTCTTCGTGAGTGAGCACGAAGCTGCCCATTTCACGGTCCAGGGTGAAGCCTTTGACGCCGTCGCCCAGGGTCAGCACCAGCATGGTCTGCGGGCCGTAGATGGCGTAACCGGCGGCGACCTGTTCGGTGCCCGGCTGCAGGAAGGCCTTTTCATTCAGCGCTTCGTTCTGGCTGAGGTATTCGTTCGGGCAACGCAGTACCGAAAAGATGGTGCCGACCGGAGCGTTGATGTCAATGTTCGACGAGCCGTCCAGCGGGTCGAAAACCAGCAGGTACGCGCCCTTCGGGTATTTGCCCGGGATCTGGTAGGCGTTGTCCATTTCTTCGGACGCCATGCCGGCCAGGTGACCGCCCCATTCGTTGGCCTCGAGCAGGATCTCGTTGGAGATCACATCGAGCTTTTTCTGCACTTCGCCCTGAACGTTTTCAGTGCCCATGCTGCCAAGTACGCCGCCCAGCGCGCCTTTGGAAACGGCGTGGCTGATTTCCTTGCATGCGCGCGCCACAACTTCGATCAGGAAGCGCAGATCGGCAGGGGTGTTGTTGCTGCGAGTCTGCTCAATCAAGTAACGACTTAGTGTAACGCGGGACATGGATAGCTCCGAAAATAGGGGGTATGAAAACCCGCGCAGTTTAACGCGAGTGGCGACGTAATACTGCTATCAGACTGGCTTATGACTGTTTCAGTTCAGATGTCGGGCAAAGCGCACCCGACAGCCTGTGTGTTTCAGCGTTTTGATGCGCGCAGCGTGCTGAACGCCATCCAGCCCAGAAACAGTACCCCGAGCAGCAGAACAGCCCAAAGCCCGAGGCGTTTGAAGTCCATGCTCTGCGGCACCGCTATCGGCGCAGCTGCCATGTTGGCAACAGATGCCGTAGCGGGTTCCGCTGTCCCGAGCGAGGCCAGTTTTTCCGGACTCAAGTCGGGGATCAGGGTGGCCAGCGACAGGTTCGCCGCCTTGACGTTCGGGTTGCCGATGGCCAGCGTAAAGGGCCCTTTACCGCGTGCCAGGAATACGATTTCCGTGGCAGGCACGGCCACGCTCAACTGCGGCGCTTCACTGCCCAGCCCGCCGCCGCGATCATCCACCACCAGTTTTAGCTGTTGAACGATGCGCCCGGACAATTGCAGCTGGTCCTGCAAGACATCGCTGTTGTTCTGCGATAACCGGTACAACAGGCCACTGCTGATCGGCTGCCAAGGCTGTTTCGCGTCCGTCCGACCGTAAAGCGTCGCCGGTGCGAGGCTGTTGGGCTGGGCGATGTCGACTTTGACGCGCCCTACCGGCAAGCCGCTCGGCAGTTGCCATACATATTCGTTGGGGCTTTCGACGACGCCCTTGACCGGTGGCGACCAGGTCAGCGGCGGGGTCGGGCTTTCAGTGCTGGCGCTGAGCAGGTGGGCGGAGATCAACAGGGGGGCGCTGTGCGGGGCGCGCCACAACAGACGCAGGTAGCGGGCGCTCTGGCCGGGCAGGCCGACTTCACGTTGCTCGATCACTTCGTCGGCAAATGACAACCGGGCAACCTGCCCTTCGCCCCAGTTGCGCCAGTGCTGCAGGTCATCGCTGGCTTCGATGCTGAAGTTCTGGAAACCTTCACGCTCGGTGCTCCAGTCGATCACCAGCTGCTCCAGTGGCGCCTTGATCGCGCTGGTGTCCAGCAACCAGCCGCGCAGCACTTCTTCACCAGCCTCGATATCGCTTTGCGGCTGGACCTCGATCACGCTGCCGTTGCTTGAGCGCTCGATACGGATGACCGGCGCGGCATCGCCTGCTTCCTGCGTGCTGTAAAGGGCAAACCATTTGACCGGGATTGGCGTGGGTTCCTGCTCGCGTGCAGGCTGTCGCGGCGTGATCGAATAAGCCTGCGGCTGGCCTTCGGCATTGAACACGCGCACATCACCCAGGTCGCCCTGCCGGGCATTCAACTGGACGGCAAGCGGTAACTCGATGCGATACCAAGGCCCGTTGCCGCTAAGGCTCAGTGGGGTCTGGCTGGCAAAGTCCGTTGGTTTGTCCTGGGCGACGGCAGTTATCGCCGTGCACAAGGCCAGGCCAAGCACGGCTATCTTCATGGCGGGATGACTCAAGAACGTTTTCCTCATAGCGTATCCGGCGCGACGGTCGGGCCTGGGCCGGGTTCTTCGCCGACCTTTCTGGCAGGGTGTTTCGGCGGCAATGGTGCGAAATATCCCACCACCAGTAGCAGAATGCCAACACCGATGAACGAGACGATGCGCTCCATGCCGCCACGGTTGCTCAGCTCGACGAAGAACAGCTTGATCACCACCACGCCGATCAATGCTGCGCCGCCCAGCCAGAGCTCGCGGTTGCTGCGCATATGACCGCCGATCATCAGGGCCAGTGCCATCAGCGTCCAGACTATCGATAACCCGGCCTGAACGCGCATCGACTCAAGCAGCGCCTCGGTGTGCCACGGCACTTGAGCCCAATGATGGGCCGTGCGCATGACCATTGCCGTGACGAGTGCAAACAGTGAAGCGCCTGCCGCCAGCAAGGCAGCATTGCGAGGGCGTGTGAGGTACTTGCGTATCCACAGGCATACCCCGGCCAGAGCCAGCAGCAGGCCGATTTCCATCGGGTTGAGCAGCGGGATATAGGGCAGCGGTTCCGCCGCACCGTCGCTGAACGTGTTCGCCAGCCAGAACCACGCTAGCATCAATGCCGCCAGTGGTGCCGCGGCCCCGACATGGTAGGCCTCGGGGCAAGCCTTCACCGGCCATGGCCACTGACGCTCTGAGCTCATCGCCAGCAGGAACAGGCTGGGCAGAATCGCCCAGCCCAGCCAGCGCCAGGCGTTGTAGGACTCGGACAGCTGCAACAGGCCGAAACGCAATTCCAGTGCCAGTACGCTGATGATCAACAGGCAGCCCACTGTGTGGGCGATGCGTTGGGCAAGGACGGATTGCAGGTCCGCCAAGTAACGCAGACTTAACAGGTGCACAGCGAATACTGCCAGCCAGGCCAGCCAGCCCAGATTGCCTGCCGGATTGTTTCGCAGGTCCATCGAGATCAGGAGTATTACAGCGCTGATTGGGGTCAGTGCGCTGCACAGCGCGGCGAGATCGGTCCAGCGCAAACGGATGGCGAGTGCGGCCCAGAGCGCCACGCTGAGCGCCACTGTGATCAGGAACGCGCAGGCCTGATACGGCGCTGAAGCTTGCAGGCCTGCCGCGCTGGCCAGCGAAACCAGCCACCAGAATGCGCCCCAGATGACCAGCAGTCTTCGGGCGGTGCGCTGATCGATGAGAGTCAGGGAGTTGAGGCGGAACACGTACCAGGCGCTGACCATTGCTGCGATGGCCAGGATCATCGGTGTCCAGTAATCATTGGCAAAGGCTTCCCGCGAGATGTCGGTGCCGCTGCTGATCAGAATCGCACTTGCGGCCAGCTGCAACACCAGGCCGAAAACCTGTGCCAGCTTGCGGTGCTGGCGCAGGCCCAGCCAGAAAACCGCTGCGCCTTCCACGGCCCACGCGCAGGTCGTCCATTGCGAACCGAGACCCAGCGGGATGGCCAGGGTGGCAAACACCACGCCCAGCGCCAGGCAGGTTTCCATCAACAAAACGGTTCGGCCGTTCGCACGTGCCGCCAGCCAGCGTGCGAGCCCCATGTAGATCAGGCCCAGCGCGAGCGCGCTGAACGCGGCACCGAACTCAAGGTGTTCGACCAGCGCGTATTGCAGGCCGAACCCGACGATTGGCGTGCCAAACAGCAGTGTGCCGTCGACGTAATCACCCTGACGTGCCGACCAGCGCAGCAGGGCTTCGCGACTGGCCTCCGCTGGCGCGTCAGTGAGTTCCAGCAGCTTGCGACGCGCATACAGCAGACCAATGGCCAGGTACATCACAAAGAACAGAATCAGAAAGGGCTCCGTGCTCCAGAACAGCTCTGGGGTGTAAGCCCGTATGCCCCAGGCAAAACCGATGCCGAACGTGCCGAAGAAGCCGATCAGGTTGAGAATGCGCCAGGCCTTGAACCAGGCGATGGCAATGATGCCCGCGTTGAGCAGGGCAAAGTAACTGAACAGCGAGATGTGGCTGCCTTGCCCGGTCGAAGCAAGCAGTGGTGCTGCGAATCCACCCAGCGCACCGGCGCAGGCCAGGGCCAGAGCATTCTGTGTCAGCGCCAGAATGGCCGAGAAAGCGGTGATTGCTACCAGCAGCACAAAGCCCGCTGCCGGATCGAGCAGGGTGTGCAATTTCATCGCCGCAAAGACGGTCAGGTACAGCACGCCTACGCCTGCGCCTTGCAACATCAGCGCGTAAGGACGGTTGCGCAAACGCAGCCACCAACCCAGACCGAGCAGGGCCAGCGCACTGGCGGCGACTGCGGCGTAGCGTGCTTCAATCGGTACGACCATGCCTTCGGTGGCGTAGCGCAACAGAAAGGCCAGCCCGAGAAACAGCACCACTACGCCCACGCGCAGTACCGTATTGCCGCCCAGCAGCCAGTCTTTTGCGCGATTGATGGCGCTGTCCAGCGGATTGGGCTGAGCGGCCTTTGAAGGCTGGTTGATATCGGGAGCGGGTTCGACAGGCCTTGCTGCCTGCGGCTCTTCGCCCGGCAAGTCCCAGATCAGCTCTGGGCCTTCAGTGGGTGTCTCGATAATGACCGCATCCACTGGGAGCGGTGCGGCGTCCTGCGCAGGTGGCACGCCGGGTGCGGACTGACGCTCGAGCGCGTTCAGGCGCTGTTGAACGGCGTCGAGGGATTGGCGGGTTGCGAGCAGTTGTTGCAGTTGGTCGGCAGATTGCCTGCCAAGCAGGCGCATGCGAATGCCTGCCCAGACGGCCCAGCCCATGACTGCGCCGATCAGCGCACCTGCCCACTCGTCATAGCTCAGCGCGTAGCCCGGCGCTGCACCGCCCACCACTAGACAAATCCAAAGCACGCGACGACATCCTTTTCGATGTGTGAAGGTTCATCGAGCGCAGTATATAGGGGCGGGCGGACATCGTTTGTAATGTTTTATGCAGTGCGAGGGTACGTTCAATAGCGCAGACACCTATCGTTCCTAACGCTCCAGCGTGGGAATGCCTTGGGTGACGCTCCGCGTCACAGATCTGCGCCGCACCGCGCATTCAAGATCGGATGCGGAGCGTCCAGAACTGCGTTACCACGCCGGAGCGTGGTAACGAGAGCCCAGTGAGTGCGCGAGCAGCTCCGAGTCAGTCCAGCGCCTTCCAGATGTCGCCGGCGTACTCGCGAATAGTCCGGTCCGAAGAGAACCAGCCCATGCGTGCGGTGTTGAGCACTGCCGAGCGCCACCATTCCTTGGAATCGTGCCAGCGTTCCTCGACTTTGGCCTGTGCTGCCCAGTACGAATCGAAGTCGGCACAGACCAGGAAGCGGTCATAATCCAGCAGCTGATCGATCAGTCCCACGTAACGGTTCGGATCATCCGGCGAGAACACGCCGCCACGAATCGCTTGCAGTACATCGTTCAAACGCCCCGATGCCGCCACGTCTCCATGTGCGTTGAATTCGCCTGCGCGCTTGCGGGCTTCGACCTGTTGCGAGGACATGCCGAAGATGAACATGTGCTCCAGCCCGACCTGCTCGCTCATTTCCACGTTGGCACCGTCCAGCGTGCCGATGGTCAGCGCGCCGTTGAGGCCGAACTTCATGTTACTGGTCCCTGAAGCTTCCAGGCCTGCCGTGGAAATCTGCTCGGACAGGTCGGCTGCCGGGATGATGCTCTCCGCCAGACTGACGTTGTAGTTGGGCATGAACACCACTTTCAGCAGGCCACGCACCGTCGGGTCGTTGTTCACGGTCCGGGCGATATCGTTGGTCAGCTTGATAATCAGCTTGGCCGAGTGATAACTGGCCGCCGCCTTGCCAGCGAAGATCTTCACCCGCGGAACCCAGTCTGTGCCTGGCTCGGCACGAATTGCCTGATACAGCGCTACGGTGTGGAACAGGTTCAGCAACTGGCGTTTGTATTCGTGAATCCGTTTGACCTGGACGTCGAACATCGCTGCAGGATTGACGGCAATACCCAAGCGTTCATGAATGATTGCTGCCAGTGCGCGCTTGCTGTGCAGGCGTTGGTCGGCCATCTGCTTGCGGAACGAAGACTTATCGGCGAACGGCTCAAGCTCTTTGAGGCGAGTCTCGGCATTATCCAGAACGTCCTCACCCAGCGCTTCGACGAGCATTTCGGTCAGCTTCGGGTTGGCCTGGAACAGCCAGCGGCGGAAGGTGATGCCGTTGGTCTTGTTGTTGATCCGCTCCGGATAGATCTTGTGCAGCTCGGCGAACACGGTCTTGCGCATCAGTTGGGTATGCAGCGCCGAAACGCCGTTGACGCTGTGCGAGCCGAGGAACGCCAGGTTGCCCATGCGTACCCGACGACCGTTGTCTTCTTCGATCAGCGATACCGCACGCAGCACGTTGACGTCGTCGACGCCTTTGGCGCGCAGTGTGTCGATGTGTTGCGCGTTGATCAGGTAGATGATTTGCATGTGGCGCGGCAGCATCCGCTCCATCAGGCCGACCGACCAGGTCTCCAGCGCTTCCGGCAGCAGCGTATGGTTGGTGTAGCCAAGGGTGCCGACGGTGATTTTCCAAGCGGTGTCCCACGGGATGTTGTGGTTGTCGATCAACTGACGCATCAGCTCGGCCACCGCAATGGACGGGTGCGTGTCGTTCATCTGAATCGCTGCATGGTCTGGCAGATCGGTCAGCGTGGCGTGCTGGTTCAGATGGCGGCGCAGCAAATCCTGCAGCGATGCGGAAACAAAGAAGTATTCCTGGCGCAGGCGCAGTTCCTGGCCCGCTTCGGTTGCATCGTTCGGGTACAGCACGCGGGAAATACTTTCGGCGCGCACTACTTCGGCGACGGCGCCAAAGTGGTCGCCCGCGTTGAAACGTTCCAGATGCAGGTCTTCCACTGCACGGGCGCGCCACAAGCGCAGAGTGTTGACGCTTTTCCCGCGCCAGCCGACCACAGGGGTGTCGTAAGCAATGGCCCGAACGGTTTCGCCCGGACGCCAGACCTGACGCGAGTCGCCCGCTTCGGTCACCACAGTGTCGACGCTGCCACTGAAACCGATGGAGTAAACCACCTCAGGACGCTCGAATTCCCACGGGTTGCCGAAGTCCAGCCAGTTTTCGGTCTGTTCCTGCTGCCAGCCGTCGACGATGCCCTGACGAAACAGCCCGTGCTCGTAACGAATCCCATAACCGTGCCCGGCAATGCCCAGGGTCGACATGCTTTCCATGAAGCACGCTGCCAGACGACCCAGGCCGCCGTTGCCCAGCGCTGCATCCGGTTCAAGCAAGCGGATACGTTCGATATCCACACCCAGCTCGGTCAATGCTTCGCGAGCCACTTCCAGCAGGCCGAGGTTGCTCAGGCTGTCGTAGAGCAGTCGGCCAATGAGGAATTCCAGAGACAGGTAGTAAACGCGCTTCTGGACCTTGCGATAAATCTGCCGCGTGTGGTCCATCCAGTGTTCGACCATGTGGTCGCGGGCGGCAAGGGCAACAGCTTCAAACCAGTCATGCTCAAACGCATGGTCGGGGTCCTTGCCCACCGAATAGGTGAGTTTGGCGAGCACAGCGGCGCGGAAAGCAGCCACATCAGCGTCACGAACAAGTGGTTCCTGAGACATCGGTACAACCTCAAGTAGTCTGACGAATGGAAAACGGGATTCTTAGACTGTAGGCGTGTCGTCAGTTATTTCCTGAAAATAGTAGAAATAATTGAAGGCAGCGCCCTCGCTTCGACCCAAGGCAACGGCTCTGGTTCGCGCGCTGACCAAATTGGCAAAACGCTTGCATCGATCGTTCCATCCCGATCAATGACGTGCAGCATGCTGATTCTTCGTTTCGGGTTTATGATGCCCAACGGCAGAATAATAGAAGCCTCTGAACTGGACTTATGGAGCACTTATGCAGACTTTGTACCCGCAGATCAAACCCTACGCCCGGCACGATCTGGCCGTGGAACAACCGCATGTGCTTTACGTCGATGAAAGTGGCTCGCCAGAAGGGTTGCCAGTGGTATTCATTCATGGCGGCCCTGGTTCCGGATGCGATGCGCACAGTCGCTGCTATTTCGATCCTAACCTGTACCGTATCGTAACGTTCGATCAGCGTGGCTGCGGTCGTTCCACACCGCATGCCAGTCTTGAGAACAATACCACCTGGAAACTGGTGGAGGACCTTGAGCGGATTCGCGAGCACCTCGGAATCGACAAATGGGTGCTGTTCGGCGGCTCATGGGGCTCGACTCTGGCCCTGGCTTACGCGCAGACCCATCCCGACCGTGTGCACGCGCTGATTTTGCGAGGCATATTCCTGGCCCGTCAGCAGGAAATCGACTGGTTCTATCAAGCGGGTGCCAGCCGTCTGTTCCCGGATTACTGGCAGGATTATGTAGCACCGATCCCGCTGGATGAGCGCGACAACCTACTGGCTGCCTTCCACAAGCGCCTCACCGGGCCGGACCAGATCGCCCAGATGCACGCTGCCAAAGCCTGGTCGACCTGGGAAGGGCGTTGTGCAACCTTGCGCCCCAACCCGCAAGTGGTCGATCGCTTCGCCGAACCGCACCGTGCGCTGTCCATTGCGCGCATCGAATGCCATTACTTCATGAACAAGGCGTTCCTTGAGGAAAACCAGTTGATTCGCGACATGCCAAAGATCGCGCACCTGCCGGCGATCATCGTCCACGGTCGTTATGACGTCATCTGCCCGCTGGATAATGCCTGGGAGTTGCATCAGAACTGGCCCGGCAGCGAACTGCAGGTCATTCGTGAGGCTGGCCATTCGGCGTCGGAATCCGGTATCGCTGATGCGCTGGTGCGTGCCGCTGCAGAAATTGCGCGCAACCTGCTCGACCTCCCGCCCGAAGAAGCATGACAGCAGCCTGGTATTGGTTTTGAGTCTGGAAAGGCATTTATGAAAGGTTTGTTGCAGCGCGTGCGAAACGCACGCGTCGAGGTGGGCGGCGAAGTTGTCGGTGCTATCGATCAGGGCATATTGGTGCTGGTGGGCATAGAGCCTCAAGACACCCGCGCCAGTGCCGATAAGTTGCTGCACAAGCTGCTTAATTATCGAGTGTTCAGCGATGCCGACGGCAAGATGAATTTATCCTTGCGCGAGGTAGGTGGCGGGTTGTTGCTGGTTTCGCAGTTCACGCTGGCCGCGGATACCAAAAGCGGGTTGCGTGCGGGGTTCTCGAAAGCCGCTGCTCCAGCGCTGGGCGCCGAGCTGTTCGACTATCTATTGAGTCAGGCCAGAATCGCGCATACCGCTGTGGCTGCGGGCCAATTTGGTGCGGACATGCAAGTGCACTTGATAAATGATGGCCCAGTGACATTTTTGTTCGATACATAAGCTACGATTTCATCGTTTCTCCCCTGAATTTTCCGGTCGCACGGGAAATAAATTTCTTTGTCATACCTGATGCGTTGTGGCGCGCGCTGCTGGATAATCGCGCGTTACGGGGATCGACACTGTTGGTCCATTTGGTATGACAAAAGCGGTTCTGACACCGGGTTGGGGAATCATTAAGCCCATTCGGAGTCGGAACAATGCTCGCCAACCCGGCATTGATAGCTGGCCGTTGGTTTTTTCATCTGTTTTTCGGCGAGGGTTGCTCGTGATTGTTAGTCCCTGTGATGCTCCAAAGACACCTGTCAAGCGGTTGCGTAGTGCACTTCTGGCAAGCTCGGCCCTTGTATGCCTGTTCAGTGCAGGTCAGCTGTGGGCGTTCAATCTTGATGATGTAACGGCAAAAGCCAAAGAACTGGCCGGGCAGAAGTTCGAGGCTCCAAGGAGCAATCTGCCGAACGAGCTTCGCGATATGAAGTTTGCCGACTATCAGAAGATTCGCTTCCGCGATGACAAGGCCGAATGGGCGGGCGAGAAGACTCCGTTCAAAGTGTCTTTCTACCACCAGGGCATGCACTTCGACACGCCGGTCAAGATCAACGAAGTGACCGCCACCAGCGTCGACGAAATCAAGTATGACTCCAGTCGTTTCGATTTCGGCGATCTGAAGATCGACCCCAAATCCACCGAGAAACTGGGTTATGCCGGTTTCCGTGTCCTGTATCCGATCAACAAGGATGACAAGCAGGACGAAATCATGACCATGCTGGGCGCGAGCTACTTCCGCGTGATCGGCAAGGGTCAGGTCTATGGCCTGTCCGCACGCGGCATGGCAATCGACACTGCATCGCCGTCTGGTGAGGAGTTCCCGCGCTTCAAGGAATTCTGGATCGAGAAGCCGGGCCCGGATGACAATCATCTGGTGATTTTCGCGCTGCTCGACTCGCCGCGCGCTACCGGTGCTTATCAGTTGACCCTGCGTCCTGGCACCAACACTCTGGTTGACGTCAAGTCGCGCATGTTCCTGCGTGACAAGGTCAACAAGCTCGGTGTTGCGCCATTGACCAGTATGTTCCTGTTCGGTGCCAACCAGCCTTCGCGTGTACCTAACTATCGTCGCGAACTGCACGACTCCAGCGGTCTGTCGATTCAGGCTGCCAACGGTGAGTGGTTGTGGCGTCCGCTGAACAACCCTAAACATCTGTCGATCAGCAGCTTCTCGGTCGAAAACCCGCGTGGTTTCGGTCTGCTGCAACGTGGCCGTGACTTCAGCCAGTACGAAGACCTCGATGACCGCTATGACAAACGTCCAAGCGCCTGGATCGAGCCGAAGGGTGACTGGGGCAAGGGCACCGTCGAGTTGGTCGAAATTCCGACTGCCGACGAGACCAACGACAACATCGTGGCCTACTGGAAGCCTGAGACTCTCGCAGAGCCAGGCAAGGAAATGGCATTCGATTACCGTCTGCACTGGACCATGCAGGAAAACTCGATCCACTCGCCGGATCTGGGCTGGGTCAAGCAGACCCAACGCTCCATCGGTGATGTGCGTCAGTCCAACCTGATCCGTCAGCCAGATGGCAGCCTTGCCTTCCTGGTCGACTTCGTGGGCCCGGTACTGGCCGCATTGCCGGAAGACAAGACTATTCGCAGCCAGGTGACCACTGACGACAACGTCGAACTGGTGGAAAACAACCTGCGCTATAACCCGGTCACCAAAGGCTACCGCCTGACCCTGCGTGTGAAGGTCAAGGATTCCGGCAAGCCAACCGAAATGCGCGCTTACCTGCTGCGTGAAATCCCTGCCGAACCGGGCAAGGAACCTGCGCTGCTCGTTGCAGACAAAGCTGAAGAGAAGAAGGCTGCTGCCAAGGAAGCTGCCAAACCGGCAGTTGCCAAGGAATCTGCCAACGACCAGGTAGAAATCGCCAAGGCCGACGCGCCGAAGCCTGAAGCCGCCAAACCCGAGACCGCCAAGCCTGAAGCTGGCAAGGCCGACGCTGCGAAAGGTAAAGGCGAAGTTGCCAAAGCCGATGCAGCCAAGGCTGACGTAGCCAAGGCTGACGTAGCCAAGGACAAGGACGGTAAAGAGATTCAGCAGCCTGAAACCGAGGCAGCACCCACCCATCCGGAACCGGCCAAGACGTTGCAAGTCATGACCGAGACCTGGAGCTATCAGTTGCCGAGCGATGAGTAATTCTCTACCGGTGCCAGTGTCTCTGAACGAGTACCTGGCGCATTTACCGATGAGCGACGAGCAGCGGGCAGAACTTGCCGGCTGCAAGACCTTCGCCGAGTTGCATGAGCGTCTTTCTGCGCAGCCGGTCAATGACCCTGCCGAGGCCGCTCAGGCTTCGGTGGGTCGCCGCCTTACGCTGACCACCGCAGACCAGCTGGAGGACGCCGAGATGCTCGGCGTCGATGCCAGCGGTCGCCTGTGCCTCAAGGCCACACCGCCCATTCGCCGGACCAAGGTCGTGCCAGAACCATGGCGCACCAACATTCTGGTACGCGGCTGGCGTCGCCTGACCGGCAAGACCAACCCGCCCAAGCCCGCGCATGATGATCTGCCGCGGGATCTGCCGAAGGCGCGCTGGCGCACCGTCGGTTCGATCCGTCGCTACATCCTGCTGATCCTCATGCTGGGCCAGACGATCGTGGCTGGCTGGTACATGAAGGGCATTCTGCCGTATCAGGGCTGGTCGCTGGTTTCGCTCGACGAAATCACCCGTCAGACCTTTGTGCAGACTGCTTTGCAGGTCATGCCTTATGCCTTGCAGACCAGCATTCTGTTGCTGTTCGGGATTCTCTTCTGCTGGGTGTCGGCCGGTTTCTGGACCGCACTGATGGGCTTCCTTGAGCTGCTCACCGGTCGCGACAAATACCGTATCTCGGGGGCCAGTGCTGGCAACGAGCCGATCGAAAAGGGCGCACGTACTGCGCTGGTCATGCCGATCTGCAACGAAGACGTGCCACGGGTTTTCGCCGGCCTGCGCGCTACGTTCGAGTCGGTCGCGGCTACGGGTGATCTGGATCGTTTCGATTTCTTCGTACTCAGCGACACCAACGAGACCGACATTGCCGTTGCCGAGCAACAGGCTTGGCTGGACGTATGCCGCGAGACCAAAGGTTTCGGCAAGATCTTCTATCGCCGTCGTCGTCGTCGCGTAAAACGCAAAAGCGGCAACCTGGACGACTTCTGCCGTCGTTGGGGTGGTGAATACCGCTACATGGTCGTGCTCGATGCCGATAGCGTCATGAGCGGAGAGTGTCTGACCAGTCTGGTTCGCCTGATGGAAGCCACGCCGGACGCTGGTATCATCCAGACCGCGCCACGTGCGTCGGGTATGGACACGCTGTATGCACGCATGCAGCAGTTCGCTACCCGGGTCTATGGTCCGCTGTTCACCGCCGGTCTGCACTTCTGGCAGTTGGGTGAATCCCACTATTGGGGTCACAATGCGATCATCCGCATGAAGCCGTTTATCGAGCATTGCGCCCTGGCGCCGCTGCCGGGTAAAGGTGCCTTTGCCGGTGCGATCCTGTCTCACGACTTCGTCGAAGCTGCGCTGATGCGCCGTGCCGGCTGGGGGGTGTGGATTGCTTACGACCTGCCGGGCAGTTATGAAGAATTGCCGCCCAACCTGCTGGACGAACTCAAGCGTGACCGTCGCTGGTGCCACGGCAACCTGATGAACTTCAGGCTGTTCCTGGTCAAGGGCATGCACCCGGTTCACCGCGCGGTGTTCCTGACCGGTGTGATGTCGTATCTGTCTGCACCGTTGTGGTTCTTCTTCCTCGTGCTGTCCACGGCCTTGCTGGCGGTGAACACACTGATGGAGCCGACTTACTTCCTTGAACCGCGTCAGCTGTATCCGCTGTGGCCACAATGGCACCCGGAAAAAGCTGTTGCGTTGTTCTCGACGACCATCGTCCTGCTGTTCCTGCCTAAACTGCTCAGCGTCATTCTGATCTGGGCCAAGGGCGCGAAAGGCTTCGGTGGCAAGTTCAAGGTCACCGTTTCGATGCTGCTGGAAATGCTCTTTTCGGTGCTGCTGGCACCGGTGCGCATGCTGTTCCACACCCGCTTCGTACTGGCCGCTTTCCTGGGCTGGGCCGCGACCTGGAACTCTCCGCAACGCGACGACGACTCCACGCCGTGGATCGAAGCCGTTAAGCGTCATGGTCCACAGACACTGCTGGGCGCATGCTGGGCCTTGCTGGTGTTCTGGTTGAACCCGAGCTTCCTGTGGTGGCTTGCGCCGATTGTGGTCTCGTTGATGCTGTCGATTCCTGTGTCGGTGATTTCCAGCCGTACCAATCTGGGCGTCAAGGCGCGTGACGAGAAGTTCTTCCTGATTCCTGAAGAGTTCGAACCGCCGCAAGAGTTGATCTCGACGGATCAGTACACCTACGAGAACCGCTGGCATGCGCTGAAACAAGGCTTCATTCGGGCTGTGGTGGATCCTCGCCAGAATGCTCTGGCCTGCGCCCTGGCAACCTCGCGTCACCGTCAGGCACAGCCGATCGAAGTGGTGCGTATGGAGCGTGTTGATCAGGCTCTGAAGGTAGGTCCGGCCAAACTCGGCAATCAGGAACGTCTGATGCTGCTGAGCGACCCGGTCGCCCTTGGACGCCTGCATGAGCGCGTCTGGAGCGAAGGTCACGAAGAGTGGCTGGCCGCCTGGAGAGCTTCCATCGAAGCTGATCCACATGCGCCATTGCTGCCTTTGCAGCCTGTAGGTAAAGCGTCGGAGCCGGTCCCGGTCTAAAACCGCCCGGCTACGAAAAAAGCCCCTGCCGCTTAGCGCGTCGGGGGCTTTTTTATTGGGCTTTGTGGCACATAAATACAGAGGACATGGTCAAGACGGGTTCTCCAGAACACCGCTCGTTCCTCACGCTCCAGCGTGGGAATGCAGTTCATGACGCTCTGCGTCGTCAGAGGACGCGGAGCGTCCAGACCGGCATGCCCACGCGGAGCATGGGCACGATAGTGTTATCCCTGACGACGCTCGTTCTTCTCCCGCGTGGGAAATGCAGTTCACGACGCTCTGCGTCGCAAGAGGACGCGGAGCGTCCAGACCGGCATGCCCACGCGGAGCATGGGCACGATAGTGTTATCCCTGACGACGCTCGTTC